>SMLU01000001.1:932595-1243461 GCA_007859745.1 Phycisphaerae bacterium RAS1 | reverse complement strand
CGAACCGGCCGTCGGGCGACCCGCAGGCGTGGAATGCGCCGCACCCCGTCGGCCAGACCGACGAAAGCGACCCCGCGGACGCGATGAACTGTGCGCTGGCATCGACGTCGATGATCAACGCGTACTACGCCGGCGCTCGTGCGCCGCAGCCGCCACATCTCAGTCAGGATCGGATCGGACTTGAGATATTCACGCGCTTCCGGGAGCTGCGGCGGGGACCGGAGCTTGACCTCAACTACGGCCGGGGCCTCTACGACGACGAGGTCACGTTTGCGATTGGATTCGCGCTGGGCGGCGCGCCGGTGTACTACTCGCCGGGCCTGCCGAATACCGGCGCGGAACGCGACCGGCTCTGGGATTCCGTCCGATCCGACGTTCACGACCGCAAGCCGGTCCTCATGGGCCATTACCCTTCGCCCACGGCCAAGCACGCGGTTGTCATCATCGGTTGGCGCATCCGGAATGGCCAGCGTGAGTTGATCATCAATGACCCCTGGCATGCCAGGCGGATCGCGCTGGGCCTTGAGAATGTCGCGATTGCGGCCTACTGGCGGATGCCGGCCGCGGTGCGGACGGCGGCGGATGAAGCCGACATCATGAACGCGCCCGACGGAGACGCTGACGGTGTCATTGACTTCGATGAGACGGCTCGCTTCGGGACCGACGTGGCCCTGTGGGACACGGACGAAGACTGCATCCGCGACGGCGCCGAAATCGAAGGCAGCGTCTTCGACCTGCGGCACGGGTGGGGGTCGTTCCACAACGGCGGTGGATCGGACGGCGCCGCGCGGCGCTACCTGGAGCGCGGTTTCCTTGCCCCCGAATTGGAACTGGACGCCGATCACGGCGGGCTGCCGGATTTCATGGAAGACCTGGATCAGAATGGGCAGATCGATCCGTTCGCCGGAGAGTCGGAGCCGTACGACGAGCTCGATGATCCGCGCAGCGTCACCGGGTCGATTACCAGCGTCATCGACCGCACCTTCGACGTGACGCACGAGGTCCGCACGCGAACGGACGACTTCGACCTGCACGTCAATCCGGATGGGACGCTCACGGGGACGTGGCGGCTTCGGCACATGTGGATGTACACCGTTTCCTACGGGAGCACGGTGCAATGCCCGCAACCGCGCGACGTGACGGCGACTTACGACCCCATCGACCACCAGATCAGCGCCGTTCGCGGGCGGTTTCTTTGCGCCCAAGGCTCGTCGCCGTCGATCGCCATCACGGAGGACGCGCCGTACTACCGATCCGGTCTGGCCAAGACGTATGACGACCCGTGCACGGGCATTTCGCGCGGCGACGATCACTCCATGGGCTGGACGCCATTCAACAGCTCCGGCGTCAACGCGCCGCCCGGCGGCTTCAGCACGAGCGCCGGGGAAGTGCGCTGGCGGTACACCGTTCCGGTTACGCCGCGTGCGTCGGATACGAGCGCGTCGGGTCAAACGGAGTGGAACATCGTGATGCGGCCCTAGTGTCCTGAGTTAGAAGTTCGTTCACAAATCTTCGATACCTTTTCGAGGATCAGCGGGTGGCGGGTCGGGCAGGTCGCAGACGGCCGCGTCAACAACCGTCCGATGTTCGGGCGCGCGGCTCGCGACCGTTTGCGAACTGCCGCTGGCCCCGCCGCCGGGCGAAGGGGAACGGCCGTGGGCGCGGAGGCGAAAAGGCGGCAGGTGAAGCCGCGTGGGGGTGAATTTGAAAACGAAGGCCCGCCGCGCGGCTTCACCTGCCCTACGCCACTTTCTATGCGCGCGAGCCCCGCGGCCTATGGACCCGCCAGCAGGGCGATGAACGGGTTGATATCCAGCACGTCCACGTTTCCGTCGAGGTTGATGTCCGCGACCGCCTCAACATCAACCCACGGGTATTGCAGGCGATAGCTGTTCGGCGCCGCGAGCACCAGCGTGAACGGGTTGATGTCCAGTACGTTGACCTCGCCGTCGTCGTTCAGGTCGCCGAGCAGGAAATACTCCATGTCCATGTCCATCACCACCGACAGGTGATCGCTGGCGATCAGTGAGTCGCTGGCCAGCGCCGGCGGCGGCGGGGTGGGGTCGTACGTATCCGAGTTGTAGATGAAGGCCGTCTGCACGCGCGCGAACGCCGTGTCCGACACGATGAAGTGGTCGATGCTGCGGCCGCTGGAGAGGCGGGTGGCGTTGTTGCCGGTGAAAGGGTCGACGCGGTTGACGTAGTTCATGTTGAACTGCGGGAAGTAGACCTGGGCGATGTCCGGCTCGCCGACTTCTTCGTTCAGGTCGCCGCCGAGGATGATGCGGAAGTCCTGGCGGACGTTCCAGAGGTTCTCGATGTCGGTGCGGATGGCGGCGGCCATCGCCGCCCGAAGCTGGAAATCGGTCGAGGCCGAGCCGGACTTCCAGTGGCAGTTGTAGACGCGGAACTCGGCTCCCGGGCGGTTCGGATCGAAATCCACCTCGCAGCGAATGGTCGGGCGGCTGAATCCGCCGGCGAAGATGTTGGCCGGGGCGGACAGCGCCCAACGGCTGAAGGTGTGCTGGCGGATGCCGCCGCCGTCGGCCGCGCCGAGCTGGCGAAAAGGGTAGGCGGCGGCGAATTCGGTTTGGAAAGCTGTGCGGCCGGCGTCGTCGCTGGCTTCCTGGATCAGGAGGATGTCCGGGTCCATCGAGTAGACGAGGCGCACGAGGGCGTTGTAGGACGCCGACCCGGGCGAGTTGTAGGACTCGACGTTGAAAGACATGAAGCGGACGGTCGGGGCCGAGGCGACCGCCAGCGGCACAAGAAGGACCAGCGCCCGCGACACGATTGAAGCTGAAATGCGCATTCTTTGAGTTCCATGCAGCCGCGGCCGGGCCGCCGGCCGAACATGCGCCTATTCTACCGCGCCGCGGGCGGCGGCGGCGAAGAAATTTGTCCGCGGCGCGGCGTGGGGCTTGACATTCGCTGACGGCGAATAATAATTCAATCTTGTTGTTTAATTCATGGTGAGTATGTTCGCGGTTGCAGGCAAGAATGAGCGGCAGGCGCTGCTTTCGAAACTGGCGCGCGAGCAGGCGCTGGAGAGCCAGGAGCAGATTGTCGCCCTGCTCCGCGAAAAAGGGCTGGAAGCGACGCAGGCCAGCGTCAGCCGCGACCTGCGTGAGCTGGCGCTGCTGAAGGTGAACGGCCGCTATGTCCGGCTGGGCGAGATCCGCCGCCCGCGGCGCGACATCGAGAAGGACCCGCGCCTGGATGAATTAATCACCGCGGTCGACGCGGCGGGCGCCAGCCTGGTGGTGGTCCGCACCGTCATCGGCGCCGCCGGGACCGTCGCCGTGGCTCTGGACGAGCGTAAATTGCCGGAGATTGTCGGCACGATCGCGGGCGACGACACGATATTCGTCGCCGTCCGCAGCCGGGCCGCGCAGGGACGCGTGACGGCGTTTCTGCGGGCGCATCAGCGAATACAGAGCGGTTAAAGGAACTTGATGAGCAAGAAAGTCGCACTGGCGTTTTCCGGCGGGTTGGATACGACCTACTGCGCCGTGCGGCTGCGCGAGCAGGGCTGCGACGTGCACGCCCTCACCGTTCAGACCGGCGGATTCGACGCCGACGAGCTGGCCGCGATCGAGAAAATGGCCGCGCGCGCCGGAACGGCGTCATACCGGTTGATCGACGCCCGCCGCGAGTTGTTTGACGACGTCCTGCGGTACCTTGTTTTCGCGAATGCGCTGCGCGGCGGCGTTTATCCGCTGTGCGTCTCGGCCGAGCGCGTCGTGCAGGCGCGCTGCGTGGCCGAATACGGCCGGAGAATCGGGGCTTCGGCGCTGTGCCACGGCTCGACCGGCGCGGGGAATGACCAGGTGCGTTTCGACGTCGGCTTTCGGGCCTTTGCGCCGGAGCTGGAGATTCTCACGCCGATCCGCAGCGAGGCCCTCTCGCGCGAGCAGGAGACCGCCTGGCTCGCCGGGCGCGGCATCGAGATTCCGCCGAAGACGACGCGTTATTCGATCAACCGCGGCTTGTGGGGCACGACGATCGGCGGGGCCGAGACGCATCGCTCCGACGGAGTTTTGCCGGATGAGGCGTATGTCTGGACGGCCGGTCCGCAGCGCTGGCCGGCGTCGCCCGAGGACTTGACCATTTCATTTGACGGCGGTGTGCCGACCGCGCTCACGGGAAGGAAGCTCGACCCGGTTGCGCTCATTGAGTTGCTGAACGCGCAGGCCGGCCGGCACGGCGTCGGCCGCGGCATGCACGTGGGCGACACCATCCTGGGGATCAAGGGCCGCGTGGCGTTTGAGGCTCCGGCGGCGCAGGCGCTGATTGCGGCCCATCGCGAGTTGGAGAAGCTGGTGCTCTCGCGCCAGCAGCTTTTCTGGAAGCAGACGCTGGGCGAGCTGTACGGCGCCGCCGTTCACGAAGCGCGGTACTTTGACCCGCTGATGCGCGATGTCGAGGCGTTTCTGACCTCGTCGCAGCGGCGGGTGAGCGGCGACGTGATCGTGCGCCTCTTCGCCGGCCAGGCCGTGGTGCTGGGTGCGACCAGCCCCTGGTCGCTGATGGACCCGGAAATCGCCCGCTACGGCGAAAGCAGCGCCCTGTGGAACGGCGCTGAAGCCGCCGGATTCTGCAAGCTGTATGGGATGCAGGACTGGCTGCTGGGTAGAGTAGCGAGTTCACAGTAGCGAGGAGCGAGTTGAAGGCAAGAGGCTGAATGTCGAACGTCGAATGTCGAGTATCGAACTACGAAAGACCCGTGCGCTGACTGTTGACTGCTGAACTCCGAGGTCTAACTTCTGACTCATCCAATGACACCAACTGATTCTCGTCCCTCAACAACAATGCGTATCTGGGCCGACAAGATCGCGTCCGTGACCCGTAATGTTGCGCTGCGGCGCGATTTGCGCATCAGCGATCAGATCGTCGCCGGCGAGGGATACGTCATCGCCGGTCGCATTCGCGGCGAAAAGAGCGTCTACAACCAGATTGAGGACGTGCACGGCCGCATGGTCACATTGCACGAGGGCGACGTGATCGCCGGCGCGCTCGGACCGCGCAACGCACTGCACGGCTACTCGGGCGTCGTGCCCGAGGCGATCGGGCCGGGGCAGGTTTTGCAACTGCTTAATCTGGGCGGGGTCATCGGCCAATGCACGTCGCAGAATCCGGACGTGGGCAAGCCCTTTGACGTCGAGGTCCTCGGCGCCGTGCTGGTCTTTCCCGAATTCGAGGATCGCATCGGCACGCCGGCACACATTGGCATGAACGCGATCGCGCTCAGCGCGACGTTGCCGGCGCACGTTCCGGTGGTTTACTTCGCCGGCACCTGCATGAACGCCGGCAAGACTTCCGCCGCCTGCCGGCTGATTCGCCAGCTTTCGACGCGCGGCTTCACGGTTGGCGGCTGCAAGCTGACCGGCGTCTCGCTGCGGCGCGACGCTCTGCAAATGGTGGACTACGGGGCGAAGCTGGCCGTCTCGTTCACCGACGCGGGTGTTGTCACGACGACGCCGCGCACGGCCGCTCCGGTGGCCCGCGCGCTGCTGGCGCACCTCGTGCAGCAGGGCGCCGACGTGATCGTCGCTGAGCTGGGTGACGGCGTCGCGGGCGAGTATGGCGTGCAGCAGATTCTCTCAGATCGCGAGCTGATGGGAGTGGCGGGGGCGATCGTGCTGTGTGCGAACGACCCGGTCGGCGCCTGGGGCGCGCAGCGCATGCTGCAGGAACGCTACGGTCTGCGGATCGACGTCGTGAGCGGGCCGACGACGGACAACGACGTCGGCGTCCGCTACGTGCGTGACCAGCTCGGACTGGCCGCGATCAACGCTCGCACGCACGGCGTCGCCCTCGGTGAATTCATCGTGACCCGGCTGAACGGCCGCCTGAAGCGAGCGGCTTCATGAGCCGCCCGATTCGCGTCGCGATTCTGGGGGCCCGTGGCTACGGCGCGGGCGAACTGCTGCGCCTGTTGGTGCAGCATCCGGCCGCGGAAGTCGTCTGCATCACGTCGACGTCGCAGGTGGACGAGCCGCTGGCGTCCGTGCACCCGCATTTGGCCGGTTTCTACGATCTTCGCGTCGTCGAGCGGGTGGACTACGACGCGCTATTCTCCGGCGATTTCGGCGTCGTCATTGCCGCGTTGCCGCACGGGGCGAGCGGGCCGGCCGCCGACCGCGTCCTGAGCGAAGTGGACGCGCGGCGCGAGCGCGAGAAGCTCCGCATCATTGATCTGTCCGGTGATCTGCGCCTGCGCGACGCGACGCTGCACCGCCGCTACTATCCCGAGACGCCGGAGTTGCCGTCGCGTCGCGGTACGTTTGTCTATGGTCTTCCCGAGCTGGATCGCGACTCCATTCGCACGGCGCATCGCATCGCCAACCCCGGATGTCTGGCGACCTCGGCCATTCTGGCTGCCGCGCCGCTGGTATGCAGCGGCTTTTCCGGCCCGGTTGCCGTTGACGCGAAAACCGGCTCGTCCGGCTCCGGCCGGCAACTGAAGGACACGACGCATCATCCGACGCGGCACGCGGACTTTCGCGCGTATAAGGCGCTCGAGCATCAGCACGAGGGTGAGATACTCCAGGCCTGGAAGGACCCGTCCGGGCAGCGCATCGGGCTGAGCTTCGTGGCACAGAGCATGGATGTGACGCGCGGTATTTTTGCGACGGTTCATTTGACAATGTCGCAGGAAACAAACACAGTCGCGCTGCGCGAGCAGTATCGCACGTTTTACGCCGGCAGTCCGTTTGTGCGTTTGCGCGATGAATCGCCCACTCTGCAGGATGTGGTCGGCTCGAATTTCTGCGACATCTCCGTCGCGTGCCGCGGCCACAAGGTGATTGCCATGGCGGCCCTGGATAACCTGGTGAAGGGAATGGCCGGTGCCGCCATTCAGAATATGAACCTGATGTGTGGACTGCCCGAAACGGCCGGCCTGTGGACGCCGTCGCTGCGTCCACTGTAGCCGGCCGCCGACCAATGAACAACGAATGATGAATCACGAAATGCAGCAAGTGCTCAGCAATCCGTCCGCCCAACGGGCCGCCAGGCCGGCCCTGGTCGATACGTACGCACAATTTCCCATTGAGCCCGTGTCGGGCAACGGTGCAACGCTGCTGACGCGCGATGGGCGCGAATACTGGGATTTTTATGGCGGCCACGCTGTGGCGCTGCTCGGGCATTCGCATGCCGGCGTGACGCGCGCCGTCACGGAACAGATGGCGAAGCTGACGTTCTATTCCAATGTCGTCCCGCTGGAGATTCGCGCGCGTGCGGCCGAGCGGCTGTGTCGCTTCGCGGGCGCCGATCTGAATTCGGTCTTCTTCTGCAACAGCGGCGCCGAAGCCAATGAGAACGCGCTCAAGCTGGCGATCCAGCAGACAGGCCGAAAGCGCATCGCCGTGCTGGAGGGCGGCTGGCATGGCCGCACGCTGCTCGCCCTTTCGGCCACCACAGAGGAGAAGCTGCGCGCGCCGTTTTCCGATCTGCTGGTTGACAGCGTGCGGCTGCGGCCGAATCAACTGAATGACGTTGACAAGCTGGATGCGGGCATTGCGGCGATTATTGTCGAGCCGATTCTCAGCATCGCCGGCATTGTCGAGTTGTCCGCCGAGTTTCTTCAGGCCCTGCGGCGCCGCTCGAACCAGACCGGGACGTACCTGATCTATGACGAAATTCAGACCGGCGCCGGCCGCCTCGGCCGGCCGTACGTCGCGGGGGCATTCAACGTGGCGCCGGACATGTCCACTTCGGCGAAGGGCCTGGCCAATGGGATGCCGATCGGCGCGGTATTGATGAATGAGCGCGTCGCGTCGCGCGTGAAAGCCGGCGACCTGGGATCGACCTTCGGCGGCGGTCCGGTGGTGTGCGCCGCATTGCTCGCGGTGCTCGACACGATTGAGCGCGACTCACTCTGTGAGCACGCGGCACGTCTGGGCGACGCCATGCACCAGGAGCTTGTCGTCGGACCGGTCGAGCGTGTGCTCGGCCGCGGCTGCCTGATCGGCCTGCGGACGCGCGGCCCGGCGAAGGCGGTGCAGCAGAAGCTGCTCGATGCGGGATTTGTCACGGGCACCAGCGCCGATTCGAACGTCTTGCGGCTCATGCCGCCGATCAATACGCCGCCGGAGGCGGTTCTGCTGTTGCGGAATGCACTGTGCGCGATTCAGTGATTCTAGTACCGAGGCATGGAGTGCCCAGGACGATGCGCCACTTCATCAGCATGCTCGACTCGGACCCGACGTCGCTGGCAGCCATTGTGCGACTGGCGCGGGCCCTGAAAGCCGGCAAGGCCCGCGAGGAGGCGAGCATTCTGCGCGGCAAGATTCTGAGCATGGTCTTCTTCAACCCGTCCCTGCGCACGCGGGCGTCTTTCGAAGCCGCGATGATGCGATTCGGCGGCAGTGCGATCACGATGAACGTCGGCGGCGACACCTGGAACCTGGAGCATCGGGAAGGCGTCGTCATGGACGCCGACAAGGCTGAGCACGTCAAGGAAGCTGCTCCGGTGCTCAGCCGCTATTTCGATGTTCTCGGTGTGCGCACGTTTGGCGGGCTGAAGGACGCCGAGGAGGATCAGGCCGATGCGCTCATTCGGAGTTTCGCGCGCTACTGCACAGTTCCAATGGTCAGTCTGGAATCCGCGATGGAGCATCCCTGTCAGGGACTGGCCGACTGGATGACCGTGGACGAACGATTCAGCGGCGCTGCGGGGCGGAACTTCACGCTGACGTGGGCGCCGCAAGCCAAGCCGACGCCGATGGCCGTCCCGAACTCGGCCGCGCTGGCGGCCGCGGCGGCCGGCTGCAACCTGACCATCGCGCATCCGCCCGGCTATGAACTGCACGCGCACGTTGTGGACAAGGCGCGAAGCTGGTGTGCGGCGCGAGGCACGGTGTTGCGCATTACGCACGATCAGGATGAGGCGTGCGCCTCGGCCGACGTGGTCTATGTCAAGAGCTGGGGCAGCCCGCAGTTCTATGGCAATATCGAGGCACAGCACGAGAGCTTCCGACAGCATGCTCATTGGATGGTAGACACGCGGCACTTGCGGCGCGAGCAGAGCATTCTTATGCACTGTTTGCCTGTGCGGCGCAATGTCGTCATCACGGATGCAGCATTGGACGACCGCCGCTGCGCCGTCGTGGATCAGGCTGAGAACCGGATGTGGATCCAGGCGGCGATCCTGATCGATCTGTTGCGACATGCAAACAAGTGACATTGCCGAGGCACTCACAATGTACGCACACGCCAACATGAGCGCCCTTCGCACGGCGATTCCCTACATCCGCGCGTTCGAAGGCCGCGTGTTCGTCGTCAAGCTCGGCGGCCGCCTGTGCGAACCGGGGCCAGGCCTGGACAATGTCGTCGAGCAACTGTCTCTGCTGGCCTCGCTTGGAATCAAGCTGATCGTTGTGCACGGCGGCGGGGAGCAGCTCAATGCGCTGTCCGAGCGAATGGGTCTGACGCCGACTTTCGTCGCGGGAAGGCGAATCACAGATGCGGAGACGCTCGACCTGGCCAAGATGGTCTTTGCCGGAACGATCAACACCAACCTGGTCGCCGCATTTCGGCGATTTGACATACCCGCGGTTGGCCTGACGGGCGTCGACGCCGGCCTGATCGCCGTCGAGCGGCGCCCGGTGCGCCCTGTCACCGATCCCAGCAGCGGAGTGCGGCAGGACGTCGATTTTGGCTTCGTCGGGAACATTGTTGGGGCGCGGCTTGAACTAATCGAGCATCTTGCTGCGCGGCGGTTTATTCCGGTCGTGGCCTGCCTGGCGTCAGACGCGGCCGGGCAAGTGTATAACGTCAACGCGGATACTGTCGCTGCACGCCTCGCTATTGACCTTGCTGCGGTCAAGTACATTCTCCTGACGACCGTCGATGGCGTCATGCTGGATGTCAGCAACAGCACCACGCTTCAAACTCACCTTGACCTTGACGATCTCGAAGCCCTGACCAAGCGCGGCTCGATCAGCGGCGGTATGCTTCCGAAGATCGCCGCGTGCGTGGACGCGCTTAAGGGCGGTGTGCCGCGCGTCCATATTGTCAATGGCCTGGCGCAGGACAGCGTGCTGGCCGAGCTGTTCACCAACGAGGGCTGCGGGACGCTCGTCGTCGCCGATCGAGACAAGAAGCCGGCGGCCAATCCGTAATGGACAACAGACGACTCATTGAGCGACTGCTTCGCCTGACATCCATCAAGTGCCTGTCGGGGCAGGAGGCGGCTGTCGCCGACGCGATTCAGAGCGAGCTTGCGGCTGCGGGGATCGCGGTGCGTCGCCTTGGCGACAATGTCGTATGCGAGATAGGCGACGCTCCGCGTCCGCGGCTGCTGGTCAACTCTCACCTCGACACGGTCCCGCCGGCGGCAGGATGGACCTCCGATCCTTGGACGCCGCGGTGGGAGAACCGCCGCATCACCGCGCTCGGAGCCAACGACGCCAAGGCCAGCGTCTGTGCGATGATCGAGGCCGTGCTCGCGCTCCGCGAAAGCCAGTCGCGGGGCATAGCATGTGAGGGGACCGTGATCCTGGCGCTTACAACCGAGGAGGAAACGACCGGGCGCGGCCTGCGCGAAACGCTTCCGGCCCTGCTGCCCATTGACGCCGCATTGGTCGGTGAACCCACCGATCTCATTCCAATGATCGCGCAGCGCGGCCTGCTTATCCTCCGCTGCACGGCGCGCGGGCGCACCAGCCACCCGGCCAATACTCCCGCCAACACGGGCGACAATGCGATCATCAACGCATTGCAGGCGGTGGCACAGTTGCGCAGCTTCGACTGGGGCCCGCCGCATGCGATGCTCGGCGCCTGCCATGCGCACGTGACGAAGATCGCGGGCGGCGTCGCAACAAACGTCATTCCCGACGCCTGCGAATTCTGGGTGGACGTGCGGACCACGCCCGAGCAGCCGCACCAGGAGATAGTGGAGCAGCTTCGCAGTCACCTGGCCTGCGAAGTGCAGGTTCACAGTGACCGCATGGCGCCCGTGCATACGGAACCCGGCGCCGCAATTGTGCGCGCGATACGGCTCGTCTTTCCGGAGCGCGAGCCGCGAGGCAGCGCGACGATGAGCGACATGGTGACGCTGCAGGGCATTCCATCCGTGAAGATCGGCCCGGGACTATCCGCCCGGTCGCATACGCCGGACGAGTACATTACGATCGATGAACTAATGGCGGGCGCGGTCGCCTATGAGCGCATCTGCCGCGCCTACTTCCAAGAATGTGCCGCTGAAGAAGGCCGGCACGGATCGGGAGCAGACCATGGCCGAGCGACTATGGGACAAGGGCCGCCCGCTCGATGAGTTGATTCATCGGTTTACGGTGGGCGACGACCCCATCTGGGATCTGCACCTGGTCGAGCACGATTGCGCCGGCTCCGCCGCGCATGCGCGAACTCTGTTGAAGGCCGGCCTGCTGACGCCGGAAGAGACCGCCGCGCTGCTGGCCGTTCTGCGGGAGATTCACGCGCAGGCGGCGCAGGGCCGGTTCGCGATTCCACCCGAATTGGAGGACTGCCACACCACCATCGAAGCCGAGCTGACCCGCCGCTGCGGTCCTGCCGGTGAGAAGATTCACACCGGCCGCTCGCGCAACGACCAGGTCGCGACCGCCATGCGGCTATGTCTGCGGCATGCAACGCTCAATCTGCTGCAAGGCGCCGCCGAGCTGGCCATTGCCGCGCTCGAGCGCATCGAGCGCGACGGCCGCGTGGACATGCCCGGCTACACGCATATGCAGCCGGCCATGCCCTCCAGCGTCGGCCAATGGCTGCACGCGCTGGTGGAGGCGCTGCTGGAACAGCTCGCCGCCGGGCGCGACCTGCTCGCCCGGCTCGACGCTTGCCCGCTGGGCAGCGGTGCGGGCTTCGGCGTTCCGCTCCATCTCGACCGGGCGTACAGCGCCTCGCTGCTCGGGTTCTCGCGTGTGCAGCGCAGCCCGATCGACGTGCAGAACAGCCGCGGCCGGCTGGAGAAATACTTCGCCCGCTTCGCCGCCGACGTGGCCGCCGCCGTCGAGAAGCTCAGTTGCGACCTGCTGCTGTTCACGACGGCGGAATTCGGTTTTTTCAAGTTGCCCGAGGCGTTCACGACCGGCTCGTCGCTCATGCCTCAGAAGCGAAACCCGGACGTGGTGGAGTTGATGCGCGGCCGGGCCGCCCGGCTGCGCGGCCGCGTGGTCGAGTTGGAGTGGATCGCGGGCAAGCTGCCGTCGAGCTATCACCGCGACCTTCAGCTCACCAAGGCGCCGGTATTTCTCGCGGCTCAGGACGCCGCCGATCTTCTGGCCGCGGCGACACGCGTCATCGCCGAGTTCGAAATCTGCCGCGAAAAGCTGGCCGCCGGCATGCGGCCCGAGCTTTACGCGACGGACGCGGCGCTGCGGCTCGTGCGGTCAGGCGTGCCCTTCCGCCGCGCGTACCGGCAAGTCGCCGACGAGTTTGCCGCGGGCAGCTTCCGCGAGCCTGCGCCGGATCCCGCCGCGCCGCAGCCGCAGTTTGTAGGCGCCGAATTGCTCTCGGAACTTCGCGGCGAACTGTCCGATCACGTCGCGGCCATCGCGCGACAAATGCAGCGCGCCGCCGCCGCTGAGCACGCCGTCCTGCACGCCGCGCTGTAGCCCACTCACCGCTCGTCCATCTCGGATGACCTGGGTCAAGGCCGCGACCTCGCGGGAGTGGACGGGCGCCGTTCGCTTTCGGCTGGGCGACGCCTCAATAGTGCATTATGGGTGGGACGGGCGTCTCGCCCGTCGCGCGCGACGGGCGAGACGCCCGTCCCACCCAAGCGAGATGCAAACGGGGTGACTGACTACGCTAGCTAAGCCCACCCGCCAGAAGTAGTTACAGATAAATTACTCGTTTTGGCTTGACAACCAGACAGGGCGCGTTATGGTATGTATGTGGATACGAATATATCGATATCGCGAGTGCGCCGCCATGATCTCCAAGACCGCTGAATACGCGATACGCGCCGCACTCTGGCTCGCCGGGCATCCCGGGCAATCCTGGAGCGTCCACCACATCGCCGGGGAGACGGATATTCCCGCCAAGTACCTCGCAAAAGTCATGCAGGCCCTTGGAAGGGCCGGCCTGGTCAAGGCTCAGCCGGGGCCGGGCGGCGGCTTCCTGCTGGCGCGCCGGCCGCCTCAAATCGGCCTGCTCGACATCTTCACCGCCGCCGATCCGATCCGCCGCATCCGAAGCTGCCCGCTGGATGACCCGACTCACGCCGACGGTCTGTGCCCGTTGCACTCCCGGCTCGACCGGGCGCTGGCGACGATTGAGGAAGCCTTCCGCGGCTGCACACTGGCGGACCTGCTGGCAGAGTCAAACGACTTTGACCAAACGTGCGCAAGCAACACCCGCGCCGTTCGCGAAAACCTGCGCGTCGACACGGCAAGGTCGGCGAGCAATCCGGCCGTGTCCGCCGACGCGGACCAGCCCCTCAGGCTCCCACCCACATCGAAAGGAGACTCGCAATGAAGCATTGGAAACTGGCTGTGACCGGCGTCACCACCGTACTGGCCGCGACGTTGGCGGTCGTCGGGTGCGAAAAGAAGATTGACGACGAGGATGAGGGCGGCGGCGCCAAACCCGCGGCGTCCGCGCAGCCCGCCGCGACCGGCGGCGGCGCCGGTGTGGGGGGCGCGGCCGACGAGGTCATCAAGGAGCGCAAGCTCACGCCTGATGATGTGGTCGCGGCCCTGAAGACCTTCATGCCCAGCGGGCGGCTTGACGACTATGTCATGTTCGCCTCCGGCGGGCACAGCGGACAGGTTTTTGTGATCGGCGTCCCGTCGATGCGCCTCTTGAAGACGATCGCCGTCTTTACTCCCGAGCCGTGGCAGGGCTACGGTTTCGGCACGGGCGAGGCGGTGCTCAAGGGCGGCGACATCAACGGGATTCAGAACCGCTGGGCCGACACGCATCACCCCGGCCTGAGCGAGACCAACGCCGACTACGACGGGCAGTTCCTTTTCATCGGCGACAAGGCCAACTCGCGCGTGGCGGTGATCGACCTGCGCGACTTCGAGACCAAGCAGATCTGCAAGAACCCGGTCGCGATCAGCGATCACGGCGGGTGCTTCGTCACGCCCAACACGGAATACGTGGTCGAAGGCGGGCAGTACGGCACGCCGAAAGGCTGGAAGTACGCCTCGATCGAGGAGTATCAGAAGGAATACCGCGGCTTCGTGACCTTCTGGAAGTTCGACCGCGCCAAGGGCCGCATCGATGAATCGCAGTCCTTCGCGATGGAACTGCCGCCTTACTGGCAGGACCTGTTCGATTGCGGCAAGTTCGACAGCGACGGCTGGTGCTTCGGCAACTCGATCAACACCGAGATGGCCACCGGCGGCGTCGAGCAGGGCAAGCCGCCGTTTGAAGCGGGCGTCAGCCAGAACGACAACGACTACCTGCACATCATCAACTGGAAGAAGGCCGCCGAGGTCTTCAAGGCCGGCAAGGTTGAAAAGGTCAAGGACTTCCCGATCATTTCGCTTCAGACCAGCATCGACGAAGGGCTGCTCTACTTCACGCCCGAGCCGAAGAGCCCGCACGGCGTGGACGTGGCGCCCAAGGGCGAGTTCATTGTCGTCGGCGGCAAGCTCGATCCGCACGTGTCGATCTACAGCATCGCCAAGATCAAGCAGGCCATCGCCGACAAGAAGTGGAAGCCCGACAAGTTCGGCGTGCCGGTGCTGGATTACGAGGCGTGCAAGGAGGCGCAGGTCGAACTAGGCCTTGGGCCGCTGCATACGCAGTTTGACGCCAACGGCTACGCCTACACGTCGCTGTTCCTGGACAGCGCGGTGGCGCGCTGGACGATGGGCGGGCAGTACCAGGCCGGTCACAAGGAGCCGGCCTGGACGCTCGTGAAGAAGCTGCCGGTGCAATACAACATCGGCCACATCTGCTCGGCCGAGGGCGACGTCACGAATCCGGACGGCAAGTACCTCATCGCGCTGAACAAGTGGTCGATCGACCGCTTCCTGCACCCCGGTCCGCTCTTCCCGCAGAACCTGCAGCTCGTCGACATCGGCCAGCCGGGCGACAAGATGCAGATTCTCTACGACATGCCGCTGGGCGTCGGCGAGCCGCACTACGCCCAGATGATCAAGGCCGACAAGCTCAAGCCCTGGACGGTCTACCCGGAAATCGGCTGGGATCCGCACAAGCAGGCGGTCGACGCAACCGCGCCCAAAGCCGGGCAGGAGAAGATCACCCGCGACGGCAACAAGGTCACGGTCCTGATGACCGCCAACCGCAGCCACTTCACGCCTGAGCACGTGAAGATCAAGCAGGGCGATCACGTCGTCTGGCGCATCACCAACATCGAGCGCACCGAGGACGCGACGCACGGCTTCTCGCTGCCGGGTTACAACGTGAACCTGAGCCTGGAGCCGGGCGAGACGGCGACGCTTGAGTTCGATGCGGTGAATTCCGGCGTCTATCCGTGGTACTGCTCCGAGTTCTGCTCGGCGCTGCACCTGGAAATGATGGGTTACTTCTTCGTCGAGCCGACGTCGACCGCGGATGCATCGGATGCGGACGCGCCGCAGCCGACGGCGGCGTCCGGCGCCGACGCGCCGACGGCCAGTGGAACCCAGTAGACGTTGTTCTTCTCGCAGCCGCCGCACACGCGTTGACGTGCCGGGTTCCGTGCGGCGGCTGCTCTGCGGTCGCTTTTCCGAACCCGTCGCGCCAAGCGACGGGGTGACCTTCAGGTAGCGGAGACGTTCGTCCGCGAGGCCGCCCGAACGAACGCAGGACGTCGCCCCGCCGCTTGGCGCGGCGGGTTCGGAAAGATCGGCCGAGGGTGTCAGTTCGAGTCCGAGTGAGTTGCCGAAAGGACGAATGCGATGACCGCGACCATGCAAAACATCCTGGGGCCGCGGGTGCCGACCGAGGAGCTGCGCTCCAACCGGATGCGCTACGTGTTGCCGAGCGTGCTGCTCGTCATCGCGGGCGCGCTGGTGGGCGTCTCCTTCTTCTTCCCTTACTGGAAGATGAAGCTCATCGCGCCGCAGTATCCCAAGGGCCTGCACGTTCAGGCGTATCTGAACCGGCTTGAAGGCGACGTGCACGAGATCGACGGCCTGAACCACTACATCGGCATGCGGCCGCTCAACGACGCGGCCCAGCTTGAGCGGAACAACTCCGCCATGCTGATCGTCGTGCTCGCGGCCCTGCTGGTCGCGGGAATCTTCATTCACAGCCGGTGGGCGGGCGTGATTGCGCTTCCGGCGGTGCTCTTTCCGGTTGGGTTCCTGGTCGATCTGCAATACTGGCTGGCGACATTCGGAACCAACCTCGACCCGCACGCGGCGCTCTCCAGCTCGATCAAGCCGTTCGTGCCGCCGGTGCTGGGCGTCGGAACGATCGGGCAATTCAAGACCGTGGCTGACCCATCGACCGGGCTGTGGCTGGCGACGATTGCGGCGCTGGTCGTGATCACGGCGCTCTACTTTCACCGCCGGGCTTACAAGCCGCTGGTGGATGCGCAGCGCGCCGCGCGAAACGCGATGTCGCCGATGGTCACCGTCGCGCTGGTTGCCGTCGCGTTGCTGGCGCCGGGGACCGCGTCGGCGCAGGAGCATTCCGACAAGCCGCGCGTGGAATCCGCCGTGACGGCGGTGTCGCCCGTCGCGCAGCTCATTCGCGCCGCGGTCGAAGGAGGCGACGTGCGCGTCCCCGCCGGCACGTACCGCGGCACGGTCCTGATCGACAAGCCTGTGCGGCTGATTGCCGACGGCGACGTGACGCTCGACGCCGGCGGCGAGGGCGACGTGGTGCGCATCACCGCGCCGGACGTGACGCTGCGCGGCTTCCGCATCCGCAACACCGGCGAGAGCCTCGATGAGCAGAACGCCGGCGTGGCGGTGCTGGCGCCGCGAGCGACGGTCGAGCACAACACGCTGACCGACGTGCTGGTCGGCATCCTGCTCAACACCGCCTCCGACGCGACGGTTCGCAACAACAGCGTTCACGGCAAGAACCTCTACCTGCCGCGCCGCGGCGACGGCATTCGCCTGTGGAACAGCAACAACTGCATCGTCGAAGACAACAAGGTCGAGGCCGTCCGTGACGTCGTGATCTGGTACTCGCGCGGGGCGCAGCTTCGCCGCAACACCGTGCAGGACAGCCGCTACGGCATGCATTTCATGTACGCCCACGACGGCGTGCTCGAGGAAAACCGGCTGGTGGACAACTCGGTGGGCGTGTTTCTGATGTACAGCGGAAACGTCGTGATGCGCCGCAACCTGCTGGACCACAACCGCGGTCCGAGCGGCTACGGCATCGGGCTGAAGGACATGGACGGGCTGATCGCAGAGGAAAACGCGCTGCTCGCCAACCGCGTCGGCATGTACATGGACAACAGCCCGTCGCGGATCGACGTCGAGCATCACATCCGCCGCAACGTGTTCGCGTACAACGACATCGCCCTGGCGTTCCTGCCGGCGGTGCAGCGGAATCACTTCAGCGAGAATGAATTCCGCGAGAACATCGAGCAGGTGGCGCTGTGGGGCACGGGTGAGCTGAAAAACAACAAGTTCACGGTCGACGGCGTCGGCAACTACTGGAGCGACTACGCCGGCTTCGACGCCGCCGGCGACGGCGTGGGCGATCTGCCCTATCACGCGACGGGTCTCTTCGAAAATCTGATGGACCGTGAGCCAAAGTTTCGTTTGTTCATCTACAGCCCGGCGCAACAGGCGATCGAGCTGGCGTCGAAGGCGTTTCCGATCATGCAGCCGGCGCCGAAGATCACCGATACGGCCCCGCTCACGCGGCCGATCGCGCTGCACGTGCAGCCGGCGCGGGCGGCGGCGGCCTGGCCGATGCCGACGGTGTCGGCCGGTTTGCTCGCGGTGGTCGCGTTGGTGCTTCGACCGTGGACCGGCCGGTGGGGGCGCGGGGCGCAGGGCGCAGGGCGCGGTCGGGTGGCACGGTCAAGCGCTCGCCTTGCAGAAACCCAAGTGTGCGAGCAACGGTCCGAGCGACCGCTTGGCCGTGCAGCCGTGGCCACCATGGACAACGAATTAACCAAACACGTGCAGGCGTCTCCTGCGCCGCGATTCGACCCGTCCGCCCCCGTATCGTCCGCGCCGCCGATTCTCCGCATTGAGAAACTCACAAAGCGCTTCGGCCGCAACACCGCCGTCGATCAGCTTTCGCTCGATGTTCAGCCCGGCGCCGCGGTCGCGCTCTGGGGTACCAATGGCGCCGGCAAGACGACGATCATCAAGTGCCTGCTCGGCCTTCACAGCTTCCGCGGCTGCGTCCGCATCGGCAATTTTGACGTCCGCCGCGATGGAAAGGCCGCCCGCCGGCTGGTGGGCTACGTTTCGCAAGAGCTGGCGTTCTACGACGAGCTGACAACGACCGACACGCTCCGCTTCTTCGCGCGGCTGAAGGGCTGCGACGCATCGACCGCCTCCGTCCACGCCGCGCTCGCGCGCGTCGGCCTGATCGAGCACGCCGCCAAGCGCGTCGGCGAGCTCTCCGGCGGCATGAAGCAGCGGCTGGCGCTGGCCGTGGCCCTGCTCGCCGACCCGCCGCTGCTGCTTCTGGACGAACCGACCTCGAATCTCGACGCCCGCGCTCGGCGGCAGTTCCTCGAGCTGCTCCGCGGCCTGAAGGAGTCGGGCAAGACGGTCGTTTATTCCACGCATCGGGCCGAGGAAGTGTCCTTTCTGGCGGACCGGCTGGTCATGCTGGAGCGCGGCCGGGTCGTGCAGGACGGCCCGCCGGCGCTGCTGAACCAGCTTGCCGCCGCCGTCACGTTTGTCCGCATTCCGCTCACGGAGTCCCTGCGCGAACAGGCTTGCGGGGCGCTGACCCGCGCGGGCTTCGACGCGTCGCTGAATCACACGGCGGTGCTGGTGCGCGTGCCCTCCGGCCGCAAGGCCGGACCGCTGGCGGCGCTCCAGGCGGCGGGGATTGCGGTCGAGGATTTTGAGCTGGAAAGCGAGGAAAACCATGAGTAAGAGTTCAGAGTTCAAAGTAGCGAGTAGCGAGTTGCAGATGGCGCCACCGGCAGCGAGCGCGGTCAAAGAGAGCAGACGCGATCTGGCCGCCCTCGAAGCACGTCGCGGCGTCTTCAACTCGCTACTCGCTACTCGCTACTCGCTACTTGATACTCTCCGCGTCGTCGCGATCTTCGCCGGCAAGGAAATCCGCGACGCCCTGCGCAACCGCTGGTTTCTTCTTTATGCCGTCTGCTTCGCGGCCCTGTCGCTGGGGCTGGCGTCGGTCGCGCTGACCGGCACCGGGCGCTTCGGCCTGGCCGGCTTCGGGCGGACCGCGGCGAGCCTGGTCAATCTGGTGCTGCTGATCGTGCCACTGATGGCGTTGACGCTGGGAGCGTCCGCCATCGCCGGCGAACGCGAGCGCGGCACGCTCGAAACGCTGCTCTCGCAGCCGGTTCGCCGCGGCGAAGTGCTGCTCGGCAAATTCATCGGCCTGGCGGCGGCGCTCATGGCGGCGCTGGCGCTGGGATTCGGCGTCACCGGCGGCGTGCTCGCGGTCCGCGGCGCATCGGCCAATGCGGCGCAGTACGCCTCGATCTTCGCGCTGAGCGTCCTGCTGGGCTGGGCCATGCTGAGCGTCGGGTTTCTGATCTCGACGCTCTCGCGCCGCTCGTCATTGGCGCTGGGCATCTCGATTTTTGCCTGGCTCGGATTTGTATTTCTGGGCGACCTGGGACTGATGGGCGGCGCGGCGACGCTGCGCATGACGGCCGGCGAGCTGCTGGCCGCCGCCTTGGTCAACCCGCTGCAAGTGTTCAAGATCTTCGCGGTCAGTGGAATGCACCGCTCGCTGGACCTGCTCGGCCCGGCCGGGCTGTACGCCTCGCAGACATTCGGGAGCGCCCTGCCCGCGTTGCTTCTCAGCGTGCTGGCGGCGTGGATCATCCTGCCGCTGGCGGCGGCGGGCGTGGTCTTTCGACGCGGGGTGCGACCATGACGCGGAGTAGTCAATGGCGGATGCCTGAGAGCAAAGACGCGGCGCTGCACCTTGGCCTGCCGTGCGCAGGCGCGACGCTCTTCAACTCGCTACTCGCTACTCGCTACTCGCTACTTACCGCATCGCTGCTCGCGCTCGTCGCGGCGTGCGGCTGCGGCCGCGGCGACGACCTCTCCCCACCGGCCATCGCCTACGGCCAAACGGAGTGCGACTACTGCAAGATGATCGTCAGCGACGAGCCCTTCGCCGCCGCGGCCTGCATCAGCGCCGACGACGGCGTGTGGAAGATCGCGTTCGACGACGTCGGCTGCCTGCTGGATTACCTGAAGGAGAATTCCGGCCGGCCGCCTGGAGCGATGTACGTCCACGATTTCAAGACCGGCAAATGGCTGTCGGCGGATGAGGCGGTCTATGTCCGCAGCGAGAAGTTGCACACGCCGATGGCCTCGAATCTGGCCGCCTTTGAGACGCGGGCCGCGGCAGAAGCGCTGCGGTTGCATTATCCGGGCCAGGTGCTGACGTTCGATGCGCTTCGCAAGCCCGCGTCGGGCATGGCCGCCACGTCAAGGAGCTCCCCATGAGCACGGCTGTATTGGAACGCGAGCAGGTTGAATTCCGCCCGGCGCCAGGCGGCGGCGCGGCCGCATCGGCGGACGTCGCCGGCTCGCCCGCCGCGGAAAAAGCCGGAGGCGACACCTTGTTCTCCTCCCGGGATCGGCACGTCTTTCTGGCCGTGTACGTCGCCGCGCTGCTCCTGCTTCTGCTCATCGTGCTGGCCATGCGGCTGGCGCACCCGGCGGCGTTCGGCTGGGGCCAGAAGCTGATGAATATCCCGTTGGCCGCGGCTGGAATCGGCGCGCTGCTGCTGTCGGCCGCCGCCGCCGGTGTGGCCGCGCCCCTGACGCGCGTCGGCGCTGCCCGCGGCGCCGCCATGGCGTTGCTGGTGGCATTCCTGGGATGCGGCGCTTTCGTGGCCGTGACGCTGATCGACCGTGACGCGAAATCGGCGTACGGCATCCGTCCCGGGGAGCGTTTTAAGCCCAACGAGCGCTATGTGGCCCGAGCGTTCGGCGTGAAACTGCCGAAGAAGAAGCCCGTCTACGTTCCGACCGTTGCCGTTGCCGAGAACGCGCCGGCAGCCCGCTCCATCGACGCCATCAACGGCCGCAGGCTGTTTCTGGGGACCTGCGCCGGCTGCCACGGTCCGGACGCCAACGGCATGCCCGGCCAGGGCAAGTCGCTGATCGAGAGTGAGTACGTTAAATCGAAGAGCGACGTCGAGATGCTGAAGTTCGTGCAGGTCGGAAGGCAGCCTTGGGATCCGCTCAACACGACCAGGGTGCAGATGCCGCCTCGCGGCGGGAACCCGACGCTGGTCGACGCCGACTTGAACGACGTGGTCGCCTATCTGCGCACGCTGCAGAATCGCGGCGGCACGGCCGATTCCGCCGCCTCGGGAGAAAAAAAGACGGCGGCGAGCGGACCGACGCTGGCTGTCGGCGGCGCCGGATCAGCGGCCGAACCCGTCTTCATTGAGAAATCCGTGATTCCGCCGGCGCCGGCCGGGCCGAATGGGATGGGCGCCGACTACTTCACGGCTGCCTGCAAACCGCGCTGGGCGGCCCCCGCGGACGCGGTCTCTTTCGCCGACACGTACTACCTGCTCACCAGTTGTCAGGCGCTGCAAGCCGGCGTGCTGGCGGCGGCGGCGCTCGCGTTGGCCGTACTGGCGTGGCGCAACCGTCTCGACGCGACGCGCCCGCAGGCGGTCGTCGCGCTCGCCGCGCTGACCGGAATGGCCGCCCTCTTCTGGCTGGTAACCGCCCCGCTGACCTATTTTGTCTGACGAGCAACCCATGAGTGAATTCATCGATAACCGCGCCCGCCGCATCCACTCGCTGAAAGTCATCGTGAAGCAGCTTCACGAAGGCGTTTCGCCCGAGCAGGTGCGCGGCGAGCTGACCGACATCGTGAAACACGCCAGCGCCGCGGAAGTGGCGGCGATGGAGCAACAGCTCCTGGCCGACGGCGTCAGCGTCCAGCAGATTCGTTCCATGTGCGACCTGCACGCCCAGGTCGTCAAGGACCTGCTGCGAAACCAGCAGACGCCCGACGTGCCGCCCGGCCATCCGGCGGACACGTTTCATCAGGAGAACCTGGCGCTGCAGGGCACGCTGGGCAAGCTCCGCGCGGCGATAGAGAAACTGGCCGAGATTCATGACGCGGCGCCGTTCACGTCGCTGCTGAACGACGCCAAGCGGGCTGCCAACGACCTCATGGACGTCGAAAAACACTACGCCCGCAAGGAAAACCTGCTGTTCAGTTGCCTGGAGCGGCACGGCATCAACGGCCCCTCGCGCGTCATGTGGGCCAGGGACGATGAAGCCCGCGCGGCGCTGAAGGCGCTGCACGAAGCGCTCTTCGCCCCCCACGCCTCCGCGGCGGACGTCGTGCAGGCCACCGAAGAGGCCGCCGAAAGAGTCCACTACTGCGTCGGCGGGATGATCGACAAGGAGGAGAACATCCTCCTGCCCATGTCGCTCCAGACGCTGACCGAAGACGAATGGGGCGAAATCTGGCAGCAGTCGCCGCCGTACGGCTGGTGCCTGGTTGAGCCGCGCGAGGGTTACGCCCCGCCGGCGACGGTGATTCCGCCCGACCAACTGGAACTACCCAGGGACCGCTCGGTCGCGTTCCCGACCGGCTCGCTCACGTTTGATCAGGTGGTGGCGTTGTTCAAAACGCTGCCGGTCGATCTGACGTTCGTCGACGCCGATGACCGCGTGCGGTTTTTCTCCGAAACGGCGGATCGTGTCTTTCCGCGCAGCAAGGTGATCATCGGCCGCAAGGTGCAGCACTGCCATCCGCCCGACAGCGTGGACGTGGTGAACCGGATTTTGAGCGATTTCCGCGGCGGACGGCAGGACGTGGCCCAGTTCTGGATCAACTTCCGCGGCCGCTTCGTGCATGTGCGCTATTTCGCCGTCCGCGGCCCGAAGCGCGAGTACATGGGCACGCTGGAGGTGACGCAGGACGCCACTCCCATTCGCGCCCTGCAGGGTGAGCGAAGGCTGTTGGAGTACGACGCGCCGCCGGCGGCGCAATGACGCGTGTTGAGTCAACGAGGGTACCATGCCCGCAGTCCTGTTTGATCCGTCCGCGGCCGCGATCGCCAACCTCGCCGAGCTGATCAGCACGGTTCCCGGCGGCATCGTCAGCAAAGTGCTCTTCAAGTCCGGCGGCGTGCAGCAGACGCTCTTTGCGCTCGACGCCGGGCAGTCGATTCGCGAGCACCGTGTGCCCTATGCCGCGATCGTGCAGGTGATTGACGGCTCGCTGAACTTC
Organism: Phycisphaerae bacterium RAS1; assembly: GCA_007859745.1. Classification (NCBI taxonomy): domain Bacteria; kingdom Pseudomonadati; phylum Planctomycetota; class Phycisphaerae; species Phycisphaerae bacterium RAS1. The sequence continues at coordinate 1,220,169 of SMLU01000001.1, read as the reverse complement.
CGTGTCGGGCAGCGCGTGTACGAGATGAAAACGCATGACTGGCTGCTGATGCCCGCCGACGCGCCGCACGCGCTCGACGCGCCGGGGCCGGCGCGCTTTCTGCTCACGCTGATGGGCGCCGGCTGAGGGCCGCCGCGGCGCCGGTCACACACGCTCCTCCTCAAATCCCGCCCGTCCGCGCGCCGGCTCCTGGCCCAGCTATAATCCCGCCGGTCCCACCGTGGTGACGTGTTGCGGAGTCTGCGTGTCGGCCGGCCAGGTTTTGCTCGAATCACGGAAGTTCCGCGTCGAGCGCTTCGCGCTGACCGGACGCGACGGCGTCGCGCGGCCGCATGATCTCATCATTCATCCCGGCGCCGCCGTGATCCTGCCGCGACTCGACGACGGTCGGCTGCTCTTCATCCGCAATTACCGCCTCGCGGCGCAGCGCGAGCTGCTGGAGCTGCCCGCCGGCACGCTCGACCCGCCGGAAACCCCGCTCGACTGCGCCCGTCGCGAGCTGACCGAGGAGACGGGCTATGTCGCCGCCCGCATCGAGCCGCTGCTCTCGTATTACTCGACGCCCGGAATCTGCAACGAACGGATGCACGCATTCCTGGCGACCGGCCTGACCCCGGGCCCGGCCCGCCTGGAACCCGACGAGCACATTCAGCCGCAGCCGCTGACGATCGAAGAGGCGCTGAGGTCCGCGCGCGACGGGCGGATTCAGGACGCCAAGTCGCTGGTGACGCTGCTGTATTACGACCGGTTTGTCCGTGGATTGGAGCGGTCCTGATGGATTTTCTGAACGGGTCATTCAGGATCGGGCGGCTGCTGGGCATCAACGTCCGCGTGCACATGCTGTTCATCCTGTGGGTCGCCTTCCGGCTTTCCTCCAGCCACGGAGACGTGAAGTTCGCGCTCGCATTCCTGGCCCTGCTGTTCGGCATCGTGCTGATTCACGAATTCGGGCATTGCCTGGGCGCCCGCAGCGTCGGCGGCGACGCGGAGGAGATTCTGCTCTGGCCGTTGGGCGGGCTGGCGTTCGCCCACGCTCCCATGCGCCCCTGGCCGCAGTTCGTCACGGTCGCCTGCGGACCGCTGGTGAACGTGGTTTTCTGCATCATCAGCGGGGCGGCGATCGCCATTATCTTCGGCGGCGTCGAGTACGTGCCGATCGGCATTCGCAGCCTCAGCTACCCGCCGATCACGGAGGAATGGCATCGCTGGTTGGTGCTGTTCTACGTGATCAACTACTACCTGCTGCTCTTCAACATGCTGCCGATCTACCCGATGGACGGCGGGCAGCTTCTCTGGACGATTCTCTGGCCGTTCCTGGGCCTGCGGCGGGCGACGCTGGTGGCGACGCAGATCGGCCTGGGCGGGGCCGTGCTGCTGGGCGGGTGGGGGATGATGATGAGCAACTACATGCTCGTGGCGATCGCGGTCATGGGCGGATTGACCTGCTACCAGCGGATGATGGCCGCGCGTTCCGGCTTCATCGCCGAGGAGTTCCTCAGCGTCGATCCGATGCTGAGCGACAAGCGCCGCACCGGCTTCTGGTCGCGCCTCTTCCGCCGCCGCCCGAAAATGTCGGCGCCGCTGGCGGAAAACCCCAATCCCGGCGGATGGGAAAGCAAGGTGACGGCCGAGGATGCCCTGAGCGCGCAGGTGGATGAAATCCTGGAAAAAGTCCACCGTCACGGAATTCAGAGCCTGTCCTACGTCGAACGCCAGACGCTCGAGCGCGTCACGCGCTTGCGCCGCGAGCGCGACGCCGGGTTTCCGGGTTCGCTCAATCCGTAGGCTGACGAGGCGACGCCGCGCGCCGCTTGCGCGGCTTCTCTGACAGCGCGGGCTGGGCCGTTTTTTCCGAACCCGCCGCGCCAAGCGGCGGGGTGACGATCGTGGGCGATCAGCGACCCCCAGGCCGCGGACGTCACCCCGCCGCTTGGCGCGGCGGTAGGCCAAAGGTGCGGCGGTCTATCCTGGAAAACGCGCAGTAGCAGGCTCTTCGCCCGCAGGGCGCACGGTCGTTGCCAGGGACTTCAGTCCCTGGACGCTGAGACCTCTCGAGTAGATCCCGCCCGGAGGGCGGACGAAGCTGTGAGTTTCGCCCGCCATCCGGGCGGAAATGCTGTTAGCGGCGCCGGCACGATCGCCGCCAACGGCCAGGCGACCGAGCTGCTGACAGACATCACCGGCGAGCACCTGTTTGCCGCGTTCAGCCCCTTCAGCGGCCCATCCTACGTGCGCGTCTACAACACCGGCCGCTCGCGGCAATTCGTCCCCGGCGACATGAACTGCGACGGCGCCACGAACGCGCTCGACATCACGGCGTTCATCCTGGCGCTGCAAAACCCGGGCGCCTACGTCGCCGCCTTTCCGGTGTGCTATTACGCGGCGGGCGACATGAATGGTGACGGCGTTGTCAATGTTCTGGATATCAACGCGTTTGTGACGGTGATCGCGGGGGGATAGCGGGCAGCGCCCGCGCGTCCCGGCTCGGCGAGATTCCGCTACAATTCCCCGTTCGAACGCAAGAACGAGGGCAGCGCATGTGCGGAATCTTCGGCATCACCGTCAGCCCGTCTTCGGGATTCAGCGTGGAGGCGGTCCGCCAGACCGTTGACGCGCTCTTTCGCCTTTCCGAATCACGCGGCAAGGAAGCCGCCGGCATCGCGATTCACACGCCCTCCGCCATCAAGGTCTACAAGGAGCCGGTGGCCGCGACCACGATGATCCGCCGGGCCGAGTATGACAGGCTGTTCAAGTCGGCGCTTGAAAACGGAACGAACGGGGCAGGGAACGGGCCGGCCGGCGGCCACGCCCTTTCCGAGCCGGTCGCGATCATCGGCCACTCGCGGCTGGTCACCAACGGTTCGCAGGAAACCCTCGACAACAACCAGCCGGTCATCGCCGGCGGCATGGTCGGAATCCACAACGGCATCGTCTGCAACGACCGCGAGCTGTGGCTGCACAACCCGACGCTCAGGCAGCGCACGCAGGTCGATACGGAAGCACTGCTGGCGATGATCCGCCACCACGTCGCCGCCGGGTTGGACCTGGTGCGGGCGACGCAGATGGTCTTCGGCATGATCGAAGGCTCGGCGTCGATCGCCGTGTTCTTCGAGGATTTCAACTACCTGCTCCTGGCGACCAACAACGGCTCGCTCTACCTGGTTGAGAACGACCGCCACGACGCTTACGTGTTCGCGTCCGAGCAGTACATCCTGCGGCGGCTTCTCGGTCGCAGCGACTTCGGGCGGCGGCTGGGGAACCCGCATATCACGCGTGTTGAGGCCGGTCGGGGGCTGCTGATCCACACTGGGGACCTGTCGCGCACGGACTTCGCCGTGCCGCTGTCGTCGACTCTTGCCGGGCACGCGGAGCACGCAGAAAACGCGAAAGACAGGAAATCGGGTGATCTGTCCCTGCACCCCCTGCGAGAGCCCACGCGCCACATCGAAGGCGTCGCCGCCCCGCACGACGCCAGGGTCACGCCCGCGCTGGCGCCCGCGGCCGGCCCGCCGATCGTTCCGAAAGCGTTTGAGCAGGCTTTTGAACGCTTCCAGGCGCAGGTTCGGAAGCTGAACCGCTGCTCGAAATGCGTCCTGCCCGAAACCATGCCTTTCATCGAATTCGACGCCGGCGGCGTGTGCAACTACTGCCGAAATTACCGACCGATGGAGACCAGAGGGACGGCCGCGCTCGACGCCGCCCTCGCTCCCTATCGCCGCTCGGACGGGAAGCCTGACTGCATCGTCACGTTCAGCGGCGGACGCGACAGCTCCTACGGCGTTCACTACGTGAAAGAGGTTCTCAAGATGAACCCGATCACGTACACGTACGACTGGGGCATGGTGACTGACCTGGCCCGCCGCAACCAGGCCCGCATCTGCGGCAAGCTCGGCATCGAGCACATCCTCGTTTCCGCGGACATCGCTTACAAGCGCGGCAACATCCGCCGCAACGTGAACGCCTGGTTGAAGCGGCCGGACCTGGGGACCATTCCGCTCTTCATGGCGGGCGACAAGCAGTATTTCTGGTACGCCAATGAGCTGCGAAAGCAGACGGGCATCGACCTTGTGGTTCTGTGCGAGAACCGCCTGGAGACGACGGGATTCAAGACCGGCTACTGCGGCATCCGTCCCAAGAAAGGCGGCAAGCACATCTACTCGCTCTCGCTGGCCGGCAAGGTGGGCCTGGCGGCGTATTACGCGAAGCAATACCTGATGAATCCCGCGTATCTCAACCGCTCAATCCTGGACACGCTCTCGGCGTACGCGTGCTACTACATCATTCCGCACAACTACCTGAACCTGTTCGATTACATCCGCTGGGAAGAGCCCGTCGTCAACGAGACGCTCATCGGCAAGTACAACTGGGAGACGGCGACGGACACCAAGAGCACCTGGCGCATCGGTGACGGCACGGCGGCGTTCTATAACTACATTTACTACGTCGTTGCGGGATTCAGTGAGAATGAGACGTTCCGCAGCAACCAGATTCGCGAAGGAATGCTGACGCGCGAGGCGGCGATGACGCTGATCGTCGAGGAGAACCGGCCGCGGTGGGAGTCGATCAAGTGGTATTGCGACACGATCGGGATTGAATGGGAAAACGCGATCCGGCGGATCAATGACGTGCGGAAGCGGTATATGAACGAGGCTTGAGGAATCAAGAGTAGCGTCGGACCTCCGCGTCCGACGCCGAAATCGCCGACGGACACTGAGGTCCGACGTTACAGGCTCATTGAGACGCTCTTCGTATCGGCGATCAGGACAGAAACGCCAATATCCGCTCCACCGTCCGCTCCGTCGCCCCGCGACGCCGCAGGATCGCTTCGCGCGCCCGACGGCCCGTTTCCGATCGCAGCGCCGCATCGCCCAGGAGCTCAAGCACCGCACCCGCGAGCTGGTCCGCGGACGAAATCTGCCGACAGGCGCGTTCGGCCATGAGCAGCGCGACGGCCTCAGCAAAATTCTCATTCGACGGCCCGATGATCATCGCCTTCGCCAGCCCGGCCACCTCCATCACGTCCGACCCGCCCATCGGCGCCAGCGTCCGCCCGACGAACACAACGCTCGCCAGCGAATAAAACTTGCGCAGCTCGCCCATCGAGTCGCCCAGAAAAACCGGCCGCGGCTCGCGGGCGCCCGCCGGCACCTCCGGCTTGCCCGTGCTGCGCCGCAAACACGCGAAGCCGCGCTGCACGATCAGCGCCGCTGCCTCGTCAAACCGCTCCGGCTTGCGCGGGACGATCGCAAGCTGCGTCTCCGGACGTTCGCGCAAGACCCCGGCGTAGGCGTCGAGAATGTGCGCCTCTTCGCCCGGCCCCGTGCTGCCGCAGACCCAGAGCGGGCGCTTCAGGTCCATGCCCATCGCCGCGGCCAATTCCTCCTGCCCCGCGACGTAATCGGTCACATCCGCCCCGTCGTACTTGACCGACCCGGTCACCTGCACGCGCGCCGCCGCCACGCCCAACTCGACAAACCGCGCCGCGTACGTCTCATCCTGAGCGCCGACCCAGCGAATTTTGCCGAACATGCGCCGCGCCAGCGAGCGAATCAGCGGCAGGCGGAATCGCCGCATGCTGCGCTCACCCGTCACGCGCCCGTTCGCGATCAGCACCGGCACGCCGCGGCCGGTTGCGACCTCGACCAGGTTCGGCCAGGCCTCCAGCTCCATCAGCACGATGGCGGACGGCCGCAGCCGGTGCAGCGCCGCGCGGATCGCGAACGAGAAATCCAGCGGAAAGCGGAACGTCAGCAGGTTCGGATAGAGCGATCGGGCCCGGTCCAGGCCGGTCCGCGTCGTGGCGCTGAGGACGATCGCCGCGTCCGGCCGGCGGCGGCGCAGCTCGCCCACGATCGTGCGCGCCGCGTTGATCTCGCCCAGCGAGACGCCGTGCACCCAGATGCACTCGGCGGCGACGCTGCGGTGCGGGACGAGGCCGAAGTACTCGCGCCAGGGCGCGCCCGCAGGGCCGCGCTGCCTCCGTCGCCACAGCAGCCAGGGCCAGCCGATCGCCAGCGCCAGGGCGTAGATCAGATCAAGCAGAATGGAGTACACGGGCGCTCGAGAACTCCGGCATTCGTCAGGATGAGTAACGCGACGTACAATCCGGCCGTGCAACCGCGTGACGGCTAGCGAGGGACCCGCGTGAAAACTGCTGTACTCCGCGCCAACGTGCTGGCGATGATAACCCTTGTGTGTTCCAGCGTCGCGTGCTCGCAGACGACCTCTGCGCCCGCCGCCGACAAGCCGCCCGCGGCCCCGCCGCCGGGAGCAGCGACCGACGCGGGCGCGCCGGCCGCCGCCGCCGATCCGGAAGTAGACAAGATCCTGACGCGACTGGAGACGCGCGAGATTCGTGACCTGCAGGCGAAGCTGACGTGGGAATTGAAGTACGTTCTCGGACTGCCGGGCGAAGAGGACGTCAAGCGCGGCGAAATCTGGTATCAGAAGAAAGGCCAGGCCGCTCGATTCCTGATCGACTTCAAGGAGATGGTCCGCAGTCGCGCCGTGCGGCCCATGGACGAAAAGCACCTGTTCGACGGACAGTGGTACGTCGAGCAGGTGGGCAGGACCAAAACCGTTACGCGGCGGCAGATCCGGAGAGACGGCGAAGCCGGCGACCCGTTCAAGCTCGGCGAGGGGCCCTTTCCCGTGCCCTTCGGCCAGAAGAAGAGCGACATCCTGCGCGAGTTCCAGGTCGCGCGGGCGCCGGCCGACAAGAACGATCCGGCCGAAACCGATCACCTGGTGCTCTTGCCGAGAGCCGAGTCGAGCATGGCCGACAGGTACAAGCAGCTCGATTTCTGGATCAGCCGCGAAGGCGAAATCGCCGGTCTGCCGGTCAAGCTGCAGTTCGCGCAGTTGAAGGGCACGGGCATGGTGGATTCGTATGTCACCATCCAGTTCGAAAAGGCGCGGCTCAACAGCGGCTTTGCAGACACGATGTTCAAGCTGGACACGCCCGCGGGCTATGATGAAATCGTCGAACCCCTGGCGTCGCCGAACAAGCAATAACACCGCATGACGGCGTCGCCGGCGACGCGACGGCCTGACCGCGGCGCCCGTGCCGCCCCGGCGGCGGATGCTCTGACCCATGCGAATTCTCGTCACCGGCGGCGCAGGCTACATCGGCAGCCACTGCGTCCGCGTGCTCGTCGCGGCCGGGCATCAGGTCTGCGTCTACGACAGCCTGCTCTACGGCCACCGTGCCGCCGTGCATCCCCGCGCCGAATTCGTTCACGCCGACCTGTGTGACATCGAACGACTGCGGAGCGTGTTCTCGGCCGGCCGGTTCGACGCCGTCATGCACTTCGCCGCACTGGCCAGCGTGCCCGAATCGGTCGCCGACCCGCTGCGGTACTGGCGGGCCAACCTCACCCACTCGCTGCATCTGTTGGAGTGCATGAAGGAAGCCGGTGTGCCGCGGATCGTCTTCAGCAGCACGTGCGCCGTCTACGGCGAGCCGCAGAAGTTGCCCATCGTCGAGGACCTGCCGAAGCGGCCGATCAATCCCTACGGTCAGACCAAGCTGGCGGTCGAGCAGATGCTCGAATCGTCCGCGGCGGCGTGGGGGCTGGGGGCGGTGGCGCTGCGCTACTTCAACGCGTGCGGCGCGGCGGAGGACGGGTCGATCGGCGAGGATCACACGCCCGAGACGCACCTCATCCCGATCGTGCTGCAGGTCGCGCTGGGGCAGCGGCAGGCTGTCAGCGTCTTCGGCGACGACTACCCGACCCCCGACGGCTCCTGTGTCCGCGACTACATTCACGTCGACGATCTGGCCGACGTGCACCGGCTCGCAATCGAGCGCGTTCGTCCGGGCGCGTTTGAGGCCTTCAATGTGGGAACCGGGCGCGGGCACAGCGTGCTCGAAGTCATCGCCGCGGCCCGGGATGTGAGCGGCTGCGATATTTCCTTGGCGAAGGCGCCCCGCCGGCCGGGCGACCCGCCGTCGCTCTATGCCGACGCGGCGAGGATCATGCGGGCATACGACTGGCGTCCGCGGCACACCGATTTGCACGCGATTGTGCAATCCGCGTGGAACTGGCACCGCGGGCATCCGCGGGGATTTCGATCGGAGGCGTGAGGGTCGCGCGCCGCCCGCGACACGCTCAGGAACCGGCCAGCCGCTGCAACCAGCGCAGCGCGTCGCGCAGCGCGTGGCCGCGATGGCTGATCGCGTTCTTCTCCTCGGCCGACAATTCGGCCGCGGTTCGGCCGCAGGCCGGCACAAAAAAATACGGGTCGTAGCCGAAGCCGCCGGCGCCGCGCGGCTCATCCATGATCAGCCCCTCCATCGATCCCGTCGTTTCAAAAAGCACCCGGCCCGCGTCGACGAATACCATGACGCAGCGATAGCGCGCCGTCCGCCGTTCTCGCGCCACCCCCGCCAGCTCGGCGATCAGCCGGCGGTTGTTGGCCTGGTCGTCGCGCGGCGTGCCGGCAAAGTACGCTGAATTCACGCCCGGCTTCCCGTCCAACGCGTCCACTTCCAAGCCGGAGTCGTCGGCCAGCGTCGGCAGACCGGTATGCCGCGCGTAGAAGAACGCCTTGCTCCGCGCATTGCCCGCAAACGTAGCTTCTTCTTCCGGCGCCTCCGGCACGCCGGGGAACTCGTCCAGCCCGCGCCAGCGAATCGGCGCGTCGGCCGTCATCTGCCGGATCTCCCTGATTTTCGCGGTGCTGCGCGTGGCCAGGAGAATCTCGTAGTGCGCCTGGGTCACTTGCTCGGCTCCAGCACGGACCACATTCGGATCAAGTCGGCTACCGAGCGGGCCCCCAGTTTGTCCAGCAGGTTCCCCCGATGCACGTAGATCGTCTTGGAGCTCAGCTTCATCGCCGCCGCAATCTGGTCGGCGGAATCCCCGCGCAACAGGAATCGCAGGACGTCGCGCTCGCGCGGCGTGAGCGACTCCATGCGCTGCGAGACGTCCACCCGCGCCGCGCGGCGCTCGCGCGCCTGCCGATCGCGGGCAAAGGCCTGCTGCACGCGCTCCAGCAGCGCTTCCTGGCGGAAGGGCTTCTCGAGCACGTCCACGGCCCCGCGCTTGATCGCCTGGACCGCCATCGGGATGTCGCCATGGCCGGTGATGAAGATGATCGGCAGCTCGATGCGCCGCGCGGCCAGCAGCTCCTGCAGCTCGGGTCCGCTCATTCCGGGCATTCGGACGTCGAGCAGCAGGCAGCCGGCCCGCGATGCGTCGTAACCGTTGAGGAATGCCTGGGCGGACGGGTACGTCTCGACCGGAATTTCAAGGGAGGCCAGCAGGTTGCGGATCCCCTCGCCGACCGCCGCGTCGTCGTCAACGACGAAAACCGTTGGCTCAATCGCCGTCATGATTCTCTCCGTGGGCCAGCGGGAGCGTGAATCGAAACGCGCCGCCCGGTTGATGCTCGGAGGACGCGACCGCCCATAGCCGACCGCCGTGCGCCTCGATGATGGACCGGCTGATGGTCAGCCCCAGCCCCAGTCCGCTCGTACTCGTCGTGAAGAACGGCTCGAAGACGCGGTCGAGCTGCTCGGCGGGAACGCCCGGACCGCTGTCTCGAACGGCGACCTCCAGCGTTTCCGAGCCGGCCCGGCGGGCTTCCACCGTGATGCGACGCGTGCGGCCCGGCGACCGCTGGACCGCGTCGATCGCGTTGCGCATCAGGTTGACCAGCACCTGCTCAACCTGCAGCGCGTCAACCGGCGCCGGCAGCGGCTCGTCCGGCAGGCTGAGGACAATCCCGGCCTCCGCCCGGCGCGCTTCGGGTTGCAGCAAGTCCGCCGATTCCTGCACCAGCTCGCGGAGATCAACCGCTTCCTGCGACGGGACGCGCCGCCGCGCGAAGCTGCGGATGCGGCGGATGATTTCGCCGGCGCGATGCGTCTGGTCCAGGGCGTTCCGCAGACTGGTCGCTTCCGGGCTGCCGGCGCGGCGCGCCCGCAGTTGGTTGATCGCCGCTTCGATGTTCGTGGTCGCGGCGCACAGCGGCTGGTTGATCTCGTGCGCCATTCCGGCCGCCATCTCGCCCAGCGTGCTGAGGCGCGAGACGTGCGCCAGCATTTCGCGGTGCGCGCGATCCCGTTCCTCCGATTGCATGCGCGCCGTGATATCGGTGGCGACGATGATGATCTCAGACACGGCGCCGTCGCGCGTAATCGGCCCGGCTCGAGCGGCATACCAGGCCACGCCCGCCGGCGTCACTCCCTCAATCTCATACTGCACGGTGCGGCCTTGCCGGTATACCTGGTTCAGCAGCCCGTGCAGCCGCGCCCGCTCGCGCGGCAGCACGAAATCGAACATGTCCGCACCCAGCACGCTCCCCACGTCCATCCCCTCCGGCACACGGTTGATGAACGTGATCCGCATGTGCTCGTCGACCAGCAGAATGAAATCGGGCGCGTATTCCACCAGCCGCCGCCAGCGCTGCTCCGACTCGCGCAGGGCCTCCTCGATCGCCTTGCGGCGCTCCACCTCGGCGCTGAGCTGCTCGTTGGCGATCGTCAGCGAGCGCGTCCGCTCGGCGACGCGCACTTCGAGCTCATCATGCGCTCGCCGCAGCGCCGCCTCCGCCGCCTTTCGCTTGCTGATGTCCGTGAACGTGCCGATCATGGACTGAAGCTGCCCAGCGGCGCTCATCACCGGAGCGCCCGAAATCAGGACGTGGCACCGGCCCCCGCGAACGCCGACCAGCTCGGCCTCGTACGCCGACGCCTGCCCCGAGGGGCGCTTTTGATGTTCGCCCTTCATGCGCTCGAGGCTCTCGGGTGTAAAGAACCGGTGAAACGTCGAGTCAATCAACTCGCCGGGCGAGTCAACCTCGAGCATGCGGCACATCGAGGGATTGACGAAAATGGTGCGGTTGTCGACGCCGACCTGCCAGATGCCGACGGCGCTATGGTTGGCGAGCGCGCGGTATCGCTCCTCGCTCTCGCGCAGCGCCTCGGCTGCCGCGCGCGCTTCGGTCTGGTCCACGCCCGTCCCGATCACCCACTCGGCGATCCCCTCGTTGGTGAGCACCGTATTCGACCAGGAAATCCAGCGCAGCCGGCCGTCCCGCGTCTTCCAGAAGTTCTGATAGCGCGTCGGAAGACAGTCGATCGCCAGCGACGCGAAAATGCTCTGCACGCCGGGCACCTCTTCCGGCGGAATCAGCACTTCCCAGATCGGCCTGCCGCGCACGTCCTCAAAGGCATATCCGCTCACGCGCTCGCAGGCGCGGTTGAAGCGAATGACCCGACCGTTTCGATCCAGCACGACGACGAGCGCGTCAAGCGTGTCCATGACGGCCGAGACAAAGTCCCGTTCCCGCCGCAGCGCTTCGTGGACGCGGTCCTCTTCCGAAATGCGCGAGCGTAGCGCAAGAATCTCGTCGAGCAACTGCTCTGTGGACTTGCCGACCTGCCGCATGCGAGGCCCTGGGGAAGTTGGTCGCCCGTCGTCGCGCCGCAGCCCGAAGTGACCTGGCGTCGCCGCGGGTGCGCTCGCCTCTAAGTGCTCCTATACACTGATTTTGCAGGACTTACAAGCACGCTTCGGGCGGCGCCCGCCGCGCGGCCGCATCCGGATGCGGTTCGTTGCGATCCGTCCGAACCCGCCGCGCCAAGCGGCGGGTTGTCGTCCCCAGTCGGCCAGAGCTGCTTGTCGCACAAGCCAGCTCGCTGCACACCTTCGCGCACGGCCCGCGCGGCGGCCTTCCGTTTCACCGGCGATCATGCCGATAGCGACGACATGAAAACCCCCACCATCCAATCGCCTCCTGCGGCGATCGATAAACCCGCCCCAGCCGCAAGACCAGCAGCATCCGCCTCCCCCAAGGGCACGGATCGCCCCGAAACCTCAGACCGCCGGTCCGGCCTCGATCGTCGTCGCGGCCCTGGGCGTCGGCGCCCGGAGTCTCGCATTGCCGCCGAAGGCGGCCACATGGACGAGGAGCAGCTCGATTTCATCAAGGCCATCGACGAATACAAGCGCGTGAATTTCCGCCCGTTTCCGACCTGGACCGAGATTCTCGATCTGCTGAAGTACCTGGGATACCGCAAGGTCGCGCCGGTGGGCGACTTCGCGCTGACCAAATCCCGCCCGGAACCCGACATCGCGGACGACCGGCCCGAGTAGCCACGCCAGGGCCAAAGGGCGCGGGTGGGGGCGCGCATATTTCGCGCCCCGGCAGCAATTCTCGCGCGCGAATCTGCGCCGGTGCCGATAACCCGATCAGGGTATCCGTGAGAATCCGTATGGGCGCGAAACAGCGCGAATCTCAACCAGCAGAATGTGAGACTCCTCGGGCACGCCTTCGGCTGGTCCGATGCGTTCCCGAGAAATCTGGAATCGCCGCCCTCCGACGGTCGGTGCGCGCAGGAACCTACGCCGTCGAAACCGGAATCCCGCGGGTCATTGAGGCGCTTCTCCTTGAGCTACGGGGGCAGATGGTCTTCCGACGAGGAGCATAGCGGGCAGCGGCTTGGGCCCGTTCCAAATCGATACGCGAACGCACTAAGAATAGTTCCAATTGGCAAGCGTCCGATCATTTGTTAAGGTCCAGTCTAGGTACGGACGAGTCTCCGTCGCGAACGAGCACGTCTCTCTGCCGAAACTCGTTGTCGCGCGGCCAAATCGTCAGCGTCGGATCGAGCATCCGGCCCTCGTCCATCGCTTCTTCCGCCGGCAGGCGGGCTTTTTGTTTCGGGCCAGGAACTCACATCCCGCTCAGTGGCCCGCGGAGGTCGGCAAAATGACCGGCCAAGTCAAGTGGTTTGACGCGAAGAAGGGTTACGGATTTATCGTCGGACCGGAGGGCCAGGACGTCTTCGTCCACTACAGCAGCATCGAAGGCGATGGCTTCCGGTCGCTTCGCGAAGGCGAACATGTCGCCTACGAGCTGCTTGAGACGCCTAAGGGCTACCAGGCCGGGCAGGTTCGCCAGATGCAAGCCGTGGCAATCTAGCGCCGGCGCGACGTCGTGAGTGCGATCAAACGTGGTCGGCTCCGTCGCGGGAACCCGCACTCTGCGCGTAGACCGTGGTCAGTTGGGGGACCGGTCGCTGGCCGGTCTCGTTTTTTTTTGTTCGGATTGCGACCGGCCAGGGGCCGTCCCCCCATGCGCTCACCCAGCATCCGGTTTCGAACCGCTGAAACCACGCCTGCGTAATATCCGTATAAGGGTATGTCAACAAAGTTGTTAAATGCCGTAAACTGATGCCAGCCAGCCCGGCCGCCAAATCCATGCCGGTTGCGCTTTCCAGTTCGGAGTGTCTGGTGGCGACGCTGATCGTGCTTCAGGGTCCCGACAAGGGCCGCACGCTTCGCACCGGCGACGAGGTGGTGATGATCGGCCGCGGCTCCGACCAGGTGCCGCTCACCGACCAGACCATCAGCCGCCGACACGCCGAGATGCGTTCACAGGACGGCGCGTGGACGCTGAGCGATCTGCACAGCGCCAACGGCACGTTCATCAACGGCGTGCGCGTCAACAAGCCGGTGAAGCTCAAGCATGGCGATCAGATTCGCGTCGGCAGCACGCTGCTGGTCTACGCCGGCGACGAATCCGTGCAGCAGCTTCACGGCGCCGGAATCCCGCAGGACCTGGTGACGCTCGACGCCGGAAGCCAGTCGGTCGACGCGTCAATCATGGCCAGCTTCCCCAGCAACGAAGACAGCGTGGTGATGGCCGCGCCCGAGACGGCGTACGCGGTCAAGGCGTGGCGCGTGATGCGCGAGCTGTCGGACGTGATCGGCAGCCTGCTGTCCGCCGACCAGCTCACCGCGCGCGTGATGGACATCGTGTTCGAAGAAGTGGATGTCGATCGCGGCGTTATCTTCATTCGTGACGACGCCACGGGCGAGTTGCTCCCGGACGTGCTCCGCTATCGGCAGCGCGCGGCTGCCGACGATGGCGAGTCCAAGGCGATCATCACCTCGCGCACTGTGATCAACCACGTGATTGAGCTGCGCGAGGGCGTGCTCTGCTCCAACATCGTCGCCGACCAGCGTTTTCGCAGCGGAAAGAGCGTGCAGAATCTGGGCATGCGTTCGGTGATCTGCGTGCCGATCGTCGCCCGCGAGCAGATTCTGGGCGTCATCCACCTCGACTGCCCGGTCACCAAGCACACTTACACCGAGCAGGAACTGCGGCTGATGACCGCCATCGGCTATCAGACCGGCCTGGCGATCGAAAACGCCCGGCTGGTGCAGCAGCACTTGCAGCGCGAGCGGTTGGCGGCGGCGGGCGAAGCGGTCGCGTATTTGTCGCATTACATTAAGAACATCCTGCAGGGCATGCGCAGCGGAGCCGATGTTCTGGAGCGCGGCCTGGAGCACCGCGATTTCGCGATGACGACACAGGGCTGGCGGATTGTCGAGCGAAATCTCGACAAGTCCTACAACCTGATGCTGAACATGCTCGCCTTCAGCAAACAGCGCGAGCCGCGCCTGGAGATAATGTCGGTCAACAAGATCGTCGAGGATGTGATCTCGCTCGTGCAGCGGCAGGCGGACGAGGCGCAGGTCGTTTTGCTGCCAGACCTGGACGACGACGTTCCGCCCATCCCGCTCGACTACGACGGCATTCACCAGGTCGTGCTGAACCTGGCCGCCAACGCACTGGACGCCGTCGAGCGAAAGAGCGGCGTCGTCAACGTCCGCACCCGCTACGACGCCAAGACGCGCGACGTCAGCATCACCGTGCAGGACAACGGTCCCGGCGTCCCGGCCGATCAGAGAGAGCACATCTGGAACGCCTTCCACTCCACCAAGGGCCACGGCGGCACGGGGCTGGGCCTTCCCGTCGCGCGCAAGATCGTACAGGAGCATCACGGCACGATCGAGCAGCACGATCCGAAAGACGGCGGAGCCGAGTTCGTCGTTCGGCTGCCCACGTCTCAGCCGCACATGCCGGGCTCCGGCGACACGCTCGGCCCGGGCGGCGCGCCCGGCGCCGGCGCCGTGCAATAGCGCCGGCCGTTCGGTGAGCTTCACTGCGAAAGCCGCTATCCTGACGCGCATGCAGATTTCCGACTGGCTTGCATCGGACGGCCGCGTCGCCGCGTCGCTGCGCGCCTATGAGCCGCGCCCGCAGCAGCAGGCCATGGCCGAGGCTGTGTCGCAGGCGTTTGAAGCCGCGAGCCACCTTGCGGTCGAAGCGGGCACGGGCGTCGGAAAGACCTTCGCCTACCTGCTCCCGGCGATCGACCAGGTGATCCGCAATAAGCGCCGTGTCGCGATCAGCACGCACACGATCGCCCTCCAGGAACAGATCATCCACAAGGACATTCCGCTCCTGCAGGCGGCCCTGGACGCGAAGTTTCAGGCTGAACTCGTCAAAGGCCGCAGCAACTACCTCGGCCTCCGACGGTTGAAACGCGCCAGCGAGCGGCAGCGGGCCCTGTTTCCCAACCAGACCTCTCTGGCCATGCTGCACGCCGTCGAGGACTGGGCCTACAAAACGCAGGATGGCTCGCTCAGCGACCTGCCCGACGCCCCGCCGCCCGAAGTCTGGGAAAAGGTCCGCAGCGAGCACGGCAACTGCCTGGGCCGCCGCTGCCCGCACTACGCGGCGTGTTTCTATCAGCGCGCCCGGCGAAAGGCCGAATCCGCGAATCTGCTGGTCGTGAATCATGCGCTGCTGGTGGCGGACATGCTGCTTCGCCGCAGCGGCGCGAGCGTGCTGCCCGACTTTGACCTGGCCGTGATCGACGAGGCGCACACGCTGGAACAGGTGGCGGTCGATCACTTCGGCCGCAGCGTCAGCAACAGCCACATCCAGTACTTGCTCTCCGGGCTCTTCAACGACCGCACCGGCAAGGGATTCCTGGCGGAGTTGGGCGAGGAGGAGCACAAGCGTGCCACCGTCGCGGCCGCCGCGGCGGCCACGCAGTTCTTCAACGACCTATGGAGCTGGCAACAGAGCCGCGGCCGCTCGAACGGCCGGTTGATTCTGAAGAACCCGGTGCCCAATGCCCTGACGCCGGTGATGAATGACCTGGCCGAGCGGCTGCGGCCGCTAGCAAAGAAGCTGCCGCGCGAGGAAGACCAGTTCGAGCTGCAGGCGTACATCAATCGCGCGGGCGAAGCGGCCGCGGACGTCGAGGCGCTGCTGGACCAGAGTTACGAGGGGCACGTCTACTGGGTTGATGTTGAAACACAGCGCGGCGGTGGCGGCGCGGCGCACCGGCGGCAGCGCGTTTCGCTGTGCGCGGCGCCGCTCGACGCCGGGCCGATGCTGCGGGAGCTGCTGTTTGAGCGCTGCAAGAGCGTGGTGATGACCAGCGCTACCCTGGCGGCCGACGCTGTGAACGGAAGCGCCGCTGAAACCTCGCGTCCGCCGGTGGGGGCGCCGGCGGACCGCACGGCCTCGGATGCGGATGTCCGGCGCGACGGCGCGGCTGAGCGCGGCCGGGCCACAGACCACGGGTTCGACTATTTCCTGAAACGCATCGGCTCACCCACGGCCGCGACGCTCCGGCTCGGGTCACCCTTTGATTTCGAGCGGCAGGTGCGCGTCGTTATTGAAGCCGGCATGCCCGATCCGTCGGATACCCAGAACTACAACGCCGCCGCCGGTCGGGCGATCTCGCATTACCTGCGCGAGACCGAGGGGCGCGCCTTCGTGCTCTTCACCAGCTACCGGATGCTGAACGAGGTCGTCGAGCGCGTGCGCGACGAACTGCTGGCTGAGGGATTCACGATCCTGGCGCAGGGCGAGTCGCTGCCGCGATCGAAAATGCTCGACACGTTTCGCCGGACGCCGCGCTGTGCGATCTTCGGCGCTGACAGCTTCTGGCAGGGCGTGGATGTCGTGGGCGAAGCGCTGTCGTGCGTGATCGTGACCAAACTGCCGTTCGCCGTGCCGGACCGGCCGACGGTCGAGGCGCGCATCGACCGGATTCGCCGCCAAGGCGGAAATCCGTTCAACGATTACCAGCTTCCGGAAGCGGTCCTCAAATTCCGGCAGGGATTCGGACGGCTGATTCGCAGCAGGACCGACAGCGGACTGGTCGTGCTGCTTGATCCGCGCGCGGTCAGCAAACCCTACGGGCGGCGCTTTCTGGCCGGATTGCCGACCTGCCCGATCCAAACGCTGCGGCGGGCATGGACCAATCCGTAGCGGGCGGCGGAACTTCGCGTCGGCTGTAGCGTCGGCACGCCAGAGCCAACGATTCCACGAAGACCCGCGAAGACCGCCGTCGGCCACAGAGAAACTATGAAAGCCGGGTCTCCTTGCGATTTTGTAAGCGGGATCGCGTCCCATGATCGCCGAACGGGCTGGCCGCAGGGGGGCCCAAAAGGACCGACGCTACTCTAGCGCTGACGCCGCAGCACGAGCAACGCCGCGGCGCCGAGCAGCGTCGCCGTTGCCGGCTCGGGGACCCACATCTGGATGTTGTCGACCGCGAAGGGCTGAGGAACGTCGAACGTGGCCCACACGTTGAGCCGCCCGATGGGGACGCTGGACCAGATCCCGAAAAAGGTCTTGCTCGGCTCCGTCGGCGTCGGCCCGGCGATGGTGTACGTCCCGATGATGTTGTTGGCCAGGTCGTACGCGCAAAAGATGAAGTTCTGGTGGCCGCTGTTGAAGTTAGCGAAGGTCGAAACATCAACGCCGACCGCCGTCTTGTCGTTCGACGTGAAGATCAGGTCGAGGCTTGAGAACATCCCTTGCAGGAACTCATCGGTGCCGACCTTGATGCTGTTGGAGCCGATGAACCCTGCGCCGTTGACCCACAGCGCGCGATCGAAGCTCGACGGGTTGACCGTCGGCGGGTAGGGGGCCTGCGTGATGTTGGTCTGAATGATGAGGTTTTCGGCGTCGATTCCGTTCGGAAAGGTCGGCCGCGGGACGCCGTTCTGGAGCGAATTGGGGAAGGGCGTCTTGGAGTTCGGCTCGGCGAGCGACTCCTCGAACGTCTCGACGCCCTTGAGCACCTTGCCCACCGCCTGGTTGTGGAGCATGAACAGCTCGTGATCCGTGAAATAGAGCACTTCCGCCCGGGCGACGGAGGCGCATAGCACGGCGCCGGCGAACACTGCAATACACGCGCGCATCTTCTCTCTCCTCGACGTGATGGGGTGCGGCCGATTGGAACTCTCTCTCCCTTGTACGTATATCAAAACGCTGCCCCCCGTGTCAATTCCCCGGACGATAGCGGTCGGGTGCGGACGCCCGGAATCCGGGCGAGCGGCCCGCCCGCACTGGCGGGCATCCGCGACACCCACGGCTGGCACGCATCCGCTCCGTGTTTCCGCGCCAAGGCGCGCGCCGCCCGCCGCCGATAGAATACCCGGACCGATTGGAGGCCCGCGTGCTGCGACCGTTCCCGCCCGAGCTGGAAGATTACCGCCGCGTCATCGAGGCCACCGCCCGCGAGCAGGGGCTGGATTTCTTCGAGACGGTGTTCGAGATGGTCGATTTCGACCAGATGAACCAGTTCGCGGCCTTTCTGGGCTTCCCGCAGCGCTACCCGCACTGGCGCTTCGGCATGGAGTACGAAAAGCTCCGCAAGCAGCACAGCTACGGGCTGGGCAAGATCTACGAGATGGTCATCAACAACGACCCCTGCTACGCCTACCTGCTCTCGGACAACGAGCTGGTTGACCAGAAAACCGTGATGGCCCACGTCTACGGCCACTGCGACTTCTTCAAGAACAACATCTGGTTCAGCCAGACCAACCGCAAAATGATGGACGGCATGGCCAACCACGCCACGCGCGTCTGGCGGCACATCGACCGCGAGGGCTACGAGATCATCGAGCGCTTCCTGGACACCTGCCTGACGCTCGAAAATCTGATCGACCCCTACTCGCCGTTCATGAGGCGCCAGGCCGAGCCGGTTCGGACGACCGCCCCGGCGCCGACGCGCAGCCGCGACGAGCAGCCCGTGACACGCTATCCGGCCAAGTCCTACATGGAGCGCTACATCAACCCGCCGGAGAAGCTGCGGCAGCAGCGCGAGCGCGAGAGCAAGCAGGAGGCGGAGGAGCGGCGGGCGTTTCCGCTATCTCCGGACCGCGACGTACTGGGCTTCCTGCTGCACCACGCGCCGCTGGAGGACTGGGAGGCGGACATCCTCGACATCGTTCGCGATGAGGCCTATTACTTCGCGCCGCAAGGCATGACCAAGATCATGAACGAAGGCTGGGCGACGTACTGGCACTCGCGCATGATGACCCGCTTCCACCTGCGCGATCACGAGCTCATCACCTACTGCGACCACCACTCCGGCACCCTGGCCAACGCCCCCGGCCGGCTGAACCCCTACAAGATGGGCGTCGAGCTCTTCCGCGACATCGAGGACCGCTGGAACCGCGGCCGCTTCGGCAAGGCGTACGAGGAGTGCGAGTCCATCGAGCAGCGGCGCAACTGGGACACGCGGCTGGGCAAGGGCAGGGAAAAAATCTTCGAAGTCCGCCGCGTGCACAACGATGTCACGTTCATCGACGAGTTCCTGACCGAGGAATTCTGCGACCGGCACAAGCTGTTTTACTACCGGCAGGACCCCTCCACCGGGCGGATGGTCGCGGTCGATCACGACTTCGAGAAGATCAAGCAGCAGCTTCTGTTCATGCTCACCAACCACGGCCAGCCCTACATCTACGTGGTCGACGCCAATTACATGAACCGCGGCGATCTGTACTTGGCGCACAAGCACCTGGGCGTCGATCTCGACATCAAGTACAGCCACGAGTGCCTCAAAAGCCTGCAACGGCTTTGGAAGCGGCCGGTGCATCTGCAAGCGCGGATCGACGACGACATGATGCTCTTCTCCGCGGACGGCGAGTCGGTGAAGCAGCAGAAAATCAAGGACGACACGCCCCGTCCGGCGCACGCCGGCGTGAAGTAGGCGGGCCCCGCGCACGACAAACGCCCGCCGAACCGCGTCTTCGCTCCCCACGCAGCGTCTGCGCTCCCCGGCAACAAGTCTTCGCCCCCCGGCAACGCGTCTTCGCCCCCCGGCAACGAGTCTTCGCCCCGGCAGGGGCGCCGGAATGTAGCCACGGGTGTAGCGGCGGGGCGGCGCAGCCGCGCCGCCGCGCAACCCGTGGAAGCGGTCTCGATCTGGCATCCTGCCCCGAAGGGGCAGAGGAATCGTACAAGCGCGCAGAGGCTCAATCGAACACGTATCGCTCGTCAAACTCGACGCCGTGCGCGCGGAGCAACTTCAACAACTCCGACTTGAAGTCCTCCTTCCTGTGATGCTCGGCCTGCCCCGCGATGTACTTCTTCACCGCCTCCTCCTGCGACTTGCTGACCGAGAAGACCGAGTACCCCTCCTGCCACGCGAACGCGCCCAGCGCGGGGAACGTGTCATGCACCCACTTCGACGACCGCGCCTTGACCGTGCGCATCAAATCCGAAAACGATCCATCCGGCCGCCAGCGCAAGTACATGTGGACGTGGTCCTCGACGCCCCCGATGTCGTAGAGCACGCCACGCTCAGCGCGAACGATGCCGCCGATGTACGGATAGAGCCGTTCCGCAACTTCGGACGTGATCGACGGCTGGCGGTGTTTCGTGCTGAATACGACGTGCAGCAGGATTTGAGAGTAGGTGCCAGGCATGTTCGATCCCCGTGCGTGACGAATGCTTTTCTTCGCGTCCTCCGGGACGCTTCCTCTGCCGCTTCGGAGCAGCGCTTCCGCTGCCCATGGGGGCGGCACTTCCTCTGCCCCTTCGGGGCAGAAAAGCAAGGAGGATGATAATCCCGCGTCCACGGGTTCCGCTCGGCCCTGCCGGGCCTCGCTCCACCCGTGGCTACATTCCGACGCCCCGCTGGGGCTACACTCCGACTCCTCGTTGGGGCGTCCGCAGTCTACGCGCCGACGCCCGGTTGGCGGGCTCGAAGACGGTCGACGACGCTCTCGCCCCGTGCAGGAGCGCGGTCGTCTTCGTCCGGGCAAGGGCGCCAGAATGCAGCAATCCGCCTTCCGCCACGGCAGCGGCACCCCCGTCTTCGCCCCGGAGGGGCGCCGGAATGTAGCCACGGGTGCAGCGGCGGCGCGGCGCAGCCCGCCGCCGCGAAACCCGTGGAAAACGTGGCCCCCTCGGATTCCGCCCCCGCAGCGGCGCCGGCTTCTTCGCCCCGGGAGGGGCGCCGCCGTTTTCGCCCCGGCAGGGGCGCCGGAATGTAGCCACGGGTGCAGCGGCGGCGCGGCGCAGCCCGCCGCCGCGGAACCCGTGGACGCCGACTTCCGCGCGAATCTCATTTTGTCTCCCCCTGCCCCGTAGGGGCAGCGGAGACGTCGCCGATCCTCCGCCCTTCCGGCGCGTCAAGGAAGCGACAAGACCACGTGCTTCCACGCGTTCCGCAGTGGCGGCGCCCCGGTAATTTGTCACGCCCACCGCGACCGCTTGCCACCTGCCGCCCTCGCAACGCCGTCGCTGCCGATTGAACGCCGACCCGTTGTCAGGAACGATGAAAGCAGGCGCGCCAACGCTGCCGGCTCGCGCGTCTGGCACTCCCAAATGACGAGCACACGCCACCCAATCCGTCGAAGCGCCGCGATCGCCGCCCGATCCCGCGTGCGATTCTTCGTCAGCTTCTCATGCCAGAATCCCGCGTTCGTTACGGCAACACTCCGGCCCCGCCTGCAACGGTGCATATGCCAGTAGCATCCATGAACGAAAACGGCGGCGCGCCGAGCCGCAAAGACGAGATCGGGTTTGCCGGGCAAGTCGGCTGCGTGGAGACGGAAACGGAACCCTAGCCGATGCGCGATGCTTCGTACCCGCAGTTCCGGCTTCGTGTGCTTGCCGCGCACAGCGGCCATGCACTTGCGACGTTGCTCGGGCGTGAGCGTGTCAGCCACGGCGT
Source organism: Phycisphaerae bacterium RAS1 (assembly GCA_007859745.1). Taxonomy (NCBI): domain Bacteria; kingdom Pseudomonadati; phylum Planctomycetota; class Phycisphaerae; species Phycisphaerae bacterium RAS1. The sequence continues at coordinate 1,198,373 of SMLU01000001.1, read as the reverse complement.
TCCGTTCACTTCTTCGTAGTGCGCTTTCGAAACTTCTTCGCCAATAGAAGTTGTAGACTTCCAACTGAACTTCGCGCGGTTGGCGGCGTATTAGCGCCATCGCGCTTATCGCATCCCGAGATGTCGGCACTTTCAAATTCGCCTTGTCCTTGTTGTACCACACGCAAACCGCGCGCAGGTTGTGCTCCTCATCCGTTCCACGCTGGCTAATCGGAATGGTGTGATCGATCTGCAGGCGACACTTCTTGCCGGATTCGCAGCCGGACTCCTCGCCCGCAACCGCTGTTCGTCTCGACGAGGCGCGCCTTCGTTTCCCAGCGGGACGACGGGATGTAGCCACAGGTGGGGCACAGCCCGCGTGACGTGGAGCAGGAGTTGGGAGTAAGTGCCGGGCTTCGCGCTTCCTTTGCCCCTCCGGGGCAAGAAGAGGATACGCGGAACCCTCTTCCGCGGCCCCTTCGGGGGCCAGGAACGCCCGCCGGGGCGGCAAAGGCACATTACAGCCCGGCTTCGCCGTCCTCGATCTGCATCGCCGACGCAAGTGCCAGCGCGTTGCGGAGGATGCTTGTTCCGTACATCTGGGCAAGCCGCAGCACTTCCCTCGCACCCTGCTCGGTCCAATCCCCATCGCGCACGAGCGCCGCGATGATTGCTGCGTCCGTAACGTTTTCGCCGACGTCGGCGACGATGGTCTCGTACTCGGAGAGAAGAACATCGGTCATCACCGCGGGCATGGGCAAGTCTCCTCGGATCGTGCGCTGGTCACGCAGCTTGGAAGCGGTTTTCGCGGTGCCAGCGCAAGCACGCCCGATCGGGATAGAAACGGGCGGGCGGGATGATCTTCTGTCCGTGCCGCGCGGCCACAAGTTCAGCAGCGGCTTGGTCCGTCAGCGTGCGCACGCGCCCGCTGACGCGCAGCGTCAGGTCATCGTCGATCGTGATGAGGCCACAGTCGAACAGGCGATCGAATGTGGCCGAGAGGCAAACGCCATTCGTCGGGTCAGCGCGGCGACGCTCGTCCACGCTCCATGGAACGATGTGTCCGGCAACGAGGCATTCTAAGAGCGGAAGTCCGGTCACGCAGCAACGATTGTTGTAGCTACTGATGACGGCGGCCCGGAAAAACGCCTGGTGTAAGCGTTGCTTGACGCTGACGATTTTTTCCGACGGGCCCGTTGGAGGGTTGATTGGCTCCGGCTCACGTCCCGGCGCGAGCTCGCGACGGAGTTCATGAGCGCAGACTACCAGGCCATTCCAGTTCTTGTGAAACTCGTCCCAGATTGCACGATCGAGTTTGCTGCCGTGGGTGAGACCCGAAATGTTGCGTGCCGCCAGTTCCGGATCGAAAGCGCCGAAGTTACCGAGCTTTCGAGCAACTGAAGCCGGAGTGCGGCCAAGATGGGCCGCGAGCTCACGAATGAGCGGGTTGCGCGAGGTGATGCGCCCGAACGGGACGCGGCAATACAACTCAAACGCGAGGATAAGTTGATCGCGCGTCCACGGGTGACCGTCATTGGCGGGTCGCATTCATTCTGCTCTTTGTGCCGCGGGTTGGGCCGCGGCGCGAATTCGATCCATCGTATTCGTGTCGTCCGGCTTGATTCCGTGCTTTTCGAAGAACTCCCGCACCCAAGCGCGCTTTCTGGAGAAACGGCGCGGTTTCCCGGTGTTCGCGTCGGTCGGAATATCCGTCCATACCGGTTCCGCGAGGCCTTCGACGTCCAGCCGCAGCAATTCGCCGATGCGGCCCGCCGACGAGGGTGCGCCATAGCAGTCCGCCGGAAAGAAATCCGGATGCCCCGTCAGGTACAGGTGGTTGGACCGAAGATTCGCGGCGTTGACGCAGATGAGCCGCTTCCGATGCCCGACGCGTCCGCTCATAGCGCTGCTCCGTCCGTGACGCCCGAATTGTAACGCGCAGCGTCGTCCCGTGTTGTGAGACGCTTCTGCCGTTTTCCAGCCGTTCCCGCGGCAGGCGGGATGCTCTCGCCGTACCCAACGCGAGCGTGCTTCGCGCCCGGCATGCTTACGCGGAGCGCCGCAAGAGCACGCCACCCTTCACCCGTCGACTGGACAACCACGCTACACTATCTATCATCTCTAGCATGAACCCCGCTTCCCACCGCTGCTTTCCGCCTCCCCTTGCCGCGGAAACCAAGGTGCGCAAACAACCAGAAACCTCGTGCCTCCATCCGATAATCCCCCCGTCCCCGCACCCGCCAGCCGAAGGTGCGCAAGTAGACCTCGCGCACTTGCGCACCTTGGACGCCTTGAGCGCCTCGGCCCCCGCCCCTACTCCTTCTCCTTCCTCAACACCTCCAGCGCCGCCGCATCCTGCAACCTGTTCAAATCCGTCCAGAACGTCCCCTCGCCCGCAAAAATCAGCCGCACGCTGTCCGGCGAAAAGCCCTGGGCGAACGTGTACAGGTTGTACGCCTCGCCGCTGCCCAGCGCCTCAACCATCATCCGCCGGCCGTCGGCGTTGGCCTGGTTCTTGAGCTGCTCAACGGTCGTCGTCGCCTTTCCGGTGATGCGCGTGCGCTCGGCGTCCAGTTCCGCGATCTGCCGCTCGATCGTCGCCACCTCCAGGTCGCGCTGCGCCTCAATCTCCTGCGCCTGCTTCTGCCCCTCGGCCATCACCTCGGCCACTTTCTTCCGCGTCTCGGCCGTGATCGTCTCGCGGGCCACGTCGACCAGCACCTTGGCGGTCTCCAAGTCGGCCCGCACTTTCGCCGTCTCGCGCTGCGTCTGTTTGGTCAGGTCCTGCTCGCGGGCGATGAAGCCGCGCTGGATCGTCTGCCGCAGATCCAGCTCTCCGCCGGCGACCGCGGTCGCGGCCCGCACCTCGATGTTCTGGATCAGCGCAATCAGGATGTCGATGTCGCGGTCGGCGCAGACGCGCTGCAGCGTGCGCGTCACCTCCTGCTGATACAGCTCGCGCTTCTCGCCGCGGATGAAGTCCGTGCTCTCATAGTCCGAACCGGTGTTGCGGCAGATGCTGCGCATCTGGCTCAGGATGATCTGCTTGAGCTTATCCAGGTCGCCGAAGCGGTTCAGCATCTCCGCGGTGTGCGACGGATGCCGCCCCCAGACCACCACGACCTCGACGCTGATCGTGAAGCCGTCCTTCGACGGGAACGAGATGTGCGTCTCCGCTTCCTGCGTCTTGAGCTGGGCGATCTGGTTGTAGCCGACCTGCACCAGCGACACGCGATAGACGTACGGGTTCAGATAGTAGATGCCCGGCTGCAGCACCTCGCGCCGCACGCCGCGCTGCCCCTCGTTCGCCAGCTTCTGAATCACCTTCGGCTGACCGGCGATCGACTGGCCGTCCGGGCCGACGCTCATGTCGGCGATCGTCTCCACGTCCGGCATGTCGCCAAGCTGCGACGTGACGACGCCGCAGAAGCCCAGCGGCACGACTGTCGCCGGCGCCAGGCGCACTTCGTACACGTGCGGGTTGATGCGATAGACGCCCGGGGTGAGCACCTGCTTCTGGATGCCGCGGAAGCCCTCGTCCACGACTTCGGCGCCGGCCGGCGCGGGTTTGCCGACCTTGTTCACCAGGATGCCAATCTTCGGATAGTCTCCTTCAACCTTCGGAAAGGCGACGTCGGAGGCGGCCTCGTCGAAGTGTTCGCGCCACTTGGCGGCGTCGCCGACCGGCACCTCGACGAGATCGTGCAGCTCGGAGTCGTATCGCCACGGGTTGAAGAAGTACCGCCCCGGCCCGTACGTCTCGCGCTGAATGCCCTTCTGCCCCGGCCCGGCGATCGTCTCGCCCGCCGGCAGCGGCGCACCCGTCTTGCGGATGAGCACCAGGCACTGGTCCGACGGCACCGTCACGCGGCACACGCCCCACACAAACGCCAGTCCGCCGGCGGTCAGAATCAGCAGCGAACCGAGCGTGATCTTGATCAGTTGTGTGAGCTTCATGGCTTGCCTCCCGCGTCCTGCGCGACTTTCTCGCGTCCGCCGCTCTCGCCGGTCGTCGAGCGTTTCGTCTTCGCCGCCGCTCCTGCGTCTCCCAGCGAGCGGAAGATGTCGGCGAACGGCCCATCCGTCGTCGCCAGCACCGATTTCATCGCCGGCGCCAGCCGCTGATAGAAGAAGTACTGTGCGTACGCGCGGCCCTCGCCGAACGCGGCCACTGCGTCTCGCAGCGGGCGCGCCTCGGCCTCGAACGTCAGCCGCACGACCTCCGCCTCGGCCCGTCCGCGCGCGACCAGCGCCTCGGCCGACTGCTTGGCCGCCTCCAGTTGGAGCTTGGCGACCTCCAGCCGCTGCTGCGCCTCGATCAGCGCCACTTCCTTGCTTTGCTTGGCATTGGTGACGACGGAAACCACCTGCCGGTTCGCCTGTCCGATGGCCTGGTTCTGTTTTTGCTGCTCCTGCTGCTCCACCAGCCGCGCCTCGCTCTGGGCCACGTGCATTTCATTCTCGTATTGCTTGATCTGCTGTCCGGCCACCTGCCGATCGCTGATCGGGTTGGCGATTTCCGCCGGCGGCTCAATGCGGCGGATCAGCGTGGCGCGGATTTCGATGCCCTGCGCGTACGCCCGCTCGCGCAGCCCCTCGAACACGCGCGTCTGAAACACCGTCCGCGTATCGCCGGCGATGAACTCGCGCGCCAGGAGCTTCGAGCCTTCGATCCGGCAGAACGATTTCATGAACGGCAGAATCAGCTTCTCGGGAATGTCGGTGTGGTCGCCAATCGCCGCCAGCACATAGGGCGCCCGATCCTGCCGGATGGCGTACTCCACCGACGCATCGATCACGATGTCGAAGCTGTCGTTGGACGGAAAGTGAATCGCATCATGCCCGCTCAGGTCGATCGTATGGCTGCGCGTGTCGATGATGTCGATCCGCCGCACGTACGGATTGTTGTAGTACATGCCCGGCGGCAGCACGCTGGGCTGCACGCCGCGTTCGCCCTCGGCCACGAGATAGTCATTGGGGTTCGCCGAATCGCGGCCGTGAAGCAGCGTCTGCACGCCGACGGCGCCGGCCGGGACGATCACGGGCTTGATGCGCTGAATCGCGTAGGCGAAGGGGTTGACGTTGTAGCGGGCCGGCTTGAGCACATCCGGCAGGGGGCCGCGCTCGTCCTCATTCACGGCAACAAGACGGCCGGGCGGAAGCGGCTTGCCGTACTTGCGAACGAGCACGCCGACCTCGTCCTGCGACACGATCTGCGCCGGGACGACCATCCGCCGCCAGAAGAACGGATCGTAGAAGTAGCGTCCCTCGGTTCGCGGCTCGAAGACGATGCCCTGGTAAGCGGTCGAGTCCGCTGGCTCGCCGAGCGACTTCAGCAGTTCCGGATAGAGCAGCACCTGCCCTTCCGCCGCCGCCGGCAGCGGGCTGCCGACCTTGCGCACCAGCACGAGCAACTGCCCGGCCTCGACCTCGACGCGCTGAACAAACCACACGTAGCCACTCGCGAGGACTGCCAGCGCCAGCGTCACAACACCGATCATCATGCCCAGTGGCAATCGGCCGGCCGCGGCGAATGCCGCCTTGCGGTAGCGATCCGCGTCGCCGGACGGGGGTGTAATCAGGGCCATCTGCTACTCCTTTTCTTCGCGTCCCGAAGGCAGCGGACCGCCACAGCGGGCACAGAAGTGCGCGCCGAGCTCATTGCGGTGGCCGCAGTGCGGCGCCGGACAGATCGAGGCGACCATCTCGGAGTCACCCCGTTCGGCGTCGCCGCGTTCTGACTCGGCTGCCGCCGCGGCGCTCGATCCCAACGTGAGGCTCCCCAGGATCAGCAGGACGCCGATGACCAGTATGACGATCAGCGTGACCAGCGCCATGGGCAGCACCTTATCCACGCGCGGCGACCGCTCGTCGAAGCCGACTGGGGGCGCCTCGGCATTCCACCGGCGCGCGTCCCAGAGTGCGGCCGCCGATCAGCCAGCCGATGGTAGCCTATCAGGATTTGAGTCGCGTGCACTTACAATCGCCACTCAATTCTCGAATCGTCGCGGCGCGGGCTTGCCTGCACTGACACGCCGCAAGCTTGTCTGTCCTGACTCGCCGCAAGCTTGTCTGTCCGAACCCGCCGCGCCAAGCGGCGGAGCGACGTCCTCGGGCAGCGTGGCACCGATCGCTTACGATCGCCAACCCGCCGCTTGGCGCGGCGGGTTCGGAAAAACGGCCCCGCCCGCAGCGCCTGCCGGGGTGTCGGCCACTCCCCGCCAGACGTCGTCAGGCGCGAGCACCCCACTGGTTCGCCAGCTCCCGGTCGGGTAAGCTTCCTGGTTCGGCAACCGCGGGTGACCGTAATCCGGCGGCCGGGAGCATTCAGGGCAGGCAGAGGGCATTGGCGCTATGGTTCTCGCATCCTTCTGGCACACGATCCTCGGCTTCTTGTTCATGGTCCTTTCGCTGCTGCTGATGCTGGTGATTCTGCTTCAGCGCGGCCGCGGGGTGGGGCTCTCCGGCGCGTTTGGCGGAGCAGGGGGCGCGGGCGCGACGTTCGGCGCCAAAACCGGTGACTTCCTGACCTGGACCACCATCGTCGGCGCGGGAATCTGGCTGTTCTTTGCCGTCATCCTGAACTTCGTCTTCCGCCCCAGCGCCCCGATCCTGGGTCCGTCGATTTCGGCCCCGCCGGGACAGGCGCCGGCCTCGACCCCGCCGGGGTCGTCGGCGAATCCCGCCGAGCGGCCCGATCGGCCTGACTACGCTCAGATCGTCTTCGAAGCCGACCTGGCATGATTCTCTCGATGACGGGTTTCGGTGAGGCGCGGCTGGAGGAGGACGCGCACGCCTATCACCTCGAAATCCGCACCGTCAACAACCGCTACCTCAAGGCCTCCATCCACCTGCCCGACGAATTCGGCTTCCTCGAAACCGAAGTCGAGCGGCTCATCCGTCAGAAAATCACCCGCGGCAGCGCGTCTCTGCGGCTGCACGTGCGCGACCTCTCCGCCGCCGCGGCCCAGGAAATCAACACCTCCGCGATCCACCAGTACATCGAGCAGCTTCGCCACGCCGTCGCCGACGACCCGCGCACGCGGATCGACCTGGCTACGCTGGCGACGCTCCCGGGCGTTTGCCAGCCGCGCGACCTCACCGAGGCGCAGCGCGAGCAGACGTGGGAGCTGATTCAACGGCTGACCACCACGGCGATGGAGCACCTGCTCAGCATGCGGCAGACCGAAGGTCGCGCGATCACCGCCGACCTGACGGCCCACTGCGACCTGATCAGCCGCCGGCTCGCGAGCATCCGCGAGCGCGTGCCGGCGGTCGTGGCCGAGTTCCGCGACCGGCTGCTGAGCCGCGTGCAGGAACTTTTGAACGGCAGCGGCGTAAAACTGGCGGAGCAGGACCTGCTCAAAGAGGTGTCGATCTACGCCGAGCGCAGCGACATCAGCGAGGAGGTCAGCCGGCTGGCATCGCACGGCGAGCAGTTCCTGCGGCTGATGGGCGAGCGCGAGCCTTCGGGCCGCAAGCTGGAGTTCGTGGCGCAGGAGATGTTGCGCGAGGCGAACACGATGGGCTCCAAGACCGGCGACGGCCAGATCGCCCGTGACGTGGTCGAGATCAAGGCGGCGATCGACCGGATCAAAGAGCAAGTGATGAACGTTGAGTAAGTTCAGAGTTCAGAGTTCAAGATTCAGAGTCGATGCGAAAGGCCGGCGGTCGGAACGCGAAGCGCAAGCGAGCGCGGCCGCCATCAGACCTGACCTACTTTGAACGGCTTCGCGTTCTGATCGCACTCTGAACTCTGAACTCTGAAGTTTGAACTCATGTTGGTTGACACCCACTGCCACCTGACCAGCCGCGAGTTCGCCGATCAGGCGGATGCGGTCATCGCTCGGGCGCGCGACGCCGGCGTACGGCAGTTCGTGACGGTCGCCACGACGCCCGACGACGCTGAGGCCGCGGCGGCGCTGTCGCACAAGCACGCCGACGTCTTCATCGCGGCCGGCATCCATCCGCACCAGGCCGGCAGCGCCGACGAAGCGCAAATGCGCCGGCTGTATGAGCTGCATCACGGCGGCATCGATCCGAAGCGGCTGGTCGCCGTCGGCGAGACCGGACTTGATTTCCATTACGACTTCTCCCCGCGCGCTTCGCAGGAAGGCGTCTTCCGTTTCCAGCTCGGTTTGGCCTGCAAGACCCGACGCCCGGTCGTCATTCACGCCCGCAAGGCCGAGAGCGAGGTTTGCGACATCCTGGCCGACTACCCGATGCTCCGCGATCGCGTCGTGTTCCACTGCTTCTCCGCCGACGAAGCCGTCGCGCGGCGAATCATCGACATGGGCCTGTGGATTTCGTTCACCGGCGTCGTGACGTTCAAGAATTCCGAAGAGATTCAGCGCGTCGCGAAGTGGATTCCGGCCGACCGCTTCATGGTCGAGACGGATTCGCCGTTCCTCTCGCCCGAGCCGCTCCGCAAGGCGCGCCCGTGCGAGCCGGCCTTCGTCGTACACACAGCCCGCTTTCTGGCCGATCTTCGAGGTGAGTCGCTCGAGTCCCTGTCGGCCGCGACGACCGCGAACGCGCGGCGTTTCTTCAAACTTCCCGAGGCGAGTTCATGAGCCTTTGCCTGGTGACCGGCGGTGCGGGATTTATCGGCAGCCATCTGGCGCGGCGGCTGCTCGACGACGGGCAACAGGTGCGCGTGATCGACAACCTGAGCACGGGCCGCCGCGAGAACATGGCCGACTTCGCCGCCGGCTTCGAGTTCATTCACGGCGATATCTGCGACGCGGAGACGGTGCAGCGAGCCGTGGCAGGCGCCGAGGTGGTATTTCACCTGGCGGCTCGTTCGAGCGTGCCGCGCAGCATCGATTTCCCGGTCGAGGCGCATGCCGCCAACGCCACGGGCACGCTGAACCTGCTGGAGGCGTCGCGCGCCGCCGGCGTCCGCCGCCTGGTCTACAGCAGCAGCAGCAGCGCCTACGGCGACACGCCTGTGCTGCCGAAGCGCGAGGACATGCGGCCGCAGCCGCTCAGCCCCTACGCGGTCAGCAAGCTGGCGGCGGAGCAGTACTGCTCGGTCTACGCCCAGGTGTACGGCCTTCAGACGGTGTCGCTGCGGTACTTCAACGTGTTCGGCCCGAAGCAGAACCCCGCCAGCGACTACGCCGCGGTCATCCCCGCGTTCGTGACGCGCATGGCCCGCGGCGAGAAGCCGATCGTGTACGGCGACGGTGAGCAGTCGCGCGATTTCTGCTACATCGACAACGTGGTGCAGGCCAACCTCCTGGCCGCGCGGGCCGGAAAGGTCAGCGGCGAGGTGGTGAATATTGGCTGCGGCGAGCGGACGACGCTGAACGCGATCATCGTGGAAATCAATAGGGCGCTGGGCACGTCGCTGCCGGCCGACTACCGCCCGGCCCGCGCCGGCGACGTGCGGCACAGCCTCGCCGACATCGGTGAGGCGAAGCGCGTTATTGGCTACGAACCGCGGGTCATGTTCGCTGAGGGATTGAAGCGTTCGATCGAATGGTATCGTCAGCAGGTGCTGAGCGAGCAGAGCCGTAGCGCCGCGTCCCCGCCGCGCAGTAGCGGCACAGAATCTCATGCTCGCGGACGTTGAAGTTCGCCGCCACATCGGCCTCGGTCAGTCCGTCGCCCAGCAGCACCACCTCGTCGCCCGGCTGGTCGTCGGGATGCAGACTGACGAAGGATGAGTTCATTCCCGCCTCGATCAGCCGCTGCCGCCGGCCGTTGACCACCACCGGCGCCGGTCCGAGCAGGTTGCTGTAGCCCGCAAGAATGATCCCGACGCGCGGGCATTCAAACCCGGTGTAACCCACGCGCCCGTTTGTGTCGCGGACGGTGTGAATGCGGGCCGAGACGCGCACCGCCCCGCGATACAGCGCCACGCCCGGCCGCACCGCGTCCAGCCAGGCCTCGGGCGCGCCCAGCAGCGCGCTCGACGCCGCGTGCAGCATGAACGCCGTCCGCCGGCCGTTCACCGCGGCTCGCAGTTTTTCAATCGATCCGAGCTGGCCGGCATGCGTGTAGACCTCGCGCGCGTCGCTGATGCGCAGCAGCTCATCCAGCTCCTCCGGGCGGCAGCCGAAACGCTGCATGCCGGTGTCGAGACTGACGGCGACCGGGATCGCGGCGTAGCGTTCGGCAAGATCGCGCGTGTAGACCATCGGCCGCAGGCCCAGCTCGCGGTATTCCGCCGGTTCGGCGTCGGGCGGGCCGAGCACGATCCCCGGCCGGCCGACCTTGCGGGCTTCGTCAATCGTGAAATACGCGAACTCGTCGGCCACGCCCTCCAGCGCCGGCGCGACGACCTCCGCTCCCAGCCCGTAGGCGTCCGCTTTGATGACGGCGATGAGACGTACGCCGGTCTTGCGGCGGATGGTCTCGGCGTTGTGACGAACGTGATCGAGGTTGATGGTGACGCTGACGTGACGACTACGCATGGACTCCTGCTTTCGCGAACCTCCCTGTTCGCTATCGGCAGTATAGCGGCCGCTGAAGAGCCGACAACGGGGTTGTAGCGTCGGACCTCAGTGTCCGACGGCGATTTCGGCGTCGGACGCGGAGGTTCGACGCTGCCGGATTCGCTACTTCCCGCCTCCCCCCTCCGGCTCCTTCTTTTCTTCATCGGGCTTCTTCTCGCCGTTCTCCTCATCCTCGAACAAGCCGCCCTCGTCTTCGGCCTTCTTTTCTTCGGCCGGCTTGGCGGCGCCGCCCTGAAGGTGCGTTCGTAGCGCGACGTAGGCGGCGAGGTAGGGGCTTTGCTCGCGCTTCTCGAGCGCCTTGCCCAGCGCGTCCAGGGCGGACGCCTTCAGCGTCTCCTGCGTCGCCGGGTCAGTCTGAAGCTGCAATTGAATCGCGAATGTCGCCGCGGTCGCGGCCTGCGCGATCCACGCGGTTTCCGCCGGTGTCGCCAGCTTCTCCAGTTTGGATCGCGCATCCTCCAATGACTTCACACCCTCGTCCCGGGCCGTCGCCAGCGCCGTTTCGAATGGCGAAGCGTCGAAGGTGAAGTCGCCGGACCGGATTTCACCGAAAAGCCCCATCTTTGCAATCAGCGACGCGCCGGACGCGACGCGCTGCGCGTGAACCCGGGCCGCCAGCATCCGCGCGGCGGCCTCCGCCCCGTTGCCGAAATGCGCCGCGTAGCGCGTTCTCTGCGTGATGAACTTCAGCCGCTCGTTGGTTCCGGCGGTGTCGAGCGTCGCCTGCACGTCGGCCGCCTGTCGCTTCCAGTCGTCGATCGCCTTCTGCGCGTCACGAAACGCCGCCGCGGCCGCCTGGGCCGCCGCGAGCGCCTCCTGCTCCTTCTCCGTCGCGCGCGTGGCAAGCTGCTTGATTTCCTCAACCAGCGCCGTCTGGACCGCCTCGAGCTCCGCCAGCCGGGCAGCGTAGCGCGTCCTGGCCGAGGCCGCGTCGGCCGAGACTTGTTCGAGAAACTTGATCTGCTGTTCAATCGCCTTTGCGGACGCGGCTTCCCGCGCCACGCGGTCATCGGCCGCGGCCTGCTGCCGGCGAAGCTGGTCGAGACTCACAACCGCCTCGCCGCCGCGGATCTCGGCCTCGGCCAGATTCTCTCCGACCAGCTCGGCCCCTTTGCGGCCGCCGCGCTCCAGGAGCTGCGCCTCGGACTGCACCTGCTTGATGCGCTGCGACGCGGCCGCGTGCTGAGTGCGATACGCGGCGAAGGAGGCATCGTCGCCCGCCCTGAAGCCGCGCGCTTCCAGCGCCTGAATCTCGGCGTTGGCCTTGGCAAGATCTGCTTTGGCTTTGTCGAGCGCCTGTTCACGTTCGGAAACCTGCGCGGCCAGCGCCGCCGCCGCATCGCGGGATTCTTTTTTCGCCGCCAGCGCGTCGCGCATCGCCTTCAGCTCGCCCAGCGTCGCAGCGCTGTCAAGGCCGCGGAAGTAGTCAGCCGAACCGCGCGTCCGCTTCCAGACCGCCGCCTCGTTGAGCAGGTTTGTCAGTTCGCGCGCCAGCCGCGCCCGAAGCTCGCCGGCCTGGTTGAGCAGTTGCGTCGAACGCGTGTATTCGGCCGCCCCAAGCACGCTCGCCACGATCAGCGGGCTGTTGTCGATCTGCTTGGCCTCGCGCGCCGCCTTGAGCGCATCGGCCAGAAGCGCGTCATTCACCTTCACCGCCGCATCCAGCGCCGCCGCCGCCCGTTGTACACTTCCGGGGTCGGCGCCGACTGGCTCGGGTTGTCGCGTCGCAAGACCGGCGGCGGCCGCGCTCTCGTTCAGACGCCGCAGATCGGCGGAAGCCTGCTGGGCCGCCGCCTGAATCGCCTCGCGGGCGCCCTCGAGCGCCGCGGGCGTCGCGTCTTTCAGGTCCGCGGCCGGGGCGCGCGCGGCGGCCGACGGCAGCAGCAGGTCGAAACGGGCAAGCTGTCGCCGGGCCAGCTCGGCTTTCTCGGCGGCTTCGACCGCCGCCTTTGACTCGGCCGAGCGCAACGTGGGGGAGACAAACGCGGCGATCGCCACGACAGCTGCCAGACCGATGCCGATCAGAAAAGGGGGTTTCAAGGCATACTCCGAGGAAATCGCGACACGTCCGTCGGCGCTGCACGCCCGCGCGAGCGCCGCCGCCGAAGCGTGGATTCACCGGCGGGGGCCGCATGCAAAGTGTCCCGCCGGCCTGCACCGATGTCAATTCGGGCCGGGCGTCGGTACGGGTGTGCCCATGTACCGGGCGGGCGCTTTTCTTTCCGAACCCGCCGCGCCGAGCGGCGGGTTGAGGTGCGCGCGGCGCTCGGCGTCAATCTACGACGCGCCGCCGCGATCGCACTCGGACGTCACCTTCGCCGCTTGGCGCGGCGGGTTCGGACCAGCCAGAGCAGGCTTCACCGGAATTTTTTGCACTGTACACGTCCGTTGCATCGAGATACCCTACCTCTCCGCAACGATTCGGCTCGGCGACGCGGGTTGTTTCAGTTCGACGGCAACATCCGGCGGGAACGGTGTGTCAGGCATGAGCATTGAGCCGCTTGAAACCGCCGAAGGCGCCGAATACCCGGGCTGCCACCAGCTTTCCGTCTTTCTGGAAAACCGGCTGGGGCAACTGCTGCGGCTGGTGCGGGTGCTCGAGGCGGAGAGCATCAGCATTCTCGGCTTGTGCGTCGAGGGGACGGTCGACTGCGCCATCGTCCGACTGCTCGTGGACCAGCCTGAATTGGCGCGGCGGATGTTCACCGACGCCGGCTTCGCCGTGAGTGAAAGCGAAATTCTCGTCGCCGAGCTGCCGCCGGGACAGCGCGGCATCGCCAGCGTCGCCGCCGCGCTCATCGCCGGTGAAGTGAACATCAACTATCTCTATCCGGTCTGGGCCGCGGGCGAATGGCACGGCCCGTGCCTGGCGATTCAGGTCGATAACCTCGTGCAGGCGGTGGGAGTTCTGCGGGCAAAGCGGCTGCGCGTGCTCTCGCAGGACGAGTTGTAACGGCAGACGGAGCGGTGCGAAGGTCACGCTCCCCCACCAAAGCACCATGCGCCCCCCACTCATCCCCCCGCAGCCGCTCACGCTCGAAATGTCCGACGGCTACCGCGTTTTCGCCCGCTACTGGCCGGCGCCGTCGCCGCGAGCCGCGATTCTCTACCTGCACGGCATCCAGTCTCATGGCGGTTGGTTCGAGTGGTCTGCTTCGGTGCTGGCGTCGTGCGGTTGCACCGTGTTGCTGCCCGATCGCCGCGGGAGCGGACGCAACGACGCCGCCCGTGGCGACGTTCCGAATCGGCAGCGCTGGCTGGATGACGTCGCGGAGCAACTCGCCTGGATCGACTCCCATACGCGCGCTCCGCGGGAGATTGTCGGTGTCAGTTGGGGCGGCAAGCTGGCCTGTTCCTACGCCGCCCGGAACCCGCGCGCTGCCGGAAGACTCCTGTTGATCTCTCCCGGCGTTTTCCCGCGCGTCGACCTCCCGACGTTTGCGAAGTTCGCCATCGCAGTCTCGCTCTTCACCGCGCCCGACCGGGAATTCGAGATTCCGCTGAACGACCCGGCGCTTTTCACGAGGAACCCGGCCGGTCACGATTTTATCAGCCGTGACACTCTGAAACTGCAACGCGTGACCGCCCGGTTCCTCTACCAGTCGCGGTTGCTCGATCGCCGACTCTGGCGCGGCGGCGACGGCCCGATCTCGCAGCACGTCACGGCCCTTTTTTCGAAATCGGATCCGATTATCCGGACTCAGGAAACCGCAGCCTGGCTACGCCGCACATGCACACAAACACCTGACGTTACTGAGTTTACAGATTCTGGTCACACGCCGGAATTCGACGCCGATGCGGAGCGGTTCGATCGCCTTCTGCGGGAATGGGCAATCGGAATTCCGGCAGGAGCGAGTCCCGGTACTGGTTGACCACCCCGCCGGGCGTATAATTGAATGTCGGGAAATCCCGCAACCGGCGCGGTTTAGGTTGGTAGACTTCAGCGTGGAGTCTCGCTCGCTCGATGTAGTATCCAAGTCGTAGGCGCCTGGCGCGCGACTTTTTCCCGCCCCCCGGAGTTGCCCGCAGTGTCGTCTTCCCGCCGTGGCGCCCTGTACGCTTCCGCGATCTTCCTTCTGGCCGCCCCGGCCGCACTCTGGCTCGTGCTGAGCCACGTCGGGCTTCGGACGGGCGGCGCCCCATCGGGCTCGGCGGCGCTCGCCGCGATCCCGCCGCCGCCCGCGACCCCCGTGACGATGGCCGTGCCGGAGATCGCGACTGCCGCGCTCGACCCGACCGAGCTGGTGCGCGCCGGACGGGAGCGATATGAGCAGCAGGTGCGCGACTACCGCTGCGTGCTGCTGAAGCAGGAATGGATCGACGGCGCGCTCACGCCGCTCCAGACCGTCGAAGTGCGCTATCGCTCGACGCCGCGCAGCGTCTACATGATCTGGCAGCAAAACGCAGACCAGGTGAAGCGGGCGTTGTTCGTCGACGACGGCCGAAACATCGACTCGGACGGCAACAAGCTGGCCCGGGTTGAACCGGCCGGCGCGATCGTTCGGCTGTTCGTCGCGGACGTGATGATCCCCATCCGCGGCGAGCGGGCCCGCAGGGCCAGCCGCCGCACGATTGATGAGTGCGGCTTTCTGGCCACGTTTGATATTCTGGATCGCGTGAACGCGGCCGCGACGCAGCGAAATGAGTTGGATTTCCGCTACGAAGGCGCGAGCCAGATTGACGGCCGCGAAACGCACGTGCTGGTGCGTTACCTGCCTTACCAGGGCGAGGGCGGCGTTTATCCTGATGCGAAGATGGTCATGCACCTTGACCGCGAGTGGCTTTTGCCGGTGGCGATCTACTCGTACTCCGACCACGAGGGCCGCAACCTGCTGGGCAGTTACCTCTTCACGCAGGTCAGTCTGAACGCCGGCCTGGGCGACGACGCGTTTCAGTTTTGAGCAGACCGCGTCGCCTTCGCGTTGGGGGGGCCGGTTCTGATATAGTTCCGTCGATGATGCAGCGGGCGCCGTGGATCGTCGTGATCGCGCTCTTAATGCTCGCCACGGCCGCGAGCGGACAGGCCCCATCCTCCCAGCCGGCGGCCACCGCCCCGGCCGACCTTGACGATCTCCTGACCCACCTGGGAGATGATGAATTTGCACAACGCGAGGACGCCACTCGCCGCCTGATCGCCCTGGGACCCGACATTTCGGCCCCACTCAGCGAGCGGCTTGCGGACATTACGGACCCCGAGGTTCGCTACCGCGTCCGCTTCATTCTCGATAATCTCGCTCCCCCGTCCCAGGCGGCGCTGATCGTCCGCGCCGACGAGGGCGCCGGGGTGCGGCCCGGCGAACTCATCACGCATGTGAACGGGCGGCGCGTGCGCCGCGCGGTGGCCTACATTCAGCGGGTCGGCGACGGCGAGTTCGGGGCCATGCTCCGGGTTCGCGGGCGCGACGGCCCGCGCGACGTCGGACCGATCACAGTCGACGACCTGCCGCGCGTCTGCGACTTCCGCGCCCCGCGCGGCCCGCTGATCGCCGAAATCGTCCGTCTCTACGCCGACGGTTTCGCCGAGCAGGCCTACGAGCGAATGCAGTCGCTGCCGCCCACGCCGGAGAACGAGTTTTCCCCGCTGCTGCGCGCGATCATCGCCCAGACCGCCGGCGACGGCGCGCAGGCGCGCGCGCTGCTGGAGTCGCGGGTCGAAGAGTTGCGCCCGCCCGACGGCCGGCTGACCTGGTACAACCGCTCCGGACTGACGCTGGCCGGTCCGCTTACGGCGCCGTTGGCGCTCGAGCGGCTGATGCTCAGCCTGCCCGGCGCGCTCGAAGCGCTCGACAGCCAGGACCCTGACCTGCCGCTGCAGCGCGTGCTGGTCCCCGCGCGTCGCTACATCGAAGCCGCGTGCGGCGCGATTGAGCTCTGGAGCCGCTACGAGGCGGACGGCGCCCGCGCCGATCAGCTCGGGCGCGTCGCCGGCAACTTCCTGGCGGTGACCAGTTGGATGCTGAGTGAGCTCGACCTGCAATCCGAGTGCATCCGGCTGATCGAGCCGCGCAGCGAGATTCTCGGCTGGAAGTGGATGCGCGTGCAGCTCGACGCGTGGCCGGCGTTTCTGGCCGGAGATCTGAACGCCGCGCTGGAGCGCTCCTACCCCGCGGCACGCGACGTGCTCGAACATCCGCCCACGCGGGCGGACCAGCGCTTCATCACGCGCCGTCCGGACGTGGCGGCGGGGATTGCGTTCTTTCTTTACCAGGCGCCGCAGGACCCGCGCGTGCTCGACACGCTGCGGGCCATCAACCGCCGTGAGAATGAGGTGCTCTCGCGCTACGCGCACTGGATGATCTTCTCACTGAATCGCGGGAATCAGGAGGTCGTTCGCCGCGACCTGGCCGCCATCCTCCCGAATCTCCCGGATGATGAATCGCAGCCGACCGCCAGCGCCTTGCTCCTGCTTGAATATCTGTCCGACGCGCCCGACCACACCCTCATCGATTCGGCGATTGAGCGGCTGGCTCGAATTCCCGATCGCGAGCAGCGCGCCTACTGGCTGGCGGTGGCGGCGTCGCTGCAGCAGTTGCGCGCCGACCAGGCCGCGTCGGCGGCAGAACTGCTCGCGACGCAACCCGACAACGTCGGGACCGCCGTGCTGCAATCAACGGCGCGTTTCATTTCGCAGCCGCCGCCGGGCGCGGAGAACCACCCGCCGCTGCGCTCGCCGCGCCTGGCCGTGCCGATCGGCACGGGCGACGACGAATGGCTGGTGCTGACCCGCGAGCGCCGGCTGGTCCGCTTCAGCGCCGTCCGCGGCGACGTCACGCCGCTCCGCGACGTCCCGGCGACCTGGATGCCCGGGCCGGTGAACTGGCCGTGGATCGGGCGCGACCCGCGCAGCGGGCGCGTCTGGCTCTACGACCGGCATCGCGTGCTGGAAGTCTGCCGCGACGCTGCGGACTCCGTTCGGCTTAATCTACGCGACGGGATGATCGGCTCGTTCGACCGGCTGGTCGCGCCGCACTTCGGAGAACTGGCCGCCGCGCTGGCCGCCGCGCCGCAGGAGAGCGGAGAAAACGGCGAATTCCGGCGGGCCGATCTCCGCTCGGGCATCGAGTACGTAGGCGACCCCGACCTTCGCGAGCTGGCGGTGATTGCGCCGGTGCCCGGCGCGGACGCCGTTCTCCACGTCGGGATTCGCGGCGGGCCGCAACTTCTGATCGACGCTGCGGCCGATCGCACGTTTTCGACCGGCTGGGTCGCTCAGCGGCTCGACGGAGCTGCGGTCGGCGGCGCCCTGAGGTTCTTTCCGCACGGGATTCGCCCCGTCGACGATGCGGGCGCCGCTCGCGCGATTCTCCTGTTCAGCGACGTGGGCCTGCTGAAGCTCGATCTTGACGCGGCGACGCTGCAGCGCCTCAGCCTGCCCGGCGACGCGCCGCTGGCGCCCGTGATCCCGGAATCCGCGCCCTACGAACGGCGCGACCCGCGGTGGGTCTATTTCGCCAGGCTGCCGCAGGCCGGCGGCCAGGTTTTCCGCCTGCGCGTCGTGGACGGGCAAATCGAGCCGCTCGACATGGTGAATGAGATTCTGCCCGAGGAATATTACCGGCTCGAGTCGCGCGCCAGCCTGCGTCTTCAGCTCGACGCCGCCGTGCGAGAAACCGGGCAGCAGTCGCTGGACCTCTTCATCGAACAGGCCGTGTCGCGCCTCGACCGAGCAAAGGAGCAGCCGCAGCCGTGAAGCCGCTGGATCTGGAACTGGGCGTGGCGCCGCTGGACCTCGAGCTGCTCGATCGCGCCCTCGGCCGTCCGCTGCGCGTCACGCTCAGCCCGGCCGGCCTGCAGCGCGTCGCCCGCGGGCGCGAGTGGGTCGACCGGCTGGTGTCGCGCGGCGAGGCCGTGTATGGCATCAACACGGGCTTTGGCCACTTGAAAAGCAAGCGAATCTCGCCCGACCAGCTCGACGAGCTTCAGGAGAATCTGATCGTCTCGCACGCCGTGGGCGTCGGTCCGCCGACGCCGCGCGAGATCGTCCGCTGGATGCTGCTGTTCAAGACGCACCAGCTTCTGGCGGGCCACAGCGGCGTGCGGCCGGAGCTGGTGCAGACGTTTGCGAACTGGCTGACCGAGGATGCGCTGCCGGTGGTTCCGACGCGCGGATCGCTCGGAGCCAGCGGCGACCTGGCGCCGTTGGCGCACATGTGCCTGCCGCTGCTGGGGCGCGGGGAGATGACCCTTGGCGAATCTGGCGCGCTGCCCGTGCGGACGGACGAGCTGGTCGCCGCCGGGCGAGTCTCGCCGCTTCGTCTGGCCGCCAAGGAAGGCATCGCGCTCATCAACGGCACGCAGTTCATGTCGGCGTACGCGGCGAATATTGCCGTGCGGGCCCGGCGTCTGGTGGACCTGGCCGACCTGATCTGCTGCATGTCGCTCGACGGACTTCAGGGCACGGTCCGCCACGCCGACGCGCGGCTGCACGCGGTCCGGCCGCATCCGGGGGCGCAGACGGTGGCGGCGAACATCCGCCGGCTGATGCAGGAGAGCGAGATTCGCGAGTCGCACGTGCATTGCGACCGCGTGCAGGACCCGTATTCGCTGCGCTGCGCGCCGCAGGTGCACGGCGCGATCCGCGACGCGCTGACGCACTTCTGCGAGGTTGTGACGCGCGAGATCAACAGCGTCACCGACAATCCGATTCTCTTCGGCGATGACCCGAGTACGCCCGACGGCGTCGACGCCATCAGCGGCGGGAATTTCCACGGCGAGCCGCTGGCGCTGGTGCTGGATTACCTGGCGATCGCGCTCACCGAGCTGGCGAACATCGCGGAGCGGCGCGTCTATCTGCTGCTGTCCGGCGTGGACGGACTGCCGATCCTGCTGATGAAAGACACCGGGCTGAACAGCGGGTTCATGCTGCCGCAATACACGGCGGCGGCGCTGCTGAACGAGTGCAAGGTGCTCTCGACGCCGGCGAGCGTGGATTCGATCCCCACGTCGCTGGGGCAGGAAGATCACGTGAGCATGGGGGCGACGTCCGCGCTGAAGTGCTACGAGATTCTCGACCGGGTCGAGACGGTGCTGGCGATTGAGATGATGTGCGCGGCGCAGGCGCTGGACTATCGCGCGCCGCTGAAGCCGGGCGTCGGCCCGCGGGCGGCGCTGGCGATTGTTCGCCAGAAGATCGCGCACGCGGAGCGCGACCGGCAGTTTGGCGAGGATATTCGGGCGGCGCTGGAGCTGCTGCGGGGGAGCACGCGGTTGCTGGCGGCGGCGAGAGGCACGAGGCGAAACGCGGTTCCCCGTATGCATGACCAGAGGAGGACGCCGAGCTGATGCAATCTCCGAACGCAACGCATTGCCTTAGGCTCGCCGGCCGTGACGGGCGGCGCGCCTGCGTTCTCCGCGCAAACCTATGTTGCGTGGCGGCGTCCAGGCCGCATAATGTTCGATCGTGATCGGAGCGTGCCGGGCATGAGTGCTCAACTCCCGTTCGAGATGTTGGAAAAGCAACTTGACCAGCGTTTCGCGGCCATCGATCGCGCGCGCGCGGAAAGCGACAGGATTGAGCTGCAGTTGCTGGATCTCACGAGCGGGCTACTGCCGCCTGACACGTCCATCGTGATATTCGGGTCATTTGCGCGGCGGGAATGGACGGCGCAAAGTGATGTGGATTGGACGCTGCTCGTCGATGGGCAAGCCGATCCGGAACATCACGCGACCGCGCAACAGTTTGGATTGAAGCTTAAGGACGCGAAATTCAGCGCGCCTGGGCGAACCAATGTCTTTGGACGGGAAACGTTCAGTCACGAGCTGATCCACTGCATCGGCGGAGAAAACGACACAAACACCAACATGACGCGCCGACTGCTGCTGCTGCTCGAGCCGCGATCGCTCTCCCGCGTCGACGCACACTCGCGCGTTATTCGCGGAATCCTCAAGCGCTACCTCGACAGCGAACGGAGCTTCATCACGGAATCCGGACGAGAGTATAAGGTGCCGCGATTCCTGCTAAACGACATTGTTCGCTACTGGCGAACGGTTGCCGTCGATTATGTCAACAAGCAGTGGGAGCGTGGCGAGCCCGAGGGCTGGGCGCTGCGTAACATCAAGCTGCGCTTCTCGCGGAAGCTGCTATTCGTCTCCGGGTTGCTTCGGTGCTTTGGGCCGCGTCTTGGCAAGAACGTCGACGAATCGCTGTTCAGGATTGAGGAAGACGCCAAGGCCGCCGTACTGACCTACATCGTCGATGAACTTCCGCTGACGCCGATCGATCTCGTCGCGAAACACGCCTTGGAGCGTGGCCGTATCGAGACAGCCAAGGCGATCTTCACCGCATATGATTACTTTCTGGAACGCCTTGGCGATGAGGGATGTCGCGATTCGCTGAAGTCGCTTCGATTCGGCGCGGCATTCGATGACAGAGACTTCAAAGACCTTCGAGATAAGTCACGCGAGTTCGACCAGGCGATAAACAAGCTCTTCTTTGACGACGAACAGGCGACCCGTGAGCTGATCATGAAGTATGGGGTATTTTGATGGCCCGACCCCTCGGCTTTTCGACAGGAAGCCTCACGGCAGGGGACTTTCGATCTGCCCTCGCTGTGCTGGACTCAACTTCCGCGACAGCGGTCGAGCTGTCGGCCCTTCGCGAGTCCGAGTTGCCCGCTTTGCTGGATGCACTGCCTGGGCTGAGTCTGACGAAGTTTGGACACGTGTCATTTCATGCGCCAAGCGCTCTCTCCAGCTACCGGGAGGCCGAGCTGGCACAGTTGCTGCTTGAGCGGGTCGCCAGCCGCGGCATCGCGGTTGTTGTTCACGCGGACATTATCACGAACGCTGACTATTGGAAGCCGCTGAAGCGCTGGCTGCTGGTAGAGAACATGGACAAGCGCAAGTCGGCTGGGCGCACGGCTTCGGAACTTCGGCCAATCTTGAGTGCATGCGCGCAGGCGCGGCTCTGCGTTGATCTCGCGCATGCGCGGCAGGTTGACCCAACGCTCCTCGAAACGACGCTAATACTTCGTGAATTTGCACGTCGGGTTGGCCAACTCCACGTCAGCGAACTCTCGACGCAGAGCAGACATGAGCCGCTTTCGTTTGCCGCGTGCGCCGCATTACGGGCGGTCGCAACCCTCATTCCTCCCGATGTGCCGGCGATCCTCGAGTTCAAGTCGGATACGCACGAAATCGACAGCCACCTGAAACTGGTCTCAAACACCCTATCGCCCGCGCTTCAACTCATACGAAGCGCGGGCTGAGCGCCGAGCGGCTATTCCAGTAGATGCTCCTGCCAGAAATGAGCCAGCAGCACGCTCAGCAGGTCACTGTTCTCCTTTTTGCGAAACCCGTGCCCCTCATTCAGCGCATTGCAAGACCACACCGGCCGGCCCATCGCGCGCATCTTCGCCACGATCTGCTGCGCCTCGCTCAGCGGCACGCGCGGGTCATTCGCCCCGTGCACCACGAACAGCGCTGCCTCGATCTTGTCCGCCCGGCGCAGCGGCGATATCTGCTCCAGCACCGCCCGCACCTCCGGCACGCGCTCGTCGCCGTATTCCTCGCGCCGCAGGTCGCGACGGTACTCCGCCGTGTTCTTCAGGAATGTGATGAAGTCGGCGACGCCGACGTAATCGACGCCCGCCTTGAATCGCTTCGGGTAATTGACCAGTGACGCCAGCACCATGTACCCGCCGTACGAACCGCCGTAGATGCCGACGCGCTTCGCGTCCAGCTCCGGCTGCTTCTCGATCCAGTCCAGCAGCGCCCCAATGTCCTTGACACTGTCCTCGCGTTTGACCGCGTTGTCGAGCTGGTGAAACGAGCGGCCATAGCCGGTCGAGCCGCGCACGTTCGGGGCGATCACGCTGATTCCCAGTTCGGACGTCCAGTATTGAAATGACGGCGAGAACGTGGGCGTGTACTGGCTTTCTGGCCCGCCGTGCGGGCAGATCACGACCGCGTGCGGCCCGGCGCCGCGGGCTTTGTAATAGAAGGCTGAGATCTTCCGCGGCTTTCCGTCCACCTGGTCGAACGTCGGATAGCGAATCAACTCGGCGTCGATGAACGTCTCGCGGTTGAGTCCGCCGACTTCGCTCTCGGTCCAGCGCGTCAGCTTGCCGTCGGGGAACGTCGCCGTGTACACATCCGCCGGCGAGGTTGAACAGTTCAGCGTGAAGCCGACCACGCCGCCGTCTTCGGCGAAATCCAGCCCGCCGATGACGCCTTTCGGCAGACCATCGACAGTCTTTCGCCCGTTTCCCCACGGGTCTGCGAAGTAGAGCTTCGAGACGCCGTCCTCGTTGACAATGAACGCGATGCCCTTGCCGGCCGGGTCGGCGGCGACCTCTTCTACGTCCCACTCGATGTCGGCGGTGATCGATTTCCACGTGCCATACTCGAAATCGAGCCGGTAGAGCTTGCGGAATTCGCCCTCCTTGTCGCTGAAAAAGTAAAGCGCCTTGCCGTCGGGCGCCCATGCCCCGCCGCCATAGAACGCCGGCGGCGTCGGCGGCGTGAGCGGGGCGCTCTGACCGGAGGCGACGTCGAGGACGTGGAACTCGGACTGCTTCTCGGAGACGTATTTTTCTACCAGAATCTTCGCCTCGTCGGGGCTGAATTCGCGCGGATACCAGGAGCCTTCGACTTGGAGTGCGAGCTTGGCTCGCATGTCAAACGTTCGTGATTCGGAGTCCGCCGCTGCTGTCTGGCCCGACTTTCGACTTGCCGCCTCGACGTCGGTTTCGGGGCCGACGACTTCGGGCGCCGCGGGCGCGGAGATCGAATAGTAGATCGTGAGATCCGAGACGTAGATATCAAAGTCACGTCCGTTGCGGCGCGTGCTGCTCCACGCCGCCCAGCGCCCGTTTTTCGAGACGATCGGGCTGTCGTTACGGCTCTTCCCGTCGGTGATTAGGCGGTGTCGGCCGTCCTGCTGGTCGAGAACGTAGAACTGGCTCATTTCGTTTCCGCCGACGTCCTTGGAGAATCCGATTTCCGACTTGCCGCAACCGGGAATGAAGAAAGCCCGGCCGATCGGCTCGTCAAAAAAGCTGATCTGCCGCCGCATGCCCAGCGGCATGTCCACGACGTGAAGTTGGGCCGTGCTGCCGAAGCGCGTGGTGATCAGCACCGACTTTCCGCCGGCGGCGATGCTCTGCAACCCGGCCGAGCGGACGTTGATGTATTGCAGCATGCGCTCGCGAATGGCATCACCCCACGCCGGCACGCCTTCGAGCACAACCTGCCCGACCTGACGGCTGGTCGGCTCGGCGGCGGAAGCGAGCGAGACGATGGCGATCACGAACATCGACGAAACGCGGGAGCGAAGCGTCATTTGGTTTCTCCTGGCGCCCATGAAGCGGCGTCCGCGGGGAAAATACTCGATCCGCGGGTGGAGCGGGATAGCTCAGCCTACGGCGCGACCCGTGCGAAACGGCGCCCATCGGCAGGCAAGCCCCGAGGTGAAGGAAGCGACCGGGGCTGGACGCATCGTTGGCCGTCGTGATGGCGTAACCGTCTGACTGATCAGCGGATTGCGGTCATGACGCGCCCTCGCGTTCCGCGCCCCCGCGGCGAAGGCCGTGCCGGTGTGGATCGCCGCTGCGGCGGCCGAGCCCGCGCGATTTCGTCAAGCTGCGGAAAATCGGGCAACGCACGCATCGCGGGCAGCCGTTTTCCGATCAAGCGCTCGATCGCCTTCAGATGCTGATGCTCGTCGCCATCGCAGAACGACAACGCGACGCCCGCGGCGCCGGCCCGGCCCGTACGGCCGATGCGGTGCACGTAGGCTTCCGGCTCGATCGGCAGGTCGAAATTGAACACGTGGGTGATGCCGTCGACATCCAGCCCGCGGGCGGCCACGTCCGTGGCCACCAGGACGCGTGCACGGCCGTCACGGAATGCCGCGAGCGCCCGTTGACGCTGGTTCTGCGCCTTGTTGCCGTGAATCGCGTCGGATACCACGCCGTGCTGGTTCAACTGGCGGCTGAGCCGTTCCGCGCCGTGCTTGGTCCGGGTGAACACGACGGCGCGCTTGATCGCCGCATCCGCCAGCAGATGCCGTAACAGCCCGGGCTTGCGGGCGCGCGGAACCATGTAGACCGATTGCTCGATCTGCAGCGGCTTCTGCTGGGCGGGGGCGACCGTCAATTGGAGTGGGTCGCTCAGCATCGACGCCGCCAGCTTGATGATCGGCGGCGCAAGGGTGGCCGAGAACATCAGCGTCTGCCGGCGGCCCGGCGGACGAAGCTGCGCCTCGATCTGGCGGATGGGCCGAATGAAGCCCATGTCCAGCATGCGGTCGGCCTCATCGAGCACCAGAACTTCGACGCCGGCAAGTTGCACGAGCCGCTGTTCAAGCAGGTCCAGCAGCCGGCCGGGCGTGGCAACGAGCACGTCCACACCGCTCTGCAAGGCTCTGACCTGATGAAACTGATTCACGCCGCCAAAGATGACGGCGTGGCGCAGCCCCGTGTGGCGGCCGTATGTCCGGAATGACTCGCCGATCTGGGTGGCCAGCTCCCGGGTTGGGGCCAGCACGAGTGCACGAGGCCCTTTCGTCGGGCGCCGCGGATCGGAGCTGCTCGGCGCGAAGAGGCGCTGCAGGATCGGGAGTGCGAACGCGGCGGTCTTGCCTGTGCCGGTCTGGGCGCAGGCGAGCAGATCGCGTCCCCGCAAAGCGGGCCCGATGGCTTGCGCCTGGATGGGCGTGGGTGACGAATAGCCCTCTTCGGCGACCGCGCGCAGGATGGGTGGGCAAAGACCTAAAGACGCAAACGTAGTCAAAAATACACTCTCTCTGGCCCGCACGACTCACTCGGCGGACCTTTCGGGCTCGATCTGCGCCGAACCAATCGGGGCAAAGACGACCGTACTGGGTGGGCGTCCGGCTTGGGACGCAGCCAATCGATTCCCAGAACGATCTGCCCGATCCGGAGAAATTTGGAAGGGGGGAACGAGGCTGAGGCAACTGGCACACGCAGAGTATAGGGCCATTCCCGCCAGCGGGCAAGCTCGCGAATCGGGACGCGGTCAGTCCTGCGAAAGGGCGACCTGTGCGGCCGCCAGGCGATCCGACAAGTCCGCACGCGGCGCCTCGGCCAGCCAGCGCTCGTAAAGCCGGACCAGATCGCGCTGCACGGAACTCCACGTGTGGCTGTGATCGCCGCCGATTCGATTGAGCATCGGCTCGGCCCGCCGCAGCAGTCTCTCGGCCTCGTCAAAGCAACCCTGATCGATCAGCAGCGCCCCAAGCGCGCCGCAGTGCACCGCGACGATGTCGTGATTCGACGGCAGCGACTCGGCGGTCAATCATCCGCGGCGTCGCGGAAGCGGTGAAGCGCCGTAACAGCGCGAACCATTCCGCGTCGTCCAGACCGAAGCCCAGATCGGCGCACGAGTCGCTTGCAACGGGAGCCGGCTTTGCCTCGTCCAGGCCTGGCCCGGAGGAGTCGCCGCCGCGGGTTGCGGTTGAGCCGTCACCCATCGATCGCGTCTTCCTGCCGGATCTGCTCGGCGACCAGTTCCTGCATGCGGTCGCGGATGCGGTGGCGAAGCTGGTGAATCGCCGCCTCGCTCATGTCGAATTCGCGCGCCAACTCGGTCACGCTCGCGCCGGCGACACTGCGGTTGAAGACACGCACGGAGCGCGCATCAAATGTCCGCTCTACCATCTGCATCGGTAGTGATGCGCGACCCATTCCTGCTCCCAGGCATCGCATTCAGCCGAGTCCGGCTGGACCGCGGCAGCTGCCGGTCCTTCGTCGTCACTCTTGTCTAGCGCGACAACAGGGCCGTTTGAGCGCGCTTTCCACGCGCTGACCGAATTTCGGGTGCAGCGGAACAAGTAGTCCCGGAATCTTCCGCCGCTGCGGGCCGCATCCCGATCAGAAGCTGTGGCCGAACCATGGCGGCAACTTGGGGCGCGACGAGTTTGAGAACTGGTTCGATCAGGTTTTCGGGCACTGGCTTCACGGGTTCGGCCTCCCGGACGTTGCATCTCCCAAACTTCAGCGGTGCGACGGCTTGGAGCCCATGGAGTATGTCGGCCGGGACGAACTCGTTTTCGACGCCCCACTTGAAGACGCGGCGAATGCGGTTGATGCGGTTGTTGATCGTCCGCCGGCACAGGTCAGTGTCGATCATCGCCTGACGAACCGCCTTGAGTGCGGATGGGCCGAAGTCGGCAACGCGGGTGCGGCCGTACAGGGTCGTCAGCGGCCGAAGTGCGTCACCGATATTGCGATACGCGCCCGTGAGCGTCCCGTTCTTGACGTAATATGATTTCGCGAAGCCGAGGTAGGCCACGATGAGCTCATCCACCACCCGACTCGTCGCTTGCCCGTGGCCGTTCAAGCCGGTCGGTTCGGCCTTGTGATTTGCAAGTCACTCAGCGATCACCCGCTTGTATTCCGCGCGGCTCTCGGGCGTGTCGTGCGGGCCGAGGTAGATGACGCGACCCTCGACGCGCACCGACGCGAGTCCGGACGGCTTGTGGTGACGGTAGACGGGAATGCGGGGTTTCGTGCTGGCCGGCATGGCTGGCTCCTGGAAGCACGACGGGGGTAAATTACCCTCGTTTTCGAGCTTCCCGAGCCGCACAGCCCAGCGCGGGCCGGTTCGCAAGTTGCGATCGGCTATCGGATTATATCAAAGCGGGCGAGGGGATTCGAACCCTCGACGTCCAGCTTGGGAATTGCCGATTCGAGTCGCAAGTACCTGTCCGGCAATGGCTTATATGCGTTTTTTGAGGAAAAAACGAGGTTTGCAAGTGGTTACTTGGTCACTGAGAAGTTGAATTACAACCCGCCGCCAGGTGGCGACTGACCAACTCAGTG
Organism: Phycisphaerae bacterium RAS1; assembly: GCA_007859745.1. NCBI lineage: Bacteria > Pseudomonadati > Planctomycetota > Phycisphaerae > Phycisphaerae bacterium RAS1. The sequence continues at coordinate 1,171,147 of SMLU01000001.1, read as the reverse complement.
ACCAACTGCTTGCTCGCTTCGCGACCATGACTACACACGTGGAAGGCTGGCAGTCGTCCCTCGTAACTGTCCTTTCGTGCGTGGGACGACTGCCGAACTCCACGGCTGGACTTCGTTGGCTGGCGGATTCGGCAGACGCCGTCTGCCAAATCTCTCGCGAGCGCAACGGAAGCGGCAGGGATGTTTCCCCTCCCCTGAACCCAGCCGGCCAGCGCCTTCGCCGACCGGCCCAAAGAAGCGGCGCCGCTGACCGAGTCGTCGCGCGTCGCTGTCATCTTTCCTAACCCGCGAGCGCGGATGGCACTGGCAAGTTGGTCAGTCTTGGTCTATGCCGCAGCGGAAGATGGTCGTCTGTGGTTAGGTTGCCGCGCCGCCCACGACTGACCAATTGCTGACCAACTTCTGCAGGCTGGCCGTCGTAAAAACGCCCTCCGGCCGTGGAATCGGGCATGGGCGGCCATCGGTATTTCCGTCGGGCCTCGCGGCTGCGAGTTTGTTGGGGTTCACGCGACAATTTGCGGCTTGACGTTGCTGATCGGCTATTTCGCTACCTATTCAAGACCCCCTGCAGGAAGACGAAACCCGGCACGCTGCATGGTGATTCCTCCGACGGTCGCTCACCCACCTGAGCTGTGGCTGTTCGAACGGTCGCCACTGGCTGCCAACGCTAAGCCGTCAAATCGAAATCCTCTCGACAATGTTCCGCGTCACCTGTCGCTTTCGCCGGTCGTAAAGCCGCGTCGTTCGCGGGTCCGCGTGGCCTGCAAGATACTGAACGTCCTCCAGCGGCACCCCCTGGTCAAGCAAGTCGGTAATCGTCGTCGCCCGGAATGAGTGACACGTCAGGCGGTCCGCCGCAAGGCCCGCGTCAGCGAGCCGACGCTTGACCATCCTGAGCACGTCGTTTTCCGTCATGCCATTCTCGCCAAGTTTGCCGGTTCGGCCAACCGCTGAGCGGAAGAGGGCAGTATCCTCGGCGAGGTCGCCGGCGGCGATGCGATACTCTCGCACGAATCCTTCGAGGTCATGTCGGGCGGGGATGTCGCGGACCTTGCCGCCTTTCTCGTCGAAGCGAAAAACGGATTGACGGCCGTCCGTGAAAAAGTCGCTGCGACGGAGCTTGGTGACGGCGCCCGCTCGAACGGCCGTGTAGAGCATGACGGCGATGATGGCACGGTCGCGGAGGCCCACGACATCCCGCGTGTCGATGCTCGTGAGCAGGAGTCGAGCTTGTTTCACAGTGAGAGCGGGCGTCTTCCCCTCGGTGACGCTGTGCTTAGGGCCGCGAACAGAGAGAGCGGGGTTAAGCATGATGGCGTGCCGTTCGACGAGCTTATCGAAAAACTTGCGGATGCCTGCGAGGTGAAGCTTCTTCATCGGCTTCGACGCAGGTTTCATCCGCCGGGCCTCGCCGCGGCGAGATTTCACTTCGGCTTGGAGTCGCTTCAAGTACTCGCTCACGATGCCGGGAGTCACTTCCGGCAACGCGATGGTGAGCGACTCGCAATGTGCGAGAAACCGATGCACGGCGTGACGATAGGCCCGCTCGGTGTGCGAATTCTCCTCGCCGGCGAAGAACTCGTCGTACGCGAAGCGAGCGTTGTTGCCGGCGAAGCGAACGATAGCCGGCGGCTCACGGCTGCCGGTGCCGTCGGGTGGCTGGCTAAGGAGTCGTGTGAGAGCGGTCGTCATTCCTCGGTCGTCCACAAGTTACGGTGCGGAACGGGGTTATGAACCGCTACCCCTGCCCGCGGTTCGTGCATGATAACATCCTTTATCATGCATGACACGCCCGCGAAAGAGGGTATCGCCAGCCCACAAACGGGGCCTTGTCATCCGAACTCAAATTGGGTACGATAGAACTCAATATGGGTTCACTATCGCCACCACCGACCGACGCGATTGCCGACTCGCTCTTCGGGGCTGCACGGCAGGCCGTGCTCCGTCTGCTGTACGGCCATGTCGAGGAGCGATTCTACCAGCGGCAGATTGTCCGCGAACTCGGCCTAGGATACGGAGCCGTGCAGCGTGAGCTTGGCCGGCTCGCGGCCTGCGGCATCTTGAAGCGGATTGTCGAAGGTCGCCAAACGTACTTTCAGGCCAACCCGGAGTGTCCCGTTTTCGACGAGCTTCGCGGCCTGATGCGAAAGACCTTCGGCGTCGCCGACGTGCTGCGTGCCGCCCTTGCTCCGCTCGCCAATCAGATCCGCGTCGCGTTCATCTTCGGCTCGGTCGCCAAAGCCCGCGAGCAATCAGAAAGCGACGTGGATGTCATGGTCATCGGCGACGCCCTCAAGCCGAGCGACGTGTACGCGGCCGTTCGTCCCGCTCATGCCCAGCTTCGCCGTGAGGTCAACGCCAAGGTCTATCACTCGCACGAGTTCCGTCGTAAACTCACCGACGGTCAGCAATTCGTGACACGGGTTGCTGAGGGTCCGAAGATATTCCTCATCGGTGACGAGCGTGAGTTTGCAAAACTGGCTAAAGTCGGGCTGGCTTAAACAGCATCAATCGAGCCGTCAGGAGATTGCCGAACTGTTCGGCCTCGCCGACCGCGACCTCGACGCGTGCCAGACCACCGACCTCGTGACCGATTGGCGTTTCAACATCGCCTACAACGCGGCCCTGCAACTCGCCACGGCCGCTCTCGCCGCCGCCGGCTATCAGGCCGCCCGCATGGCTCATCATTTCCGGGTGATAAGCTCGCTCGAACTGACGCTGGGCTGGGACAAGCCGACGGTCGAGTTGATGAACGATTTCCGCGAGAAGCGAAACGAAGCCGACTATGAACGAGCCGGTGCAATCTCGGAAGCGGACGCGAACGAGATGCTGACGCTGGCCCAGCGGCTTCGCACCGAAGTCGAAGCCTGGATTGCCCAGCACTACCCGCATCTGAAACCGTAACGCTCTCGCCTCCGCGTCGAACCGCGACGACTCCCGCACTGCCGCTGCGAACCCATCCAACCTCGACCGCTCGCCCTTTCGCGTTCGCATCCCGCGATGAAAGTCATCGCCGTTCCTCGTCTGCCGTCTAAGGCCGTCGTCCTCGGGTCCTCGCGGCCATACAGGATTCGTTCGGCCCGCAGGATGCGTGCGTCGGCCGAATCCCCGCAATTCGGTTTGACACGGTATCGCAGGCTGGTGGTGTAGTTGTCGCGAAGAAAACCCCATATTTTGGGGAGGAAGAAAAGCATAAAGACGTTCATGAGTGGCACGCTGCACATGCCCCCCCACAAAGCCCATTGGACGAGGTTGACCCGGTTCATCTTCGCAAGATCGCCTGGATAGTGCTTGCCATATTGGTCTGTGAACGGACCGGCCCATCGTTGAACGCCAACGTAAACGGTGATGTGAAAACGATACGACGGCGGTTGGACGGAAGGGGTGCGGGCCATAGTGCGGCTCCGAAACCGGATTAAGTGGTACGTACCACTTAATGAAGGCCTCAAAGCCGCACTGCCGACCATCGGCAGGTACGCTAACTAGCGTTCGGCACAGCAATTATATCACAGCGGGCGAAGGGATTCGAACCCTCGACGTCCAGCTTGGGAAGTCCCCAGAGGGTGATCTTAACCCCAGTACTGACAACGGTTAACGCTTGCGGTACAAGAAGTTGCGTCACTGGCTGCGCGCTGTACGCTTACTAGCTAACTGCTGTTTTCCGGGTCAATGTGACGCAACTTCTGACGCAACTTTTCGTTTTTGCGGCTCCGGTGCCAGCTTTCGAGTATTGCCATTCGTCGAATAGCCGCTCTGGGAGCGCCACAAACGCAGACGTGGCAGCTTCCCAGACGCAACTTCGCGCGTCAGCTTACAGAAGAACTGCCTAACACAGGCCGAATCTGAAGCCATCAGTTTCACTTTTTGGACCTGTTTCACCACGTGGTGAAACCCTAACTCCATGCAAACATCACCCCTTGCTGTTCGCAGGCCTGCGAATGACGCAACTTTTCCGGTGTCCCGCGAAGCGCGTTTCTGGGGTCAGGACCGAGCAGGCCTTTCCGCATGATCTCCGCCTCACCGCGTCGGCCCTTGCCTGAATCGCTTGGCTGACTAAAATGCCAATGTTGAATGCGCCGTCAACTGGCCGATTTTAGTGAATATGACCGCCGACCGCGACATCCTGGAAGCCCTGCCCGGCGTACTGGCCGAACTGACCTCGCTGGGCGTCAGCGCCGCCCGCAACGGGAGGACCGGGGAGCGGCTCTTAAGGATGGGACCACACCTCGTTGCGGCAGTCGCTAAATCGAGTTCGCGGGCCGCCGCCATCGCACAAGCCGCCGACAGCGCCCGGCTCGCAGCCAAGCGCGCCGGGCCAAGAGCGGTTCCCCTGGTGGCCGTGCCCTACATGGGGGAAGTCGGGGCGAGGGTCTGCCGCGAGCACAAGGTCAGTTTTGTGGATCTCTCCGGGAACGCGGAGATCAACGCGCCGGGACTTCGCATTCACGTCGCCGGCAAACCAAACCGGTTCATTCGACGTGGCCGGCCATCGTCGGTATTTGCGCCCAAGAGTTCGCGACTCGCCCGACTCATGCTCCAGGACCCAAATCGACCGTGGCGTCAGTCCGAACTTGCCGAAGCGAGTCAGCTTGGCGCGGGCTATGTGAGTCGGATCTGCAAACGGCTGGAGGAGGACCGGCTGGTCGAACGACGTCAGGACGGAGCCATCCGTTCCCGTGCCCCGGAGTTGTTGCTCGAAGCGTGGCAGGCTGAATATGACTTCCGCCGGCACGACATTCGGATGGGCCATATCGCCGCGCACACGGGCGACGAACTTGCTCGACGGTTGGTCGGAGTCTTCGGTGAGCTCTCGGTCCCCTACGCCCTGACCGGCCTAGCGGCGGCATGGTTACTCGCACCGTTTGCCGCATACCGATTGGTTACGGTGTACCTGCGGAAGCCGCCGGGTGAAAAGCTGCTGCAACGCCTGAAGTGGCACGAAGAGAAACGTGGCGCCAATCTGTGGCTCGTCCGACCGAACGACGAGGGCGTCTTTCACGGCGTCGAGTCAGTCGGCGGAGTTGAGTGCGTGAGTCCCGTTCAGGCCTACCTCGACCTTCGCGGCTTGCCGGAACGAGCCGAGGAAGCCGCCGATCACCTGCGGAAGGAGCGGCTGCAATGGCGGTGAATCGAGAACCTCGCGTGGCCGCGGACTACGCGCCCGGCTGCAGCACGCTCATTCGGCGGACATGCCTTGAGGTCGCAACGCGGCTGGGTGATTTTCGTGCGGAGATGTGCGTGGTCGGAGGGTTGGTTCCATCGCTCATCGTCGATCAGAGTCGTCGTCCCTCTGGGATTGAGGGGCATATCGGCACTATCGACCTCGACTTGGGGTTGTCGATCGTAGTGCTTGACGAACGGCTGTACGAGGAGATCGCCAAGCGACTGCGCGAAGCCGGTTTCACACCTGACGCCAACCCGGCTGGAAACCTGACGACGCAGCGATGGCGATCGCGCGAGGGTGTCACGGTTGATTTCTTGATTCCGCCGACCACCGCCTCCGACAAGGGCGGCCGCCTGCGACATCTTGAAGCGGATTTTGCCGCAATCGTTACGCCCGGATTGGACCTGGCCTTTGAGGACGTGCAGCTCGTCCAACTTCGCGATGAACTGCCGGGAGGAGCCGGAGAAGCAACGCGGGAGATTCAAGTTTGCGGACCGGCTGCGTTCGTGGTGCTCAAAGCGCTCGCATTCGACAAGCGCGGCAAGCCGAAGGATGCGTACGACTTGTGCTACGTTGTCCGTAACCACACCGACGGCGTCGAGCGGATCGGCGCCAAGCTCCGCAGCTTTGGCCAGCGACCCGACGTAGCGGAAGCAATGGCCGTGCTTCATCGGGACTTCATGGCTTCGAGCGCGGTTGGGCCAGTTCGCGTTGCCGAGTTTCTTGGCGGACCGAACGACGAGTTGCAGGCTGACGTCGCGGGATTCGTCAGAGCGCTGCTCAGGGCCGGCTCATGATGTCGAGTAACCACGATTCGGGCACGTTCGCAATCCTCAAAGGTGTTCGCACGCTTCCACGAGCTGCTTCGAGTACGCCTCCGCGGGAATCCGAACCCAACTCGGTGTCACCCAAACGCACCAGATTATCAGCAACAAGCCTGAGAGGCTTCCGCTCAGAACGTCGGCAGAGCCCAAAGGCGAACTTGCCAACATCGGAGAAACAATTTTCGCCACGCTAGCAGCCACTCCGAGCACGCTCGTCAGGATACCTACCGGCTTCAAGCCCCAGAGGTTCCGCCGAAAGCCGTAGCTGATGATTTCCTTGAAGAGAAGCGGGAATCGTTCCTTGTCCCGCGTCCGCGCCACCAGGAGGTCCGTTGCCGCGGCATACGCAGCCTTCGATTCCTTCGGATTCACCTTCTCTGACTCCTTGGACGGCGGAAGCTGGAGGCCGGGATCGAGCGTCATGAGTTTCTTGTGACAACGCGCCAGCGTCGCATCCGCGAAGTATCGTCCACCGTAGGACAACGCGCGATCAGACGGTCGACCGCCCCAGCGCCGGAAGAGCTCCCCTTCACGCCGCTTGCCCTGATCACGGGCGAGTTGCGTGAGGAAGGCCGATACAGCAACCGTAACCACGGCGCCGCCGATCAACCCTGAGAAGTCCACACCACCAGGTAGCCAGCACGAGGCGCCGAGGAATGCCGGCAGCAAGACGATCACCATCGGATAGAACCGGGCGCGCCGATCGTAGGTGTCCATCACTGCGCTCAGGCCGGACATAGTTCCTCCGGAGTGTTTTCGCTCAGCCCAACGAAGATGCGTGCGCGTCCGCGTTCGCCCGCGATCAACATAACCGGCGGCGTCCCCTCCGCTAGCGTGTGCTCAGCGATCCAGGAAAAGACCTTCAAGTCAGCGCCGCTCCGCATGGTCGCGGCGCCGTCCGGGTGCGAGTGCCATTCCCCAACGTACCTCAGATTCTCCGCTGTTCTCTCCCGATGGTGATCCACGCGCTTCCGCAGCTCCTCGCACCCGCGGATGTAGTGACACGGCCACTCAGCACTGTCCGGAGGCGACGGCAACGCCAGCATCACGTAAATCGTCCTGCGATCGTGGTCCACATTTCCCATCAGCACTCCGCCGGTTTCCTTGGGCAAGCGCTGCTCGCGCCACCCAGCGACGTGCCTCAAAAGGGATGGAGCCACTTCCAGCGTCCAGTCGCCCTGAGTCTGACGCTCCAGCGGTACAACGTCGATGCTGAGCGCATCGACGCCGAGAGTTAGCGGGTCCAAACGCCATATCCGAATGCATGCCTGGTCGTCATCAGCCAACTGCCGAATTGCCGCTCCGCCGATTCCGCCAAGAGTCGCAAGCGCATCCTGGGCGATCCGACTCGAAACATCGCGGCACGACAGCCCGTAGCGCACCTGGTCGGGCCGCAGGTTGAGATGCACCTCAAGCCGGTCGTCGGTCGCCACGGCCGTGTAGTACGTCATTTCCAAGTGGTCAAGCTCAACATGCCGATGTTTGTCCTCTGCCAGCAGGACCAGGTCCCGCCCCGACGGCGAGAGAAACAGCGAAGCGCGCCGCGCCGGCGCTTCGATGCGGGTCAAGTGCCGGCCGACCGCCACAGAAGCCGACATGTCCAGGATCAGGTCGGCGCCGCGGGCAGCCGCGGCCAGCCGATCCCCTTCGGCGCCTGGGCGGAGCACATCCGCATCAATGAAGGATGCGGTTTCCGGAGTGCGGAATACCCAGTTCATTTCCAGAGCCATCGCGGCTGCCTTGCGACAGCCGACCATCGCTCCCCCGGCGGCATGCCGCGCCAGATTGTGCGGAAGCAGGTCATCACAATCGACGACCGTCCAGCGTCCCCATCCCGCCCGGGCCAAGTTCATGGCCACGTGCGAGCCCAGAGCGCCGGCCCCGACCGCCAGAATCTTCACCCCATCCGCTGCCTCATGACCATTCAGCACTGCCGCCAAATCCCGCGTCAGGGCGTGGCATACATTGAGCAGGCTGAGCGGAACATCGTCGCCCGTCTTCGACGCATCCGGCACCAGCAACAGGGCACGCTTTCCATCCTGCATGGTCCACACGCCGATGGCCACGCCGAGATCCACCAGTGGCTTGTCGATGAACACCGCACAGTGCTCGACACGCTCGACTGGGCCGTCATCGGTCCGAGTTTTCGGAAGATCGATGAGCAATATGACACGGTTCTGAAGGATCGGCTCCCGTTCCTTCGGCCAGTTCTTGAGGCGCTCCCGCAGCTTCGACAGCAGGTCCAATTCGTCCGTCCTGAGAAGGCCGTTTAGATCATCCAGGGTTCGCGGGATGCGGGGTAACACGCGATGCCGCTGCCTGGGGGTCTCAAACCGCACGACCACCAGCCTGACAACACCCGCGGCGACTTCCCCCGGCTCGTCGTCATGCGCCAGGAAAACTCGCCCCTCTTTTCCACCCGGGAGCGTGACCAGGAACGACTCTGAGTCTTTGCTTGCACCGTTTAACGGGGGCAGAACCAGCCACTGGCCCCACGATAGAAGGAACGGCTCGAGTGCCTGATCGCCGCCGTGCAATTCGTCGCGGGCCGCCTGCTTCAACCACCAGCGGACTCGTTCCACGAATGCGGGCGCCGTCCACGTAATGCGAATTTCGCTCCATGGGCGGTCGTACAGACAGAGGCTTCGGGGAAGCTCCTCGAAACGCTGGTTCTGATGCTGCAAAGCGGGAAAATCGCGCCGAAGCGCCAGGACGTCCGGGCAGGTGTCGTCATCGCGCACGAACACGGCCGCCAAACGCTCGGTCTTCCGGATGTCGTTGGCGACAACCTGAGGCCGCTCGACCTCAACGTCAAAAACGACCGTCTCAGTTGCCGAGGACGAGCGACATTCGATGAGCGATGCAAACAATGCTCCCGGTCCGCGCAGCGCTGCCACGAGATCCTTGGCCCGGTGCAGCGCCAGGCTGCCCTCCGGAACGACGATTCCACCGGGATCGAGGAAGTCCATCGTCACCCTATCCGGCCCGTGGCGCCCGCACGCTCACGGCGGCTGCGGTAGCGGTCACCGACTCTTTCTTGACCGTCGCCTTGCGTTCGTCAATCGTGATGGTCAGCGGGCGCGGCTTCCCCGCACTCGGGTGTTCCATGGTGACTTTGAACTCGCCATCCTTCGGAGGCGAGTAGCGAGTAGCGAGTTGATGACTGAAAGCTGAGCAATGGCGAAGAAGGTCAACATCCCGGTCGCCGTGACGGGCGACGACGAGGCCAAGAAGAAGCTGCAGCAACTCGGCGGCGGCGTCGAGGAACTGGGCGAGAAGGCTGAACGGAAAGCCGCGCCGGGAGCGCGCAAGGCGGCGGAGGGTTTCGCCGACTTCGACAACAAGGCGGAGAAGCTGGCCAAGAGCCTGCTGGGGCAGGTAGACCCGGCGCTGGCGCAGGCGACCGATCTGCTGTTCGACATGATCGAAGGCGTCGCGCGGCTGAACCCGGCCATGCTGGGGATTGTGGCGATCGGCGTGCTGCTGGGCGGCGTGGCACGGGCGTTCGCGACCATGACCGACAAGCAGAAGGAGCTCGAAGAGCAGACCAAGAAGACGACGGATGCCCTGCGAAAACAACGGGACGAGGCGCTGTCGGAGGAGGAGAGGGTGCGCGACGCGTTACAGTCGGCCGGCATTTTGGGACGGGCACAACCGATCGCTGAGCAGGTTGGTCGACTGACGGGGCCGAAGGGCGCCATCCGCGATCGCGAGGCGGCGACGTTTGCGGCCATCGCCGGAGAGAAAGGGTTTACACAGCTCGACCAGATCGCCGGGGCGTTCATCGCGCGCGGGAGAAAGGACAAGTTCACCGGGAACATCGCCGAGGACGAGAAGCTGCTGCGACAGATGGCCGTGTTCGATCCGGAGCTGGCGACGGCGGCGCTGGGCGCGAGCAACCGTGACTTCCGCGAGTCGGCCGACCGGGCGTTCACGCCGCCGCAGAAGGACGAGCGGTTCAAGCGGCGACTGGACACGTTGCTGGACGCGGCGAAAAAGAACTGGCACTGGATGAACGACGCAGACAAGGCGGCACTCGAAAAAGTGGCCAGGGAGATCGGAGAGCAGGGGTATTCGCCTTACAGCGGCGCGAGCGCCCTGGACGAACATTCCACCGCCGGCAACCTCCTCGACATCCTTACCCTCGGCATGTTGTCGGGTGACATCGCCAAGTTCGAAACGCGGGGGACCGCCGAGCGGCTCGGGCCGCTCGCGGCGCGCGAGTTCATTCGCCAGCAGCAGTTGCGCGGTACATCCAAGCCGCTGGGAACCTTTATTGACGCCGCGCTCGACGTTGCCGAGCAGGCCGCGATGGGCAGCGCCATTTCAGGGAGCTTCGGAGAAGGCATTGTGCGAATCAACATCGAGCACAAGGCGACGCACGTCAACACGCAGTTCAACAACGGACCCTACGACCAGACGGCGACGATCATCGCCACGGAAGGCTACCCAGGAGCGCAGTAGATGGCGTCGTTCGAGCCGCCGGCAGGAACACTGGAGACGCTGGTGCTGGACAGCAACGGCGTCGACATCCTGCGCTTCACCCTGGACACGCACGTCGGGGAGCGGCCGGCGCGGCGGATGGGCTACACGCTGCCGGGGCTGAGCGGGCAGGGGTCGGTGTTCTTCGGGGATGACCCGGTGGCGATCACGCTGCGCGTGCTGGCGGAGTTCGTCAACCTGGCGGCCATCGGGCTATTCGAGGGCAAGCTGAACAGTTATCGACGGGGCGGGCCGCGGTTCATCTACCACGACGAGAACGGACGGAACTTCGAGCATTGCGAGCTGCGAAGCTGGACGCCGGCGGCGGACAGCCCGTGCTTGGTGGGCGGCGGCGGCGGGCAATGGCTCTGGGATGCGACGCTGAACCTGACGTGGATGCAACCGAGCTAGAACGACCACGGAGTCACGGAGACACGGAGAAGACTAATGCGAACCACAGAGGCACAGAGGCACAGAGAGTACGTGATGTGTGGACCGTGCTTCGACGACGACGAATGCGACTACTGATTTCTCCGTGTCTCCGTGACTCCGTGGTTGTTTTGCATTGTGGATGAGAGTGACGATGGCGACGCTGACGGGACAGACCGGGACGACGGAAGACGCGCGGCTGACGACGGGCGTCGGCGGGACGGAGCTGCGCTCCGATCCGACGCTGGTCGATCCGATCGTGGTCGAGCTGATGCCGCCGCCGGGGCAGCCGGGAAACCCGCGGACGATCGGCTGGCTGGGGCAGGCGCTGGGCGTGGCGCATCGGGTCAACAGCCTGCCGAACGCGGAGCTGGCTGTGCGGCTGTCGGCCGCGGAACTGTGGCATGACGACACGGCCCAGGGCGGCGGGTTCCTGGTGAACAACGGAACGGAGGCGGCGCCCTCCTACCAGCCGCTGCACGAGGCGCTGGCGGACGACAGCGTCGTGCGAGTCCGCACAGCGCGGGAAAGCCCGGAGCAGGACTTTGAGCTGATGCGCGGCTTCGTGCGCGGCGTGCGGCGAAACGGCGCGGCGGGCTACCAGGCGGCGATCGCGCTGGTGCACGTGGCGGACGTGCTGGACAAGGAGGCGCGCTACAAGCTGGTCGGGCAGACGTGGATCCGCAATAAGACGCTGGCCGAGAACCCCGGCGCGGGGGACATCTTCAACCCGGAGCTGAAGACAGCGCTGTCGCAGGTGTGCGTGTTCAATCCGTTCGGGAATGGGAACTGCTGGGCGCGGCTTGCGAAGTTCACGAACGCGAGCCATGACGCCGGGATCGCCTGGTCGCCGCTGCTCTCCGATATCAAGCTGCGCGTGCCGCTGTTCTGGGGGGCGCGGACGGCGGAAAGCAGGAGTTGGAGCTACGCACGGCTGCTGGCATGGCTGCTGTTCTGGGCGCGCTGGACGGAAGGAGCGGTGGACGGCGACGGGCAGCCGACGATCGAGCCGCACATGACGCTGCACCGGTTGCACGATTGGAATCTGATGTCGATCATCAGCGGCGAGGGAGACGCGGCGGACGAAGCGCGGCCGGTGGGCGAGGGGCAGACGCGGAGCAACCTGCTGCTGATCGAGCCGGAGGCGGCGGGGACGGCGCTCTCGAACGCCTGGGAGCGGGCGCTATTGGCGAAGCCCAACTCGCTGGTGCTGGAGCGGCTGAGCTGGCTGGACGCCCTGGACTACGTGTGCATGTCGGCGGGGATCGGCTACTGCTGGGAGCCGCGGGCGATCGGCAACGAAGTGATGTGGGGGCTGCGCTTCTTTCTGCCGGACGCGCCGGACACGCGGCGGTTGACCTTGGCGCAGGCGTCGCCGCACTTTCGCACGAATGACAAGACCTGGTCGGCGGTGCGGGCACAAGCCAACGTGAACGCCTTCGACGTGGGGGTGGACTACGAGCGCTGCAACAACAGCGTGCGCGAGGTGGGCGCGGGCTTCAAATACGAGGTGACGGTGGAGCTGCTGCCGGCGTGGAAGATCGACGACAACTGGGACGTGGACGTGAGCAACGCGGGGCAGGTGCAGACGGCGGTGGACGCGTCGAACATCGTGGGCGGGCAGTTTTATTCGCGATACTCCAGCGAAGGGGCGGACTTCCGATTCGGCGGGCCCGACAGCCAGTACCAGCTCGTGGGGCGGCTGTGGGCGCTGAACACGCACGGAGCGCTGCGCGGGTTGGGGCGGCAATATGGGCCGTTCAAAGGCTATCCGTTCGTGCCGGAGGGGGACGCGGCGGACCAGTACCGGCTGTTCGACCTGGCGGACGTGCTGGCGGGAGAGATGTTTCGAGCGGACGAAGGCGACTTTTATCAACGCGGCCAGACGGCGCCGATCCCGCGGCCGTTTGAGCCGCGCGTGACGCAGGACGCCAAGGGACAGGAGTCGCCGCCGATCGTCGAGCTGTCGTTCGCAGGCGATCCGAACGGCGTCAACCCGACGCCGGCGTCGTCGTGGTTCCAGGTGGCGGGCGACGTGAAAGTGATGCGCTGGGACGCGCGGGTGCTGGTGGACATCAAGAGCCTGCGCGACATCACGGACAAGCGGCCGGTTGATCCGTCGACGGTGATGACGTTCCCGGAGGCGTACATCCGCGGCAAGCTGCGCGTGCGCGTGACGGCGGGGCTGACGGGCGACGCGGCGCTGGACACGCTGCCGATCTCGATCGCGGACGGGTCGCTGAGCGCGCGGGAGCGGAGCCTGCTGGTGGTGCGGCGCGAGGACCTGCATTGTAATTTCCGGGACGATAATCCGCCGGGGTTCGTGGCCGGGTTCACGGGCGGGAACAGCCAGTTCAAGGGGCGGCCGCTGCCGACCGAGCAGCGGCTGGACCATGGGGCGGCGCAGGCGCACGCGGTGCAGCTCGTGCGGCGCCTGGACCGGGTGCGGCACGTGGGCACGTTCAGCCTGCCGGAACTGGTTTTCGGGCAGACGCGCATGTCGGATGACGGCGGCGGAACTCCGCAGCCGGCGCCGGAGGGCTATCGGCCGGGCGACCTGGTCACGATGCTGAAGGCTGAGGAGGGAAACGATCGAAGGCCGTTCGACGTGCCATTACGGGCCAATCGGGAAGACAGCGGGGCGATCGTGGCGGGCGTGACGTACACGTACAGCCAGGGCGCCGAGGGACAGGGGGCGGCGATCGGGACGACATTGCAACTGGAAGACCCGAATTTCCGGGTGAGCGTGAGAGGGTAAATGCAAATGCGAACCACAGTGGAGTCGTGCGCGTGCCCCAAGAGCTAGTGATCTGGGTGCCGACGCAGCAGACTGCGGCCGGCACAATTGTCGAGCTGGTGGAGCAGACGCACGGCGCGGAGCCTGGCGGGCGGGTGCGGATCACGGCCGGAGAGCTGGCCGCGGCCGACAACCCGGAGCGATCGCCGGGCGAATTCTCGGCCATCCCGCTGCGGACGCGGCCCTACGTTTACGGCGTCAAGCGATTCGGCGCGCGAACGATCGACGCGGAGACGGGCGCGGCGACCGAGCCGACGGAGTGGACCGAAATCAGCGTGGACAGCGAGCCGTTCGGCGCGCGGAACGTGCGGGCGGTGGCGGCCGCCGGCGCGGGCGGCGTGCTGGGGTTCACGTTCACGCCAGGAGGTTTTGAGTAATGCCGGACACGATCGCCTATACGCCAGCCAAGCTGGACAACACCACAGCCGAAGGCAGGAGCGGCGCAACGCACGCCGGCGGGCAGGTGTTCGACGATTACAGCCTGACGCCGAAGACCGCGACGACGAACCGCGCCCAGCGGCTGCGCGAGATGCAGCTCTTGTTCGAGCGCATGTGGGCGTTCCTGATGCAGCTCCGGGCAGAGCACGTCAGCGGGTTGAACATCGCCGTCAATCCCGGGGCGTATCGCAAGAGCGACAACAGCGACGTGTGGTTCGCGGGCAGCGCTTCGTTTGCGGCGGATGACAACGCGACGCGCTACGTATGGATCGACACGGCCACGAACGGGCTGGCGAAGGGCGCTGCCTGGCCGGGCACGCCGCATACGTTTGTGCCGATCTGCCGGGTGATCGCGGCCTCCGGCGTCGTGACGGAGATCCGCGACTACTCGAATCTGCTGAAATGCTGGCTGGTGGCGAGCGGTGCGGCGGTGAGCGGGACGGACGCGACGACGTTCGTCCTTGACCAGGACAACGCGGGGGCGCCGGCGGCGACATCCGGAGTGAAGGGCAACCGCGGGACAGGCGGCGCGGGCGAGAAATGGTACATGCGCTGGACCGAAGCCAGCGAGCTGTTTGATTTCTTGGCGAAGGACACGGCGCTGACGCTGGCGACGATCAATGCGCTGGCACTGAAGATCAGCGGCACAACGATGGTGGACAGCAACGGTGCGGCCAAGGTGGCGGCGGCCGTCGCCGGCGACGGCCTGTCGCACTCCAGCGGCGCGCTGGTCGTGAACGTGGACAGTGCGACGGTGGAGATCAACAGCGACGCGCTGCGCGTGAAGGACGGCGGTGTCACCGCGGCGAAGCTGTCGGCGGCCGTGCAGGGCGACGTGCCCTACGCCACCGTGAACAGCCTGTCGTCGGCGGACGACACCAAGACGGTGCAGGTGCGGCTGAAGGACCTGGCCGGCGCTGCGCTGGCGGATGACGACCTGATCGAGGTGGGCGTGTACGCGGACGCGGCGCTGGCGGCGACGCACGCTACGGCGACGCTGTCGAACACGCCCAGCGCTGGGACATTTGCGAACTGGGTCACCAGCAACAAGGAGGCTCGCTACCGGGCCGACTCGGGCGGATCGATTGACGTTGCACTGTCTCACGCCGGCGTGAATGGCACCGTGTACGTCGGACTGCGGAGCACGCGCGGCGGGCGGCACTACAACTGCCAGGTGGTCGGCGTTTTCGTGAAGGCATAGATCGATGCCCAGCGCGGGACACATTCTGTTGCGATGGGAAGGTGAGCGGCTGCCGCTGCCGTCTGCGGCGCGCCCGGCCGATGAAGTCGGAACGGCCGCGGCCGACGCGACGACGATCGCGGAGGATGGCGGAACGCCGCACGCGGGCGACGCGATTTATCACTACGCCGTGGTGGCGGAAACGGCCGGCGGGAAGCGGGCGGCGATTGATCCACTGGAGATTGTCACGCGCGTCTACGCGGGCGGGGCGCTGGTCGGGCTGATGCCGGCGACGCCGAGCGGGCTGGACGCGCAGCTCCTCTCCGGCAATCGGCCGATGTTGACGTGGGCCTACTCCGCGGCGGGCGAGCAGGCGCGGCCGGCGGCCTTCCGCATCTACGCGGCCGCCGGAGACGATGAAATCAGCTTCGCGTCGGCCGTGGCGGAGGCGCCCTACTACGAGGGGCAGAGAGTGTTTCGCTGGGTGGGGGCGGCGCTGAGCGCCGATGAAGTGCGACACTACAGCGTGCGGGCGGTGACGGCGGGCGGCGTCCTCAGCCTGATTCCGCGGATCGGGCTGTGCCCATCGGGAAGCTACTCGGTCGTCGAGAAAAGCCATTGTCCGTTCGTGCACGCGCCAGGCGGCGCGCCACCGGCGATCGTCGGCTTGATCGCGGAGGGTGCGTAGCATGTGGAATCCAGAAACCCTGTCGCGTTTTGTGGCCAATCAACGCTCCGTGCTGGATTCGATCCGCTGGATGGAGCGGGCGGACGATGTGCCGCTGCAACCAGCGAGCGCCGGGCAGGCGGCCGCCTTGCAGCTCTATGTGGCGGTGATCGGCAACGTGGCCGGGAACGAAGGCTCGCAGGTGACGGCGTGCGGCTTCGTGTATGACGTGTGGCGCGTGGGGAGCACGATCAACGGCGACGTGAGCGGGCGCATCCTGGCTGGGGCGACGCCGGCCAGGGCGCGCACGGCCGTGGGGCGCTATGTGGCGGCGCCGCTGGGGAGCCTTGCCCTGGTGTATCAGCCGCCGGCGACCCAGAGCATTCCTGATCCCGTGGCGGTGCTGCTGCAGGCCTATGGCGAGATTGAGGCGGTCACGCCGTGCACACAGGGGGCGGGCGCATGAGCGGCGAGCGCGTGCTGGGAGCGGATGGCGGGCGCGTCGTGATGACGACGGCCGACGGCGGCCAGGGGGTCGCCGACGGGAGCGCGGCGTGCTGCCCGGCGTGCGTGGACTACATTGATATTGGCGGCGGCGTGACGCTGCCGGGGCGGCATCGCCGGGCGGACGTCGCCAACATCGTCGATATCAATCTGCCGCCCCACTACGTGCAGGTGCACCGCTACAGCGGCGACGAGAACTCGGCGCACTGGTTTGTGCCGCAGACGAGCTTCCCGATTCAATACCTGGGCGGGCAGCGGACCTTTCGGTTTGTGCGCGGGGCGCCGCCGCAGACGCCGCCGATTCAGCTCCCGCCGGGGCAGGCTTGGGGCGCGGACAGCGCGTATGCGTGGGAAGAATTCGACATCGGCGTCCTGCCGAAAATCTGGGAGCGCTTGCCGTTGGTCAACTGTGGCGACGTGCAGTGCTACACGCCGCCGCCGCCGCCCTTCACGTTTTACTACTGCTTCGTGCAGACCCTGTGCTACCACGAGTGGCCGCCGTGCGGGAGCGACCTGGGCGAGTGGCAGAGCGGCACGTGGGATGACGCGACCTGGCACGCGCCGTGGGCGGTGAGCGTGGAGGGCGAATTCCCAAGCACGCTGGCCGAATGGCTGACGCACGTGCAATGGGTCGGGACGGCACGGGTGTATTTCGGGCGCGTGGCTTTCGCCGCGGAGGACAGTTGGGACGCGGAGCATCTTTTTCCGCCGGGCGGAGGCGCGCCGCCGCTGTACTGCTGGGTAGTCATTGATGTGCCGACGCGGTCAGAGAGCCGGGTGGGCGAAGTGAATCCGGTGCTTGTATCACTCGGGGACTGCCCGCTGGGGACGTTTCAGTGCGCAGCGAATCGATATGACCATCTGCCGACGACGACGATCGCGGAGATCGGATACCAGAACACGGCCTATGTGGCCGACCAACCTGCCGCGGTCTTTGGCGACGGCGTGGGCGGCGTGTCGGCGACTTATGAGTCGTCGGCTGATGCTGCGCCGCAGGCGTCGACGCACGAGACGCGGATCATCGAGCAGACGACGTGCGTCTGCGATGACGATGATGACGGGCCGCCGCCGAATCCGGACCCGGATATTCCGCCGCCCCAGCCGCCGGACGATCCGCCGCCTGGCGTGCAGCCGCCTGATCCGTGCGACGAACTGATCGGCGGCGATGCGCGCTGTGAGTGTTATCGGCGCAGGGCGCGCTGTGCCAATCCACCAGACTGCGGCGGGCCGTTCCAGCCGCGCTGCTGCCGGCCGGACATCGTTCCGCCCGATTGCATTCCGGGGCAGCAGGTGGCTTACCGCGGGACGGGGGAGTGCGAGACGACGGTGTCGATGCTGGATTACTTCGTCGTGCCCTTGTGCGGGATCGTGGTGCGCGATCGGGTGAGGCCGTGAATCCCTACTCGAATCAATCGCTGTTTGTTGTTGGCGCTTCGCGGCCGCCGCCGGCCCCAGCGCCGGTGCACGTGTCGCCGACGCGCGTGGGGCGTGTGGGGCTCGCAGCCTATCGGGCGCGCGAGGCGCTGTGCCTGGAGTGTGACCGCAGCTCAGGTGTGGCCGGGGCGCTGGTGTGCGATCTGCTGGGGGCGTGCGTGAGCGGGTGCACAGGCTACCTGTGGCGGGCCGAGGCGGCCTGCCCGGACACGCCGGCGAAGTGGAATTCGGAGCCTGTTAGCCCTAACACGGGAGGTGCATCGACGGCCGTTTGACGGCCGTTCGAAGTGACGTAAGTCGCATTTCAGGGACCGCCTCCGCGTACCCGCGATCTGGGGTACCCGGGGACGGTCTTGTGTTTCGGCGCGCCCAGATATTCTGTTTGCGCGCCCAGATTTTCACGCGCGGACTAATGGCCGGCTCCTGGAAGCACGTCGGGGGTAAATTACCCTCGTTTTCGAGCTTCCCGAGCCGCACAGCCCAACGCGGGCCGGTTCGCAAGTCGCGATCGGCTATGGGACTATATCAAAGCGGGCGATGGGATTCGAACCCACGACGTCCAGCTTGGGAAATCGATCGTCCGCTTGCAAACCATTATCCCAGCGGTGGTTACACCGCATTTTCTGGGTCGAAACGAGGTTTACAAGTGGCTGACAAGTGCGTGAACAGTTGAAAACGAGTGGCTTCCACGTGACGACTGACCCACTTTTGACCCACTCGGAATGAGTGACAGTAGCCTCTGAAACGGAAAACGGAATCCGAGCGTCGTGCCCGGACGGATCGTGATGGACTCCTGCGGTGACTTTGGCGCTCAGTGTCGCGAAAGTGGACTGGCACGTCACGACTCCGCCGCGCGATCACGCTCGGCCCGCAGCGCAACCCGGCCGTCAGCGGACCTCGATCATGCGCGCGACCGAGGGACTGTCGTCCACCATCGCGAAGAGCATGTAGTGCCCGAGTGGCAGGACATTCGGATCTGTCGGCAGCGTCACGCTCGCATTGGCACCAGACTGTTGCACGGACAGCACGACGCGGCGCGGAATACCGGCGTCCACCCAATGAGTGGTCGCCTGCGTCCCCACGAGAACCGCACTGGTAAGTCGGATCGCTGGGACGATGGTCAGCGTCAAATTGCTTCCGCGGTCAACGACCGCGTCAGACAGATTCGCGATCTGTGGACGGACGCCGCGGAACAGGTATGGCGGGCTGAATGCCTCCACGTCGGCCGAGTTGGGCGGGTTCCCGAAGTCGATGACGGTGCCGCCGGTGGTCAGCACGCGGCCGTCAGGAACCAGCAAGGTTACCGCGTGGTATTCACGGAACTGCCCCATGTCGGCCATACGTCGCCACACACCGGTCGCGGGCTCATACAAGTCAGTCCATTTCACCACGCCGTTGACGTGCGGCACGCCGGGGTTGGCGAGCTCGGTGTCCCCGGCCGCGACGAGCACGCGCCCGTCGGGGAGCGGCACGACCTCCGACTTCTCGCGCAGGAGCGCTGGGCTGCTACCGAGCGACCATGATTCCGTCGCCGGGTCGTAAATCTCGCTCATGACCGTATAGGCGCCGCCGTTCGCACGGTCGATTCCGATGGCCGCGGCACGTCCGTCCGCGAGCACGATGAGCGAGTGGTCGGAGTGGTCGGGCCAGCCGCGCACCGGCTGGTTGAAGGCGCCGGTCAGCCTCCATTCTCCGGTCGTCGGGTTGTAGAGCTGTGGCGGATTCCACGTCGCCAGCACTTCACCGGTGTAGAGCAGCGCGCACGGCGAAAACTCCGACGGGTTGATCATCGAACCGGTCCACGACCACGTCATCGTCGCGAGGTTGAGCCGTTCACACGTGGCGGTGCGAACCGCGTTTGGCCGCGTGCCGCCGCCCATCGCTAGTAGCGATCCGTCAGCCAGGCGCGCCATGCCGGGGTACCAGCGCCCGGTGGGGTTGAGCAGATCGGCGAATCGCTCCCATGTGTCGGCGACGGGGTTGTATGCTTTCACATATCGCACGGCATTGCGAAACTGACCAGGGTCGCTGCCGGGCTGCCCACCTACGAAAATCGGGCGTCCGTCGGGCAGCAGCATGATGTTCATGCACCCCTGTGGCAGGTCCGATCCGGCCGCTACGAACGACTGACCGGTCGCGGGGTCGAAGATCACAGGCGTGATCGTGTCGTGGCAGTACATGATCCGCCCGTCGGCAAGCAGGATGCCGATGTCGCTGGCGTCGAAGAACTCGCCCGCAGTGTTCCCGATGACGTCCCAGCGCCCCGGTTCGGTTTCCGGCGCGAGAGTGAACTCGCGTTGCAGTATGCCACCCGAAATCTCAATTGCGATTTCCTGATAGTCGAAGTCGCGCGCCGCCACGCCAAGGCGATAAGCGCCCGAAGGCACGCCTTTGATCGCGTACCGGCCGATCGCGTTCGTGCGGGCCTCACGAAAATAGGCCAATGAAGGCACAAAGACCATTACGCGCGCGTTGCTCACGGGACTCGCGCCAACGGCCACCGTGCCACGGATGATTCCGAGCGAGATCGCAGGTCCGGCAGGAATCGCGTCCAACGGGGGCTGAGCAGGAAGCGGCGAAACCAGCACCGGGAGTAGCCAAAAAAGGCGCGTCAACTTGTGAGCCATCTTTGTACCTCCTGTCCGTGGCCAAGCTGTCATTCTACCAGCCGGGCAAGGCGGGTATGGAGCCAAAATTCTCGCGGGCTAGACCAGGGGAAGGCTCGGGGAGTCATCCGGCCGCTCGGGGCATGTGACCTGACCAGAATGGTGTCTCGGGTTCCAGACATCCCATGGCCGAACGACGGGACCATCGAAACCAGCGCGACCGAATCGCGCACGTCGAAACCGACAACGAGAGGGCACGTGTAACCGACTACCCGCCTGTGCCGTGACTGGCGGAGTTATTTCGTATGGCTGTTTCACGCCTTGCTGCGACGCCGGTTGTGTCACCGGCCATTGAACTGGAATCCGAAGTAACAGCTCTCAAGTCGACCACCGCTCGTTGCGGCTCTCGCGACGAGTTTCCGCACGAATACGGCCGCATTTGTCAATTCAGACCACGCCGACGCCAGGCATCGTTGGGTTGGAAGCGCTGTGGCCATGCAAACGTAGCCATCGTCGTGATTGGTACCAGTTGAAAATCACCGGAAGCAGCAGGTCGATGACCTCGTCCGCCACGAGCAGTCCGCCGATCACGGGAGCGACCATCGGTCTCATCACTTCCGCCCCAACGCCCGTGGCCCACAGCATCGGCATAAGGCCGACGATCGCCACGCCCTCGGTCATGAGCTTGGGACGCAGGCGGTGGACGGCGCCGGTGATGATCGCGTCCCTCAGCTCCGTCAACGACGCAATCTTGGACAACCCGCCGCGGGTGTTGATCGCGTCGTGCAGGTAGACCAGCATGACGATGCCGGTCTGTGTGGCCATGCCGAAGCAGGCGATGTAGCCGACCCAGACGGCCACGCTGAAGTTGAAGCCAAACAGGCTCTGGAAGATCACGCCCCCGACCAGCGCGCCGGGCACCGCGAGGATGATGAGCAGCGCGTCGCGAACGTCATTGAACGTCATGAAGAGGATCACGAAGATGAGCAGGATCACCATCGGGAAGACGACCTGGAGCGTCTTCTTGGCCCGAATCTGGTGCTCGAACTGTCCGCTCCATTCGATGAAGAAGCCGGCCGGCAGCTTCACCGTCTCCCCGACCGCCTGTTGAGCCTCCTCGACGAAGCCGACGATGTCGCGGTCGCGGACGTTGAGCTGGACGTACGCCCGCAGCATGCCGTTCTCGCTCTTGATTACGCTCGGCCCCTCAACGACCTTGATGTCCGCGACCTCCGTAATCGGGATTTGATAGGTCTCGCCGCCGGCCATCTCGCCGCCATCTGTCCCCATGCCGGGTGCCGCGGAGGCCATCGCGGCGTCCCCGGATTGTGCCGGCGCGACGCCGCGCCGACCGGTGACGAGTATGCGGCGCAGGGCATCTTCGGTCTGCCAGAAATCGCGCGCGTAGCGAACGCGGACCGGGAAGCGCCGGCGTCCTTCGACCGTGACCGTGATGGTCTTGCCGCCCATCGCGACTTCGATGGCCTCCTGGATCTCGGACACGTTCACGCCGTAGCGGGCGGCCTTCTCGCGGTTGATGTCGATTTGAAGGTAGCTGCGGCCGACGATCTGGTCGGGGAACACATCCACGGCGCCGCGAATCCCGCGCATCACGCCGGCGATCTGGTTGGCGATCCCCTGAATGCCCGGCTCGCGCATGACGAGTTTCTTGACGCCATCCTCGATGACTTCGTCGGTCGTGTCCTCCTGGCGCGGACCGAAGACCTTGACGCCGATCATCGTGCGAACGCCGGTCGCGAGCATGTCGACACGGTTGATGATGGGCTGCGTCCAGATGTTGCCCCATCCGGGCATCTGGAGCTCGCTGTCCATTTCCTTGATCAGGTCGGACTTCAGCTTGTGCCACAAGAAGATGCTCTTTGCGAATGCCTTTTCGCTCTGCTCGCGGATGGGGCGCAGATCATCGTCGCTCGGCGCTTTGACCTCCGCTCCGCTTTCGGCCGCGTGCTTGCGAAGTGCGTCGAGCAGCACCCAAACCATGCTTCCGCCGGCGTGGTCCTCCAGCTCCCAGTTCAATACCTTGACGCGCTTGACCCACTCATCACTGAGCCGCGCGTCGAAGCGCTCAAAAAGCTGCCCAATGAGCGATTCCTTCTCAGCGCCCAGCGCGGTCGTCACCGCGTCCTTGATCGTCAACCACGAAGATTGCGGGAGCAGGAGTAGGTCCGGTTTCTTTTCGACTACGCCGAGCGCGGCGAGGTGATCGATCGCGGCGGAGAGCAGACTACTCATTTCTTCACGCCGAGGCACCTGGACGAGCAACAAGCCGTGGTCTTTGACGAGCTGCTCGGCCAGTTGATCCGTCTCTGCCGCGGTCGGGTCGCGACGCAACTCGTGCTTGCTTCGAAGATGCGTGAGCAGGTCGTTTAGCGTGGCTGCGACCAGCGTCTTGGCCAGAACCGGCTCATATTCCTTCTGTCGCCGGAGCGCCAAGTCGCGCATGGTGCGATCAAATGCGACCGTTGCGTCCATCGTGGCACCATTAACCAGCCCGTCGGCTTCGTCGGGCTTCAAATCGGTTCGCACGAACCCGGCCGACTGCATCGCGGAGAGCAGTTCCTTGGCTTCCGCCAGTGCATCGGAGAACTGGATCTTCCGCTTGGGCCACCACTCCTTCGGCCGAAGCGTGACGACGGTTTCGACCATGTCGATCCCGGACGGATCGGTGGGCGTGTCGGCGCGGCCGACCTTTCCGACGACCTGGTCCACCTCGGGGAAGGCGCCCATGATGGCGTCGCGGACGCGGATGTCGTCGCCCGCCTGCGCGACGGACACGCGCGGAACCGTCACCGGCATGTCCAGGATGCTGCCCTCATCCAGCGGCGGCATGAACTCGCGCCCCAGCTTGGGGAAGTTCCACGACCACAGCGCCGTCGCCGCCAGGAGCGAGAACGCAACCGCCTTGCTGGGAATGCGGCGGAAGAACACGGTGCCGAAGAACAACGCCAGCGCCAGGACGATCAGAAACAGAAAGTCGCTGCCGACAAAGCCAGCGCCGATGAGAAACAGGAAGCCGACGAACCAGATGCCGGCGGCCGGGACGCGCATGAGCCACGTCAGGACGGGCTTGTAAATGTGGATGAAGCTGCGGACGATCCAATTCTCTTCCTCGCTGCGTAGACGGCCTCTGATGAGGATTGGGATGATGGCCGGGACGAACGTGATCGCCAGAATCGCCACCCCGACCATTGCGAACGACTTGGTGAACGCCAGCGGGTGAAACATCTTGCCTTCCTGCCCGCCGAGCGAGAACACCGGCAGGAAGGAGATCAGCATGATCATGACGGCGAAGAAGATCGGCTTGCCAACCAGCCGGCAGGCCTTGACCACGACCTCGGTCGTATCGCCGCGCACTTTCTCCTTGCCGTATTGACGTGTCAGCTCATGCGTGGCGTTCTCGACCATGACGACGGCGGCGTCGACCAGGATTCCGATTGAAATCGCGATGCCCGAGAGCGACATGATGTTGCTGGGGATGCCCAGGTAGTACATCAGGATGAACGAGATCAGCACCGCGAGCGGGAGAGTGCTGCAAACAACGATGGCGCTGCGGACGTGCGTCAGGATCAGCAGGATCGCGATGCTGGCAATGATGATTTCTTCTTTGAGCGTTCCGACGAGCGTATGTATCGCGCCCTCGATTAGGCGTGTGCGATCGTAGAAGGGCACGATCCGCACGCCCTTCGGCAGACCGGGCTGAAGCTGTTCGATGCGCTGCTTGATCGCCTTGGTGACCGTCAGCGGGTTCTCAGCGAACCGCATCATGACCACGCCGCCGACGGCCTCACCGCCATTCTTTTCGAGCATGCTGCGGCGATATTCCGGGCCGAGTTGAACGGATGCGACGTTGCGGACGTAGATCGGGACGCCGTTTCGCTCCGCAACGATGACTTTTTCGAGGTCGTCCGTGCCGCGCAGCCAACCGACGCCACGGATCAGGTATTCCGCGTTGGTTTCGAAGTAGACCTTCCCGCCCACGGCGATGTTGCTGCGGGCCACGGCGTTGAACACAGAGCCGAGCGAGAGGTCATAGGCGCGCAGCTTGTCTGGGTCCAAGTCGATCTGGTACTCACGCACGAACCCGCCGACGCTGGAGACTTGCGCGACGCCCGGCACGTAAAGCTGGTAGCGAACGTACCAGTCCTGGATGGCGCGCAGCTCATCGACGCTGTAGCCGTCGCCTTCGACGGTGTACCAGAAGATCTGACCGAGCGCGGTTGCGTCCGGCGCCAGGTATGGGACGACGCCCGGCGGCAAAATCGTGCTCGCGATATTCAGCCGCTCCAGCACGCGCGTGCGGGCGAAGTAGAAGTCGGTGTGCTCGTCAAAGATGATGTTGATCATCGAGAAGTTGAACTCGCTCGCCGAGCGGATCGACTTCACGCCCGCCAAGCCCTGTAAATTGACCGACAGCGGGTACGTAATCTGGTCGTCAATTTCCTGCGGGCTACGCCCCATCCAGTCGGTAAAGACGATCACCTGGTTTTCAGACAGGTCGGGGATCGCGTCGATCGGCGTCTTCATCACGCAATACACGCCCCAGACCGCCACGGCGGCCGTGAGCAGGATCACGATGAAGCGATTGCGGATGCAGAATTCGATGATGCGCGGAATCATGGAAGTTTCTCAGTTCGAGGATGCCACGACCACCGGGCCGCGGCTGGCGGCTTCGATTGCCGGCGCTTCGTTCAGTGGTTTTGGCCGCCGTCTTGCTGCGGACCGCCGCTGGCGCCGAAGAACTGGGCGCTGGCCGCCGGATTCAGCCGGTTTTCCGCATCGACCAGGAAGGCGCCGGCGGTTGCGACCCGATCGCTGGCGTTGATCCCCGAGATCACCGGATAGAATTCGCCAGTGCGCTTGCCCAGCTTCACCTCCACCATGTCGAACGTTCCCGGCTCACTCTCGCGGTAGACGATCTTCCGCGTACCGGTGTTGATCACCGCTGACGCGGGAACCGCCAGCATCTTTTCGGCGCGAACGAATCTGAGCGGGAACTTGTCGATCGGACACAGCTCGGGCTTCTCGAACAGATGGTCGGGCGAAATCGGACAGTAGTAGCCCATCACGTACTGTTCCCGCTCCTGAACCGTCTTCGCGGCGATCGTTCCCCTGAGCACGCCGCACTTGGGCATTTCGCTCCCCATGTATGGGTTGGCGATGCCTTCCGAATTCTGGACCCACTCGGCCTCGACCATCGGGCAGTACGCCACGTAGAGCGTTTGGCCGGCCGGCGGCTGGCCGCGAAGCAGCTCGATGACCTTGGCGTTTACGGACTTGAAGAGCCCGCGCTGCGCCGCCAGATCCTTGCCCTTGAGCTTGGCCGCTTCTTCTGCGATTGCTTTCGCCTGTGACGCGATCGTGCCGTGCGCGTGCTTTGCGAGCTCGTTCGCTGTTGTTTCCAACTCAGCGAGCGCAGTCGGATCGGCCTTGTCAGCAACGTACGCCGCCGAAAGCGCGAGGTACGCACGAATCAGTTCGCCCGTTTCGGCGTGGGCCTCGCGTACCGATTCAGCCGTGGCGGGTGCAGAAGCCGAAGGCGGCTCGATTTCGGAGACCTGGCCGACGGACACTCGAATGGTCGCATGTGCATACATTCCCGGTTTGAGCTTCAGGTCTGGATTGGCGATTTCGACACGGGCCGAGACCGTCCGCGTGGCCGGATCGACCTGGTAGGCGATGAACGTGATCCGCCCAGCGAACACCTCCCCGGGATCGGCGGTACTGGTGACTTCGACCGCCGTGCCGACGTGGATGCCGCCACTTTCATCTTCGAAAATCTTCGCCTGCATCCAGACATTGCTCAGGTCAGCGACGGTGTAGAGGTCGCCACCTTCGTCCACATAATGGCCTTCAAGCACTTTCTTCTCGGTGACGAAGCCCGTGATCGGCGAGAAAATCGTCAGGTGGTTTTCCGTCGTGCCACGCTTCAGAATCGTCTCGATTTGCTCAGGCGTGATACCCCAAAGCAGCAACTTCTGCTTCGAGGCTTCGAGCAGCGACTGACTGGTCCGCGCCGCGAACTGATCCCCTCCTGAAATCTCGTTGAGTCGAGTCGCCGCAGTCAGGAGTTCCTGCTGTGCCGTTAGTAGTTCCGGGCTGTAAATCCACACCAGCGGGTCGCCCGCCTCGACGTGCTGGCCGACGTAGTTGACGAACAACTTGTCGATACGGCCCTTGATCCGAGCGGCGATGAACTTGCGCCGCGTCTCGTCGTACTCAACGATGCCCACCGTGCGCACCTCGCGGCTGAGCAAGCGGTACTCCACCGGCGACGTCGCGATACGGCCAATCTGCACTTTCTGCGGCGTGAGATGTTGTCGTGCGAGCACGCCCTCCGGCAGCTCCGCTTTCCCGCTCTTGGCGCGCTTCGCCAGTGGCATTCCGCAGATCGGGCAGTTGCCCGGCTCAGCGCGAATGATGTTGGGGTGCATCGGGCAGTAGAACTCGATGTCCTGGGCGGCGACCATGTCGGCCGCCTGCGCCGGGCGCCGCCAGCGGTCGTAGTAATTGGTGATGTTCTCCCAGTAGCCGACCACGAACCCCACGATGACCATCAGGAAGATGAATCGAAGCCGGACGTTTAGAATCTCGATGAACAACCAAACCCGCCTAAGTACCGACGGTTTTCCAGCCGGTCGGGCTCCGGTTCCTTCATTCGACATGATCGAACTCCCACAGCCGCGTCGTGGCCAGCGTTAATCCTTCAACGATCCGGGGACTCACCGGTGAAGCACTCGTTCAACCGCTCTGATATCCAGCGCTCTGGTTCCTTCAGGAATTTCTCGCGACATTCGTTTATGCAGAATTAGAACTTGTGACCGCGGTACTCTGCCTCGCCTGCGGCGGTGTTCTTGTTGATGCGCATTCCGCACACGGGGTCCACGACGACGTTTTCAGTCTGATACTGCTCCACCTCCAGGAGGCGCAGATAGGTGTCCACAAACGTGATCAGTTTCTGATTGATCCACAGCGCGATGCGTGCGTCGTCCACTGCATCGAGTGGAACAGCGAGCTGATCGCGGCCCTCGAACTGGATGAACACCGGCCGGATTTCGAGCTTGTAACAGACGAGCGCGTTGCTCATCTGGTCGTCAGAACAGACGAACAGTTCCAGTGTTACCGTGGCCGGAAAGCGCTCCGTGTGCGAGAAGCGGCACACGCAACGGCCGACTCCGGCCTGCGCGGAATCTACAACTTCAGAGTTCTCGAAGTGCTGCGCGAGACGTTCGACGCGCGGCCGGATAATCGCCGAGCACAGGTGTTGGGCTACCGTGCTTACTTGGCCCTGCCGGCGCTCAATCTCCTCCATGCGCTGGCGGATATGATCCTGATGTTCCCGCTGTTTTGCCTCAGCTGCGGCAACGCGCTCGCCGAGTTGTCGATCCAGATCGTCCCACTCGCCCATGGAGGCGCTCCTCGTTCGCCGCGCACCGCGTCATACCCGCCAGCAGAATACAACGCTCACCGCACGTCGAGAACGCGGTTCAGTGTTCCGCACTCGTTCGGTGTGTAGCCCTCGCGCACGCATGCGCATCCCTCGTCCCGCTGCCCGGGTTCGCAGCACCATGTGCCGTCGGCCACGAACTTGTACTCGTAGTGGCCCGGCGGCAGCTCCAGCGCTGCTTCCCACTGGCCGTTGGCCCGACGCTTCATCGGCGTCGCTTCGGGCTTCCAGTCGTTAAAGCTGCCCGCCAACAGGACTTGCGCGGCATCGGGTGCTTCGCACGTGATCACGGTTCTTGTTCGCTGTTCTCGGATTGTCGCGCCTCGGGACATGGATGATCTCCGCTCCGGTCTCGCTGCCTGACGCGCCAGTGCTCTCGGCGACCCGGACGTCCGAGTCGCGTCGATCGCGTCACGGTCTGACAGTTGGATGCGCTGGAGAGCGTCTTTCTTCCCGACCGGATGGGAATGTCCGGCCGACCCGGAAGCGGCGAGCGCCACACGGCGTCTAACAAGTGGAACGGCGTCGCAGGCCGAAACCCGACTAACCCAGCACGGTGATATATGCCCGCTTCTGATGGCGCCGGCGCACGAACGACATGGCATGGAACGCTCACGTTTCGGCTTGCATGGCTCGTGAACGGCATCGTGGTTCTCATCCTGACGGTGTTCGGCGTCGTCGACGCACAGCGTGAGCGCGACCTTCATCTCAGGATCGAGCGGGAACGTCTCCGCGAGCAAGCCGGCGTGCTCTTGGCCGCGCGAACGCATTTCGAGGATGTGGCGGAGTTCCAACACTTCGTGGACATGTTCTGCCGCGAAATGCACACCGAGGCGTCGCCGGGGCACCACATCGTTCTGCTAGACCGAGACCGAAACGTGATCGCCCGCGCGCATGAGCGCTCGGATGCCGATCTGGAACGAAGCATGGTAGAAACGGCTGACGCGTCGGCGGGTGGGTTCTCGTATGCCGGGGGAAAGTACGTTGCGGTTGGCTTAACGAGCTCCTTCGGTGAGCGGGCCGTCGTGACGCAATCGCTCGCACTCGTCGAGTCGATTCTGCGGGCGCAATGGACCAGCCGCGCTGTCAGTCTCGCCGTGCTGGCGCTCGCGCTGTTCGCTGTCAACGGTCTCGCGCTGCTCTTCTGGGTAAGGCGGCCCTTGGGTCACTTGGTCCGCGGCGTGGGCGCGGTCGGCCGCGGCGAACTGAGCACCCGGGTTTCGTCGTCAGGGAGCGACGAATTGCGGACGCTGGCTGGCGGGTTCAACCAAATGGCGGCGTCGCTGGAGCGCGTCGAGCGAGCCCGTCGTGCCGAACTGCGGCACGCGGCCGATATCCAGTCGCGCCTTCTACCACGCTTGGATGGAATACACGGCGGATGCGAAATCGCCGCTTTGTTTCGGCCTGCCGACAGCGTCGGCGGCGATCTGTACGACGTGATCGAGCTTCCGGACGGTTCGCTGCTTCTCGCGCTGCTCGACGTTTCGGGCCACGGCGTGGCCGCCGCGCTGCACACAGCGTTGCTCCGGACGGTGTTGCACTATGAGGCGCGGGCCGGCAAGAGCGTGGGAGATATTCTGTGCACGATGAATGACGAGTTAGTTCAGGTTGTCGCGGGAACAGGTGAGTTCGCCACGTGCGTCCTCGTCCGGCTGGACACGGACAGCGGAACGGGCGAATGGGCCGATGCTGGCCACGATCCGCCGGTGATTGTGTGGGCCCACGGCCGAGTTGAATCGCTGGAAGGCGGCGGTTTGCCACTCGGCGTTGTCCCCGGCGCCGCCTACGACGCGCACCCAATCTCGCTCGATCGTGACGCACGTTTGGTGCTGTACACCGATGGCGCCCACGAGGCCGCGAACGCGCGCGGGGAGCTGTTTGGGCGACAGAGACTGTTTGAGTCGCTGGCGAGTGGGAGCCCACCCACGCCGGCGGAGACCCTCCAGTCGGCGCTCAGCGAAATCGAACAATTCACTGGCAATCGGGTATTCGGTGACGATGTCACGCTGCTGTGCCTCGCGCTTCGGCGGGCATGATCGACAGTCCCGGGCGTGAACGACGGCCGCTACGCGGGTCCGAGGTGCTCGCGTTACGCGCTTGTGCCGTTTGTTTGACAGGCCAAACACCTGCTTGGTATATATTGCAGAGCATCGGAAACGGGGCTGGGTCTTGGTGCCGTCGCGGATGGCCCGTTTTCGGGAATCGTAGGAGCAGAGAAATGACGAGGTTGGTGCTGATGTTCGTGCTTACGCTGGTCGCCGGATGCGCTGAGGCGCGCCGCGGCGTGTTGGTCATGGCTCACGGCGGCGATGGGGAGTGGAACAGGGCGATCGAGCAGGTGGTCGCGCCCTTGCGCGACAAGTACCCGACGGAGATCGCCTTCGGGATGGCGGACAGCTCCACGATGCGAACCGGCGTGCAGCGGTTGGAGGAGCGCGGCGTGCGCGAGATCGCCGTGGTGCGGATGTTTATCTCTGGCGAAAGCTTTCTGCCGGAAACCGAGTACATCCTGAGCCTTCGCCGGGAACGTCCCGCCGTCGCGTTGGTTTCAGACTCCGAGCACGAGCATCACGGGCACCACATGGCGCCGCCGGAACCGATTCAAACCAGCGCGAAGATCATTGTCAGCCGGGAGGGCGTAGCCGAATCGCCGCTTGTGGACGACATCCTGGTCGAGCGCGTGAAGGCGCTGAGCACGAGCCCGTCGCAGGAGAGCGTGCTCATCCTCGCACACGGCCCCGGCGACGACGGCGAAAACAGCCGGTGGCTGGCGAACATGGAGCGGCGTATGCGGCGGGTTCGTGAGTCCGGTCAGTTTCGCGAAGTCCACTGTGAGACGCTGCGCGAAGACTGGCCCGAGAAGCGCGCGGAAGCCGAGCAGCGCATCCGGCGGTGCGTTGAAGAAGGGCGTCAGAACGACGGCCGTGTCATCGTCATCCCGTTTCGCATCGCCGGATTCGGCCCTTACGCGGAGGTCCTCAAAGACCTCGATTATGTGGCCGACGCACGCGGCTTCTGTCCACACCCGAATATGACGCGCTGGCTCGAAGAGACTGCCAACGAGTGCTTCAGGTGAGCACGAACGCCCGTCACGCAATGTGGCTGGGGTCGCAGCTTTGCTACCCAAGCATCCGCGCGATCGCCTGCACGCCTTTGAGGCCGGTTCCGAACCGGGCGATGGCTTCGCGGTTGCGGTCGAGTTCGCCGTAAGGCACGTAGCGGACGGCCAGGTCGCCGACGCGGCGGAATGCGGGCCGCGCCAGTTGCGCTCGAACCTCGTCTTCGCGGTCGTCGGGTGCTACGAGGAATAATCCCGTGGCGGCGTGTTCGGGTGCAGAGAGGGCAAGATCGAGCATGCGCATGATGCCGGAGTGGATCGAGGTGGTGTGCTCGACCTCGAACGCAGCGGCCACGCGCGCGGGTGAGCCGCTGCATTGCTCCAGCCACAACACGTCGATGAGCCGCACCGTTTCCCCGACCGATTCGTTCGCCAGGTTCGCCGGCAATTCGTCGACACACCCATCGCCGAGCCGTCCGCTTTCGCACGCGCGGGTGCGGTCGTTGGCCGCGATGAACACCGCGTAGCCCAGCGCCAGACCAAGATCGCGCAGCCACTGCTGCACCTGCGTGTGCGTGCGGTCGCTCTCGCCGGCAACGCGCAGCGCTTTGGCCTGCGCCGCCGATTCCTCACGGATTCTGGCGAGGTCCTGTTCCCACGCGGCCAGCGCGCCCGCGTCGCCATCGCGCGGCGGTGCGGCGTAGCGCTCGCTGCCGATGTCGAAGAGCAAGCCGGCGATCGCGCCGAGGTCGTTTGAGAGCAGCGCCCGATGCTCGCCGTTGATCCGCAGAATGCCCGCGCGCATCGCGAGATACTCGTCCCAGCGGCCGAGCTTGACCTTCGCACCCGTGAGCAGGTTGTAGCCCTTGACGATCGCGGTGTTGAACGGCGGCGCGAGTGTGGGATGGAGGAAGTAGAGCAGGTTGGCCGCGGCCGGGCCGAGCCCCTTGATCTCGCGGTCGGCGAGCTGGCGGATTGCCGTGAGCACGCCCGATTCGGTGTCGCAGCAGGCGCAGGCATTCAGAAAGCGCCCGAAGGTCCGCTGGTTGTCCGCGTTCTCGTAGATGTCGGGGATGCGGAGCTTCGGCTTCCAAAGGAAGGCGTGGTCGGCCCCCTTGAATATTTGTCGCTGTTCGGAAATCGCCCCGACGACCGTCTCCAACGACGATCCTTTGTAAACGTTGCCAAACGTGCCTGCTTCAATCTCGCGGACGACTTCGGCAATCCCGGACCGGATGGATCGGAAATTCTTGATCCGCTCGTCCCAGAGGAACCACGCGCGGTACGTTCCGCCTGGATCCTCCTTCCACCGCTGAATAAGTGTCGCCCGTGCGCTCGAAGTCATGTCCGAGATGATAACTGGCCGCGGTCAGGCGTGAACGCTGGCGCTCCCGTCAATCCGAAATCCAAAATCTCCGGTGGATGGGCTTGACCTTCAACCTGGGTTCAAGCTGTAGAATCGGGGAATGAACGGCCGGCGCACAGGGAATGGCACGATCAGCGTCGGGGCGGCAGCGCGCAGCGCCGACGTGGCGGCGTCCACGCTGCGTTACTACGAGCGGCTCGGGCTGCTCGTGCCGGAAGCCCGCGCGGCGAATGGCTATCGCCAGTACACCGCGGTGCAGATCGAGCGGCTGCGGTTCATCCGTGCTGCGCAGACCGCCGGCTTCACGCTCGAAGACATTCGAAGGCTGCTCGGACTTTCGCAGGCGGGCCAGCACGAGTGCCGCTCGGCCGTGCAGGGCTTGATCGCGGCCCGGCTGACGGAGGTGCGGAACAAGATCAGAGACTTGAAGCGCGTCCAGGAAGTCCTGGAGCTTGGCCTGGCGCGCTGCCGGCGCTCCAAGAAGGAGTGCCCGGTGTTGAACGAACTGAGCTCCACTACTTCCAAGGGAGAAAAACGATGACTCGTCGCACGATGCTGGCCTCGACGTTGGGTTTGGTGGGCAGCGTGGCCGCCGTCCTGGGTGCCGTGGCGCTGGCCAAGCCGAGCGCCGAACGCACGGATTGTCCCGGCAAGATCGTTTGTCCGCTCACGGGCGAACTGGTCTGCGAGGATCGCTGTCCGCTGGGCGCTCAGAAAGCCGATACGACCGAAGACACGGCCATTCCGGCCTGCTGCCGAGCCAAGGGCGAGAAAAAGTAACTCGACGTTTCGCGGCGCGGTGAGACGCCGGTCACGCCCACGCCGGCCTTTCTGGATCATCGACGCTGCCACCTTGGTCGCGTCGATCTTCGCGATCCACGGTCATTCGCGCGGCTTGTAGCGCATGTCCTGCTCCGGCGCGATCCCGAGCGCGTCCATGACGCGGTTGATGTAGTTGAAGTAGTCGACCGTCTGAGTAGCGTCGAGAATGTCCTCGTCGGAAAAGCCGACCTGTCGCAGCGCCGCAACGTCGCTGCGGTGCATTTCGCGCGGTTGCGTGGTCAGCTTCACCGCGAAATCTAGCAGGGCGCGAGTCGCCGGCCCCAAGTCCACCTGGCGATAGTCGTCCTGAATGGCCCGCACTCTCGCATCGTCGTTGATCTCCGACCGGAGATCGCCCTCGTGGCTCTCCATTCAGTAGAAGCAGCCGTTGGTCTTGGAGACGACGGTCGCGATGAGCACTCGTTGGAGTTTGGTCAGGCCGCCGGGGGCCTCCATCAGATGCCGATAGAGCCGCCGCCCCAGCGCCATTGACTCCGGCCGCAGGCTCTGGACCCTGACCAGATTTATTACGCGGCCGAACTTCGCGCGGGCTTCGCCGTAGATCGACGCGAGCAGGCCGGTCGCATCGTCGTCGGGAATGGTTCGTATCCAGCTCATCGAAAACATCCGCACTTGGGGTCACACCCACAGCGCTGCGCATCACCGGTTCGTTCGCCATGAGTAGTTTACGGGTGCGAGCCGCCATGCCCCTCGTGGCCGGAGGGCTTTTTCTCGTCGCCCTTCTCACCGCGCTTGCCGGTGTCGACTTGCGGCGAGATTGGCTCGCGCGCCGGCCTGGTGGTCGCCGCGGGCCGATTGCGCAACCCCTTCATGAACGCGTCGCGGTCGCCGGCGCAGCAAAAGTAGACGCGCAGGTCGTCGCTGATCTCCGCGTAGACGGTGGGATTGATCGCGTCGCCGGATACGGGGCAGTTCGTCTGATACGTGTAGCCGGCCTCCAGCCTGGCCGCGTACTTCTCCGGATCGCTATCGTACTTCGACACGCAGTTCTTGCAGCAGAAATCGACCACCTTACCCTCGAAGAAGATCTCCGTCTTCCCGTCGATCTGATTGCCCGTCACGGGGCAGTTTACTTGCACACGCGGGAGCTTCTTGAGTGCGTCGCGCTGAGCTGCTGCATTCTCGGTGTACTTCGTCGGATCGGCGTTGAATCGATCGCGTGCCGCTTCCGACGAGAAATACACGGGGCCGCCATCTGTCATCGTCCGGATTGACAGAACGATCGGATCGCCTGTGACCGGGCACGGCGGCAGTGACTGGCGCTCGACGTTTGTCTTTCCCGGCGTGCGCTGCGCGGCGTCCGCCGCCGGCGCAGGCGCCTTCTGCTCTTGCCGCACCTGAGCGTGCTGAGTCGGGCCGCACGGCGTTCCGCACTGGGCCAACGCCGTGGCGGTACACGACGGCAGCAGCCAAGCCATCATCCCAGCCATCCCAGTCATCACCATCCAGCTATTCATCATGGTCTATCTCCTCATGGCGTGCGGTCGCCCGACTTGGGCTTTGGCTCGGCCGTCGCCTCATTCTTTTTGATGCGCGCGCGTGACAGATTCTTCCCGTTCGGATCTCCGAATTGAAAAAACGCACCAATCAAACCCCCCACTCGCCATCTCACCTGAGGCGATCTCACGGCGCATCGCCTCATGGGCCTGCGTCACTGTCGCCCGCGGCTCAGCAAGTGCGCCGAAGTCCTCAGTTGTGCGCCAAATTCCGCAGGTTGCGGGAGTCGCGACATGCGACGACGGCAGTTGCGCCGTTGTTTCTTGGTGCAAGCCCACATTCGCAACTTCTCCGCAACATTCATGAAGATTGATCGCTTGCTCCGCGAAGCGAACCGTAAGGCTGCGCATCGAATAAGTGCGGGAGAGTTGACCGAGCGGAGCATGGTGCCACTTCACAGCTCTCGCTGGAGGGTGCCTCGATGGAACCTCGAAGGCAAATCCGACGCTCAGCAGTTCGAATCCCCTACGCGGTTATGGCGATGCTGACAGCCGGCATAGGTGCAGCCTACGGGGGCACCGCCAGTGTAGCGCCGATCATCTGGGCCCGCGACGTCGAAGCGTCCATTCGGTACGCGCAGGCCACAGACCGGCCGATCATGATTCTCGTCGGCAGCAGCCCGCTGACCTACGAGCAACTCTACCAACACGGCCGGCGTGGGCCGGCGATCAATCCATTTGACGACCCGCGCGTAGTCGATGCTGCACGCAATTTCGTAGCGCTGCAAGTCCCACTGGGACATGGAACCGCATATGACCTGCTTGAGGGTCGCGTTCCAGCGCGCGTCAATCGGCTGCTCGTACTCTTGACACCCGATGGTGAACCTCTCGGCCGCTACGGCATCGCGGGTTCGCCGGAGAGCCTCGCGGCCGAACTGCGGCTCGCGTTCCGTGCATACAGTCGAAACCTGTTTGAGTCCAAGCTCAGACCAGTGCTCGAAGACGACCAGGCATCCGAACGAGCGTTGGGTATCGCTCTCAGAAAGATCCGCGATTTCGAGATCGTCGAAGCCGACGAGGCTGTGATCTGCCTGACCGAGCGCCCAAAACTCGGGGCGGGCGTGCGAAGGCTGGTGTACGAAGTCCTCGCAAGCCTCTCGACCCAGGCGGCCGTGGACCACTTGATCGACTGGGTGGTTCAGGGCGACGGAGTTAATGCGCGCAATGCCAGACGCGCACTCGAAGACGTCAAGCCCTCCGCTGCGGCGCACCTGTTAAGCGTCCTTGACGCCGATGAAGCCGACCGGCGCCTGGCTGCGTACCGCGCTATGGTCCGCGTGCTTCAGATTCCGAATCCAAAGGCGGACCGATTCTGGGACATCGCCAGCGAGCGACCGCGGGAGCAGGAGATGGAGAGGGTAAGGGGGCTGGCGGAGAACCGGCTCCGCGCGTTCGATGGGCAGGTTGTCGAGGACGACGATGCCGTGCGCAAAGCGCGATCGCCCGATGCGCGCTCGCGCGGGCGGAACCGCGAAGGAGATGGACGGGAGCGTTGAGGCTCCGGTCTGCGCCGCGCCGGTCGCAATTGTTGGAAAAGACCGGTGCGCTCGGAAGGAACTGACCGGGCAGCGCATCGAAACAAGTGCGGCGAGAATTGCTTACCGCCTCCATGTATGAAGGGTTGACCATGCGGATCGCCATGTTGTCGTGGGAGAGTCTTCATTCGATCGCCGTTGGTGGGCTGGCCGTGCATGTGTCGAACCTTGCAGGGGCTCTGCAACGGAACGGTCACGACGTGCATGTCTTCACGCGGACCGGTCCCGCCCAGGCGCCTTGCGAACGCCTCGACGGTGTTCATTACCACCGTTGTTCCTTCGAGTCACCGCCAGATTTCCTGGTTCAAATCGAACAGATGAACCAGGCGCTGTTCTCGCGTCTGCACAGCGTTGAAGGTCAAGCGCAGACGCCGTTCGACATTGTTCACGCTCACGACTGGCTCTGCGTGGGGGCGCTCGTCCGCGCCAGGAATGAGTTGGGCCGCGCGTCTGCGTTGACGATGCACTCGACCGAATACGGCCGTTCGGGCAATCAGCACTGGGATGGGCCCTCGGCGCGGATTCGCGATATTGAATGGGAAGGTACGTACGTGGCGCAGCGCGTCATTTGCGTCTCGCGCGCCCTCGCGCGTGAGGTCTGCGAACTGTACGGCACGCCGCCGGACAAGGTCTGCCCGATCTATAACGGGGTCGATGTTCGTTCGTTCGACGGGCGGGTGGATTCCGGGGCCGTTAAGCGACACTACGGCATTGCTGGCCACGCACCGACGGTGCTGTTTGCAGGCAGGATGACAAGCCAGAAGGGACCGGACCTTCTGCTCAAAGCCATTCCACGCATCCTCCAGGCGCAGCCGGATGCCACGGTTGTTTTCGCCGGGGACGGCGACATGCGTGCCGCGCTGGAGCACGGTGCGCGCTGGGCGGGACTCGGTTCGGCCACGCGTTTTGTCGGTCACAAGTCGGGGCAGGATTTGGTCAATCTGTTCAGAAGCGCGGACGTGGTCTGCGTTCCCAGCCGGAATGAGCCATTCGGGATTGTGGTTTTGGAGGCGTGGAGTGCGCGCAAAGCTGTCGTAGCTACCCGGAATGGCGGCCCCGGTGAGTTCGTGCGCCACGAGCATAACGGTCTAACCGTCCGCGCCGACGCAGACGCGATCGGCTGGGGGTTGCGCGTCGCCTTGCATGACGCGAAGCATGCGCGACGGCTCGGGCAAAATGGCCGACGCGAGGCTGAATCGCGTTTTTCGTGGGATCGGATCGCACGTGAAACGGAGAGAGTTTATGACGCGGTCACTGAGTGCGTAACGCCGCGACATGACGCTGCGCGTGCGAACAAGGAGTTCACCATGCTTCAACACGAGAATCGGATCCGACGCGAGTCCGGTAGGAACGCAGTGCGGCGGGTCAGCCAAGAAGTCTCCGATGCTCCGGCAATCCGTCGTCCTACTGAGTCAGACAGCCGGACACGCACCTACGCGAAACACGTCGGGCGCGGCCCGCTTTCGAGTCCGCCGTTAGATGCGGCCCGCGAACTGTGCGAGCAGTACGGAAGCTATGAATCGCAGTCCGTCTGATCGGCTCGCGACGTTTGCGGAGGGCGTACGGTTGCCGGAGCGAGCAGCACTTGCGACCAACCGCTGGCTCCCGTTAGCGAAGTAAAGTACGCACGAAACGAACCGGCACACCGTAGTTGGAGCCCTGAAAGTCGCGCAGCGTGGCGAAGTTGATGCCGATCACTTCGCCGTCCGGGCCGAACACGGGGCCGCCGGAACCGCCGGCAGTTGTGACGGCGTCGTAGATCAGTTGGCGGTGCGTAACTTCACTCAGCGTCCCGTGCGTAATCACGGGTGTGATCGCGTGCCGCCGGCTGAGCGCGTTGATCAGCGTCGTCGTGTCACGGGCCTCGGCCAGCGCTGCGGACGCGACCTCAGGATCAGCACGAGCCAGCAGCGCCGCCAAGCCGGTCGGGTAGCCCAGCAGCATGAGCCTCTGGCCGCGCAGCTCCTGCGGATCGCGCCCGGAGAGAGGCAGCACGGGCACGTCGTCGACCGGCGCGACCAGGACGGCCACATCAACGCCGTCGGAGCTGACGCGTATCGTCCTGGGATCGACGGCGATGGGCAGGTGCTCGGGAAACGTAACGGTCAACTCGACAAACGCCGGCTCAAGCCCGCCAGCCAGAAGCGGCGCGACGCTGTCGTTGTTCCACCACGGCTCCGCCACGTGGCGATTCGTAACGATATAGCCGTCCGCACTCACGAGAAAGCCGGAACCCAGGTATTCCAGACGCAGCGGCTTGCCGTCTGGGTCGGTGACCGGGGCAACTCCGTCGTCCCGCCTTTCGTTCAGCGTGAAGATGCCATGTATGAGGCAGACCCCTTGGCTGTAACGATCCATCACGCGTTGCACGGCTGCGTGGCGCCGAGCTTCATCCTCGACCAGTTCTGAATAGCGGTGGAGGTCTGCGCGCAGAGATTCGACTTCCGCCGTGGAGATCTGCGCTGCGTGCTGCTTGCGACAAGCTTCGAGCTGCGCTTGGAGGTCGGTCACTCTGGTACGGGTACTCCCCGGTTCCCGCAGGCACGAGGCGAGTGGGGCCGCGGCCAATATCGTCGCGCAAAGCAGAACCGGGTACGTCCGCGGAACGATCGGCATGGCGATTCTCCTGTCTACAAAGCCGTGTTCATGTACGCAATGCACCGCGGATCAGCGATGCCCGCGCGCGGCATGATGACCGATGGAGCGCCCACCCGAATACGAGCCCACGTGCCGACCGACGGGCGCGTGCCCGCCGCCTTTCCGGGAAGCGCCCGAACTGTGGCCGTTGTACGCGCCGCGATTCACGCCACCGTGTTGCCGGCCGATGTAGTGATGCCGAGCATAGTAGCCTCGTCCTTGTCCGACCAGAACCCATCCGCCGTTGCGATAGTAGAACCGGCGCGGGTAGTTGTAATGCGCGTAGTCGTCCTTAAAGAGTGGTTGGCCGCGTTGGTCGAAGTAGTAAACGACACCGTAGATCTCGCGGTGCGAGTACGGCGCAGGCAGCGCGGCGGCGGCGGGCCCCGGTGGTCCGAATTGGGCGTATGTTTCACGTGTGCCTGAAAAGGCGATCAACGCGCCCACCAACATCGCGCCGAATTGGGTTGGCCGTAGGAACATGGCCAGTCCTCCTGGTTGCACGGCTGCGCTCGTCGGCGCTTAGTCGGCGGCGCAGTGGTCACCCAATTGGATGCGCCACGTTGGAACTGGCTTCCACGGATCGATCGAGATGTCGCAGACCGGACGAGTTCCCGCCGTCAATCGGTAGAGGTCGGCGGCAGGCAACGGTCACAAGCCACGCCCTCGGGGGCACACTCACGGCACTTCAACATGAGCTGTTCATTCTGTTCATAGATGATCGCGTCGCCTCGACATTCAGGGCAAGCATGTCGCGTGATCTCAACGTAACGCTTTCCGATGCGGCGCGCCTTAGTCCCCTGCACGTAATGCTTCCGTACGCGCACGACCTCGTCGTAGCAGCGTTGACAATTCAGCGGCCGAGCATCGGCGGGAGCGACCATTTCGTGTCGGTGTGAATTCTGAGGGCTCGAACAACTGCTGAGGAGCACGGCAAACGCGATGTAGCTGATGTTGCGGAACATGCTTGGTCGCACTCCAAGTGAGCGATGCCTTCACTACGGGTGCTTCTCCGAGTGTCCGTGCGAATCGGATCCGCTTGTGTCGCTATGGGGTGCGAGGGCACTCAAGACCGGCGGCAACTCTGTGGATTCGTCGAGTGTGCTGAGAACACAGTGGCACGTGGTCGGGTCGGTGACGTGTACCAGCCGCCATTCGCCCACCTCCACGGCGTGGCCGCGGTGTTGGCCGACGACGCACTCGCGATCCTCGTGCGTGCCGAAGTCCTCCTGAAGCACAGGCGGGTGAAAGAGCGCGCCGAGGAACTGGCCGTCACGTTCGTAGCACGCTGCCACGCCGAGCTTGTTACCAAAGCGCAGCGTGTAAATGGCCGTCAGTCGGAATCCGCCGGGCAGCGATTCCGGGAGATCGAAGGTCAGGTCTTTGCCGTGCTGCCGGGCTTCGGCAACCGTCGCACGCCGGCCTTGGTAGACCGCGACGAATTTGTCGAACGCGGCCCGCGCATCGAAACGCAGCCCATCGAGCAGCACGCCAAAATCGACCGTGGCCGCCTGAGCCTGCCGGATTCCGTTGCCTCCCCAAGGGAGCGAGAACAGTCCGAGACCGACGAGGATGAACACGGCGGCGGCGATTCCCACCAAGCGGGGGATCGGGAACGTCAGAATGCGGCGCTTCGGCCTCGCCGGCAGGCGCTCCTCGATCGCCCGCCAAAGACCGGATGGCACGGCGGCAATCTGGGGACGGCTCAGTGCATCGGCCAACTCGTGCAGCTCGGCGAGCTCACCGGCACAGTCCGGGCAACTCGCAACGTGGTGGTCAATCTCCGCGCGAAACTCGGGCGCGATCTCGCCGTCCACATAGGCGCCAAGTTGTTCGCGAACCGTATCGCAGTTCATGGCTTTGCCGCGCGCACCGCCGGGTCCGAGCGGGAACCCGGCCGCGCGCCGCTCTCCAAAGAGTTTCGTCCGTCAGTTGTTAGATGCGCCGGGCCGTCGGCTTCTTCCCCCGCCGCGTAGCCCGATTTCAGGAAATCGCGCAGCCGCCGGCGTGCTCGATTCAGCCGCGAGGCGATCGTCCCGTCGGCGAGGCCGGTAATCTCGGTAATTGCGGCGTAGTCGAGACCCTCCTGATACCGGAGCACCAGGATGACCCGATCGGACTCGGTTAGTTGGGCCAACGCCTCCGCCACATCGAGCCGGGTTGCAGACGGGTCGTCCGTCAGATTCGTCGTATGCGACGCGCGGAGGGCCTCACTCGCCGACTCGGCCACGGCGGCCCGGCGGGCAGCGTGGAGAGCTTCGTTCACGGCAATCCGGTACAGCCAGGTCGCTAACGACGAGCGACCGTCAAATTGGGCGATCTTCGAAAACGCCTTGAGATACGTCTCCTGCGCGAGATCGAAGGCCCGATCGGGGTCGCGTGTTATCTTCAGCAGGACCCGATAGATACGCTCGCTCGTGCGCACGTAAAGTTCGTGCTGCGCCGCGCGCTCGCCACGCCGGCACCCGTCGAGTACCTGAAGTTCGTTCCATGTGTCGTTCACAGTTTTCAGCCGAGCGGGTTTCGTATTCTCGCCCGCTCGGCACGAACAGGGTAACCGTTTCGACGGTCGCGTGACAGCCACGTGACCGTCGCGCTGCCACAAGATTGCCGCATTCTTTCAGCTCCGCGCCGGAAGATTGCAGCATCGTGGCGCATCCAACTCTTCACACGGCCGAGGATCGGCCGGACGGAAGGGCGATTTCCTGCGCTCTTCGAGGAGTGACGCTTAATGCCTCCGCAACGACGGATGATCGTGCTTCTTGCGCTTGTCGGTGCCGGATTGGCCGCAATATCGGTTGCCGTTTACGCGCACGAAGGCCACGGCGGCAAAGAGGTCGGAGCGTTCGATCTCGATGCGCCACGCCAGATCTCGCCCGAGACGGCGGCCCATATTGGGCTGAAAACGGCTGAAGTCGACTTCGGCGAGGTTCAGGACGTTCTTCCCGTCTCCGGCATTGTCCGAGCGGCACCCGACCGTCACTGGACTGTTGCGACTCGGACGGCGGGCAAAGTGCTCTCTGTCCGCGTTCAAGTGGGCGATCCGGTCAAGAAAGGCGAACCGCTGATCGAAATCGATTCGCCCGAGCTGGCCAAAAACGTCTACGAGGCGAGGAAGCTGGAGGTCGAGTTCCAGAAACTGTCGCTGGAGCTGATCCGGGGTGACGGACGAGTCGAACAGTTGCGCGTCGAAGTGGAGAACGCTGAGGCGACAGCCAAGCTCGCCGAAGCCGAATTGGAGCGCCTGGAGTCGGCCGGCGACAAGGCCGTGCCGCTGAACGAGCTGGCCGAGAAGCGTGCAGTGGCGCTGAAG
This sequence comes from Phycisphaerae bacterium RAS1, assembly GCA_007859745.1. Classification (NCBI taxonomy): domain Bacteria; kingdom Pseudomonadati; phylum Planctomycetota; class Phycisphaerae; species Phycisphaerae bacterium RAS1. Next base: position 1,128,909 of record SMLU01000001.1, on the reverse strand, counting down.
GCCCGTGGTGCGGCGAAGCTGCGGGTGGTCGATCTAAGTGTTGCGATCAAGGAGGCCGAGGTGCTTCGCCATCAGGCGGAGGCACTACGCCTGTCTCGCGATGCGGTCCTAGCCGTCGCAAATATCGAGCCGGCCGACCAGAGCGCCCTTACCCAGCCATCGGATGATCAGCCGATCAACGTCGTCCGGCTCGTGGCGCCGGCGGATGGGGTGGTCGTCGAACGCAATGCGCGCCCCGGACATTGGGCCACGACCGGCGAGACGCTGCTCGCGATTGCCGACTTCAGTGCCGTTCAAATCGAAGGCGAAGTACCCGAGTCGTTGATTGCGCGCGTCACGCAGCGATCGTCCGATGCCGTCCGCATCCGCACTCCCGCCGACAGCGCGTTTCAAGCCGAGGGCCGCATCAAGTTCGTGAGTCCGGTGTTGGACGCGATCAAGCGCACGGCGCACGTTTTGATCGAAGCGCCCAATCCGAGCTTCACGCTGCGCGATGGGATGTTCGTGGACCTGACCATCGTCCTGCGGGAGGCGAAGAACGGCGTCGTCGTTCCCGTCGCCGCCGTCGTACAGGACGGTCCGATGCACTTCGTGTTCCTGAAGAGCGGAGACGTCTACAAGAAGCAGGACATCAACACGGGTGTTCGTGACGACCGCGTTTTGGAGGTGCTCGCAGGCTTGGCGCCAGGTGACGTGGTCGTCACCGACGGTGCCTACTCGCTGACGCAGTTACGTCCGAAGGCGAACGTCACTGTTGCAGCAGTGACACCGAAACCTGAAGCAGGAAATAAGCATCCATGACTACCGCGACCGCACCCAATCGAAGCCTGCCCGCGATGCAGCACTCGTTCGCCATCAGCGGCATGCACTGCCAAAGCTGCGTGTCGAAGATCACATCGGCGCTGCAAGACGTCGATGGCGTGAAATCGGTACAAGTGACGCTCCAACCGCCCCGTGCGAACATCGCGATGGAGCGGCACGTTCCGCTGAATGAATTCAATCAGGCGGTCCGGGCCGCGGGCAGCTACTCGCTCGCCGAATCGCCGGACATGCCCGCGCCGAATGCCGCCGCGATCCCGACGATCGCCGAGGAACGGCCCGAAAGCCTGTACCCGCTCTTTCTGATCGTCGGGTATTTGCTCGGCGCCGTGCTCCTAATCGCACTCGCAACCGGCCACTGGTCGCTGCACCCGCTCATGAGTCACTTCATGGGAGGTTTCTTTCTCGTCTTCTCGTTTTTCAAGTTGCTCGACCTCCGCGGCTTCGCGATGGCCTATCGCTCATACGACGTGGTCGCGCGGGCCGTTCCGGCGTGGGGCTTTGTTTATCCGTTCGTCGAGTTGGCGCTCGGCGCGGCCTATCTGACGGGCTGGCAGCCCGTGCTGGTCAATAGCGCGACGCTCGTGCTCATGCTCGTTGGCGCCGTGGGCGTGCTGAAGGCGCTGCTGCGCAAGAACGCAATTCGCTGTGCGTGTCTGGGGACGGTGCTGAATTTGCCCATGACGAAGGTCACGCTCGCCGAGGACCTGGGCATGGCCGTCATGGCCGGCGTGATGCTCGTTCTGTGATCTCGCATCCTACAGCAAGGAAAACTGCCGCGTGTTGAACGCCATCATCCGATTCTCGCTGCACAATCGCGTGCTGGTGTTGGCCGCCGCGGTGCTCATCGCCGCATATGGTCTGTTCACGGCGGCGCAATTGCCGACGGACGTGTTGCCCGATCTGAACCGGCCGACTGTGACCATTCTGACGGAAGCGCCGGGATTGGCGCCAGAGGAAGTCGAGACACAAGTCACGTTCCACCTTGAGACTGCCTTGAATGGCGCCCCGGGTGTCGAGCGCGTCCGTAGCCAAACCGGACTCGGGCTTTCGGTGGTGATCGTCGAGTTCGGCTGGGGCACCGACATCCGCTACGACCGCCAGGTCGTGCAGGAGCGGCTCAACCAGGTCGCGGAAAAGCTGCCGTCCGGCGTCATCCCCGTCATGGGGCCGGTCACCTCGATCATGGGCGAGATCCTGCTCGTCGGGTTGCGAAGCGATTTGCTTCAGCCGATGGAGGTCCGCTCGCTGGCGGATTGGACGATCCGCCCGACGCTGCTGGCCGTCGCCGGTGTCGGTCAAATCACCGTCATGGGCGGCGAAGTGAAGCAGTTCCAGGTGCTCGCTGATCCCGAGAAGCTTCGCCGCCACGACCTCACGTTAAATGATCTCGAAAAGGCGCTTGCGAAAGCCAACGAGAACTCGGGCGGCGGGTTCATCGTCAGCGGAAGCCAGGAGTTTGTGGTTCGCAACCTGGGCCGCGTTCGTTCCGCGGAAGACATCGGTGCCTCGCTCGTCGCCACGCGGGTCAGCGAAGGCGCCGTGCGGCCCATTCTGATTCGGGATGTCGCGACCGTGCGGGAGGGCGGCGCGCTGATCAAGCGCGGCGACGGTTCCATGAACGCACGGCCGGCCGTAATCATGGCGATTCAGAAGCAGCCTGGCATCGACACGCGCGACCTGACCGCACGCATCGACAAAGCGCTGGAGCAGTTGCGCCCTTCGTTGCCAAAAGACCTCATCATCAACGCCGACCTGTTCCGCCAAGCGCACTTCATCGAAGCGGCAATTTCAAACGTCGAAGAGGCGCTTCGCGACGGGGCGATCCTGGTTGTCATCATCTTGGCGCTTTTCTTGATGAACTTCCGCACGACGTTCATCACGCTCACGGCGATCCCGTTATCGCTGTTGGTCACGGCGCTGGTGTTCAAGTTCTTCGGACTGTCGATCAACACCATGACGCTCGGCGGCATCGCGGTCGCGATCGGCGAGCTGGTGGATGACGCCGTCGTCGATGTCGAGAACGTGTTCCGGAGGCTCCGACAGAATCGCCAAACGCCCAGTCCACGCCCCGCGATGCAGGTGGTCTATGACGCCTCAAGCGAGATTCGTAACTCGATCGCGTTCGGCACCGCCGTAGTCCTGCTTGTTTTTTTGCCGTGCTTCGCTCTATCAGGCGTCGAAGGGCGATTGTTCCGGCCGCTGGCCGTGGCATACATCGTCAGCATCCTCGCTTCGATGATCGTGTCGCTGACGGTCACGCCGGCGCTCTGCTACTACCTGCTCCCGAACATGAAACGGATGGCACACGACAAGGACGGACTCGTACTTCGCGGGTGCAAGGCGCTGGCGCGCATGGCGTATGCAGCAACGCTGCCGCGCCCGAACGCCGTCATGGCTGGCGGACTGCTTCTCGTTGGTCTCGGTGTCTTTCTCGTGACGCGGTTGGGTAGCGAGTTTCTACCGGAGTTCAACGAGGGCACGGCGACGATCAACGTCTTTGCCGAACCGGGAATCTCGCTCGCTGAGTCTGATCGCCTTGGCGCGCGTGCGGAACAACTCATCCTGTCCGTTCCGGAAGTGAAATCCACCGGACGCCGAACGGGACGGGCGGAACAGGACGAGCACGCCGAGGGGGTGCACTACTCGGAGCTGGACGTCGATTTCTGGACGCCTGACGAGGCGCGCGCGCCCGAGAAGCACGTAACGGTCGATGGACGCCACCCCCCGTCGTCCGTTCGTGATAAGCAGGCCGTACTGGCGGAAATACGCGACAAGCTGGAAACGCTGCCCGGCGTGGCGATCAACGTCGGCCAGCCGATCAGCCACCGCATCGATCACCTGCTCTCGGGCGTTCGAGCGCAGATCGCTGTCAAGATTGCTGGTCAGAATCTGAACGTCCTCAGAAATCTCTCGCAGCAAGTGCAAGCCGCTATGAACGGCATTTCCGGAGTCGTCGATCTCCAGGTCGAAAAGCAGGTGCTGGTCCCGCAGGTTCGCATTCGCGTCAACCGCGAGGCGGCCGCGCGCGTCGGGTTCTACCCTGCCGAACTTATCGAAACGCTGGAAACCGCCCTGAAAGGCAAGGTCGTGTCGCAGGTTCTCGACGGCCTGAAGTCATACGACCTGGTCCTTATGTTCGACGAGTCGGTCCGCAACGACGTGCATCGGCTGAACGACGTGCGTTTACTCGCGCCGACCGGTGCGGTGGTGCTGCTATCCGACGTGGCCGGCATCACCGAGACGCCGGGGCCCAATCAGATCAACCGCGAAAACGTCCAGCGCCGCATGGTCGTTTCCGCCAACGTCCACGGCCGCGACTTGGGCAGCACTGTGGCGGAGATCCAGCGCTCCTTGGCGATGGACCTGCCGGCCGAGAAGATGCCGGCCGGTTACACACTCAGCATCGGCGGCCAGTTCGAAAGTCAACAGAGCGCTACCCGGCTCCTGCTCATCCTCGGCACCTTGTCGCTCGCTGCCATGTTCGCGCTGCTCTATTCGCACTTTCGCTCAGCGCAGATGGTTGGCCAGATCATGCTGAACATCCCGTTCGCGTTCATCGGCAGCGCGGCGGCACTCTGGCTGGCCGGCGAGACGTTCAGCGTGGCGAGCCTGGTGGGTTTCATTAGTTTGTGTGGCATCGCCGCGCGCAACGGCATCCTGATGATCAGCCACTACATCCACCTGATTACGCACGAGGGCATGAGCTTTGGTCGCGACATGGTGATTCGCGGGAGTCAGGAGCGCGTCGCGCCCGTGCTGATGACGGCGCTTACGGCCGGGTTGGCGCTCATCCCCCTGATCGTCGCGGCCGGGCAACCTGGGAAGGAGATTCTCTACCCGGTAGCGCTCGTCGTTCTCGGGGGATTGATTACGAGCACGCTGCTGGACTTTTGCATCACGCCCACCGTGTTCCTCCGCTTCGGCCGCAAGGCCTGCGAGCGGATCGCGGCGGAGTGGCGAACGTTGAATCCAGCGCAAACCGTCGGTGTGAGTGGAGACGAGAAACGCGCGGCACCGCCTGCGACCGTGAAAACGGATGGCACCAGCGCACTTGAGATTTCGAGTAGACCGCAATCGCCGTAGCTCGCCGGATGCAAGCCGCGGGATCGGTCAGACAAAAGGAGAATCACATGCGTACGAGAATTATGGGAATCGCGCTCGTAGCCGCGCTGACAGCGACCGTGCCAACGGCGCTGGCGCAGCACGAGCACGGGAAGGAACAGGAGCACGGCAAGCCGGCCAAGTTCACGATGCCAACCAGGTACTCGCAGGCGGTGCAGGAAATTCAGAGTCGCCTGGCCGCCATCGAACAGCTCATCAAGGCCAAGCACCTCGACGACGTGCATGCCGAGGCGGACGTGATCAAGCAGATCGGCAACAAGGTCGGGGAGCTCGCCGCCAAGCCGGATTCGGGCGTGCCGAAGGATGCGGTGAAGGAAGTGAACCAGGCCGGCCGCTCGCTGGCCGGGAAGTTCGATGCGATCGACAAGGCCGGCGATGCGGGCGATGCCGCAGGCACGCGCAAGGTGTACGACGAGATGGTCGTATTGACCGCCACGCTCCAGAAGTACGTCGCGAAGACGTATCAGTGCCCGATGAAGTGCGAAGGCGACAAGACCTACGCGGCGCCCGGCAAGTGCCCCAAGTGCAACATGGCGCTGAAGGAAGTCGCCAGCCACGGCCCGCACGGCGGGCTGCTTGTTACGGCCCCCGACGGAAAGCACCAGGTTGAAGCGACGCTGTCTGCCGATGGTCAGCTCTGCATTTACCTGTGCGACGCGCAAGCCAAGCCGATTCCGGCGGATCGCGTTGCGGCGCAGGCACGGATCGGGAAGAAAGGCGCGGCTGAAGCCGAGTTTCGGCCGTTGGCTGTTGCCGTAGACTCAACGAAATCGTTCCTCAGTGGAAAAACGGACGCCTCGACGAAGACGCCGCTCGCGGCGGTGGTTTCCGTCGATTTCAAGGACGGGCAAAAACCGCAGACGTTCACGTTCGAATTCGATGGTCCCACGAAAGCGGACAAGGATGTGCATGACGGCCACAAGGACGATGAGCACAAGGGCCACAAGCCGTAGCGCGTGACCGGACATCGTGTGATGCCGTTCGCCGCGACGTAAACAAACAGAGGAAAAGAGGACGACCATTCATGAAACGACGTGATTTCCGTATCGGCATCGTCGCGCTCCTGGCAATCTTCGGTTGGCAGTCCGTACTCGCTCAGGAACACGGACACGAACACGGCAAGCCAGCCGAATTCAAGATACCGACCACGTACGCCGCAGCCGTGAAGGCGATTGAGCGGCGGCTGGCCGAAATCGAGAAGCTCATCAAATCCAAGGGGCTTGACGATGTTCACGCACAGGCCGACGTGATCAAACAAGTCGGCAACCAGATCGGCCAGCTCGCCCTGAAGCCCGATTCAGGTGTACCGAAGGACGCCGTCAAGGAGGTAAACCAGGCCGGGCGTGCGCTCGCGGCAAAGTTCGACGCTATCGATAAGGCAGCGGATGGCGGCGATCTCGCTGGAACGCAGCGCGAGTACGACGAAATGGTCAAGCTCACGGCGACGCTCTCGCGCTACGCGCCGAAAATCTACCAATGCCCGATGAAATGCGAGGGCGACAAGACTTACGACAAGCCCGGCGAATGCCCAAAGTGCAACATGCACCTAAAGCAGATCACGGACGAAAAGTTCTCCGTGGAGGTTACGCCCAACAAGGGATTGAAGCCCGGCGTCGAGACGACGCTGAGGTTCCACCTCAAAGACCCGGCGGGCAAGACGGTCAAGAATCTACAGGTCGTTCACGAGAAGATTCTGCACCTTCTTATGGCGTCCGAAGACCTGTCGTGGTACGCGCACGAGCATCCTGAGATTGGCGCAGACGGGACGTTCACTCTGAAATGGGCGTTTCCGCGGCCGGGCAAATACGTGCTCTACCATGACTTCACGCCTGAGGGCGTCGGCATGCAGGTTGTGCCTGTTGAAATCATGGTGGACGGCACTCCGCCGGCGCGTGTCGCACTGAAAACCGATGGCGACAAACCTAAGACAGTCGACGGATTCACGGTTCAGTTCAAGACCGACGGCAAGCTTGTCGCCGAAGCGGAGGAAGAACTGACGTTCAGTCTGTCGAAGGACGAAAAGCCCGTGACGGATCTGGAGCCGTATCTCGGTGCGATGGGACATCTGGTCATCATCAGCCAGGATTTGAAGGAGTTCGTCCACAGCCACCCGCTTGAAGAAGGCCCGTCGGCCAGCAAAGGACCGCGCATCGTCTTCCACGCCCATTTCCCGGCGGCGGGATTTTACAAGGGCTGGGGCCAGTTCCAGCACAAAGGTAGGATCATCACCGTTCCGTTTACTTTCGACGTGGCCCAGGCCGACGCGGCTGGCACGGGCGGGGAATCGGGTCACGGTCATGGCTCGAAGCCGTAGGCGCGACGCCCGGATCATGCGGTCGCAATCGTTCCGAGTGTCGCCAATGGGTAGGCGACGTGGTGGGTTTGGTTGCCGACATTCCCTCGGCGAGAGAACATCGATGAATCGAAACGCAGCGAGTGGAACAATTGTGGCAATCGCGTGGCTCGGGATGCTGCTGTCGGGCTGCGCTCAGATCGACCACCGCACAGAGCTTCAGGAGGCGGCGCAGCGCTTCGAGAAACTTACCGGGCGAAACCCGTCCTGGCGGGAGCCGTTCGAGGGCGGCGAGCTGGTCGTTGACGGTTCCGGCGTATTGACTCTCGACAACTCGCTCCAGTTGGGGTTGCAGAACAATCGATCACTCCGCGCCGACCTTGAGGTGATCGGCCAGGCCAAGGCGGATTTAATCCAGGCCGGTTTGTTGCCGAACCCGATGCTCGCGGTGTCGCTGCAATTCCCGGAGGCCGGCGGGCTCGCCAAGCTGACGTTTGGTTTGGCTCAGGATCTCGCCGCGATCTGGCTGATTCCGCGGCGCGTGGAAGCAGCTCGCGACTTGTTGCAACAACGAATTCTCTCCGTCGCCGATACGGCGCTCGGCCTCACGACCGACATCCGCGCGAATTACTCGGCGCTCCAGTATCAAACGCTTGCCATTCGATTTCAGGAGCAAAACCTTCAGATTCTGCGCGAGGCGATGGAGATCGCGCAGGCGCGACTTCGGGCTGGCAGCACCTCGCAACTCGACGTGAACCTGGTCCAGAGCCGTTATCTGGAGACCGACTTGGAATTGCTCGCGCTTCGCAGCGAATTCGCGGTCACGCAGCGCACGCTGCTTCGGTTGCTCGGCGTCGCCCGCGCCATGGACCAGTGGCGCCCGACGGAAATGAGTCTCGATCCGCCGCGACCCGCTCTTATGCTGACCGAGGCACAACTTGTCGAAGTTGCGCTGCTCCAACGGCTCGATCTTCAAGCCGCCGACTTCGAACGCGATGCGGCGTTGGCCGACTTCGAGCAACAGCGCCTGCGCGTGATTCAGAGCCTCGGCATCGCCGTGATGGGCGAGCGATTCGAGCGCCGGGCTTTGCCTGGCCGGAACCTCCTCGCAGACACAGCGCGTGCTTCCGTCGCTGCCCGGCAACTGACCGCGCCGGAGATCGAATCGGCGGGACAGCGCCGCATCGAGCGCAGTCAGGAGATTGAGTCCGTCGTCGGTCCGGCGTTGGAGGTATCACTGCCGATCTTCGACCAGAACCAGGCGCAAATCGCCAAGGCCCAGTTTCGCGCCCGAGAACTTCACGAGCGCTACCGCGAAGTGGAGCAGCGGATCGTCGAAAGCGTGCGATCGGCGCTGACGCAGCGGCGTCTGGCCCAGGACCGCGTCCGCGTCTTCCGCCAATCGCTGCTGCCCTTGCAGGAGTCGAACCTGGACCTTTCGGAAACTGCCTACCGCGCCGGCCGCGAGTCAATCCTGACCGTTCTTCTCGCCCAGGAATCGCTGATTCGCACGCGCTTGGGTCATGCCGCTGCGCTGCGCGATCTGGAAATCAGCACCGCGAACTTGGAGCGGCAGCTCGCCGGCCGCCTGTCGGAACTTGAAACGCATCCGCCAACAACCCAACCCGCCTCGCAGCCAACCGGCGAGCGCGACGGACCGAGTATCAGCGCAGCGTCGGGGGCGAGCGGCGCCGACGGGTACGACTCGGAGACGGAAGGAGTGCCAGGGTATGACCTTGCAGCCAAACCATGACCGTCGCGGCGTTGGATTGTCGCATTCATCGGCTCGCGTTTTCGCGGCGCTTCTCTCACTGGCGTTGTTGCTTGCGGGCTGTGACGTAGTGCGGGAAACAACGGACGGCTCGACCGCCGGTCTCGTCGATCAGCTCAAGACTTTTGTCGCGGACTTCGCCCGGCAAGCGCTGGCCGCGTGGTTGCTCTAGGAGCCCTGGAATCCCGTGAGGTGTCGTATGTTTTGCAGACTGTCGATCGGAATCGGCGCGGCCATCGTCATCCTCTTTGTTGTCGCGCCGAACGCGGTTCTGGGTCAGACCGTCGTCGTAGATTCAGGCGGCGTGCGTGCCGACGGGAGGACGATCAGTCTTCGCTGCGCCCTGGGTGACGAGGGCTCAGATCACGCCGAACTGACAATTCTGAATCGCCTCGGGCGTGATATTCGCTACCGCACGCATCTTCATCAGCCCGGAGAGCCCATCGTACGCTTTCACCGCGAAGATGGCCTGCCGGGCGATCTCGACGGGCCGCCGAGCGGAGTCCTGAACACGACAGGCGACACGCGCGACATCTTTGCCGTGTACGCGCTTAAGCGCGAGGGACGGCCGGGTACATTTCAGGACGCCATCGGCGTCGAGGCCTGGGACGCAGCGAGCGGCCGACGGCTCGGGTACGCCGAAGTGCCTGTCATTGCCACATTCTCTCCGCGAGGCGTCAAGGCCGCACGTCCCGCCGGGTTTGAAATGTGGGAGATCGTCCCGGGCCGGCTGGTGCGTCTCCGGCTCACCGATCTCCCGCTGCGCGTGTATTCCAATCACGCGGACTTATCCGACGCGACGCCGCAGGAGGCGGAATCGCTGGCCCGAATTGCGGCACGGGCACTCACCGTTTGGAATCAGGCAGCCGGCGGAGTGAAGCTCCCGCCCTTCTTTGCGCTTGTCACCGACTCGCGTCAGGCCGACATCACCATCGACTGGTCCGGCGATGGGCTTGGCGGTGACGTGCTGGGCCAAGCACGACTCATTCGAGGCAGCCCGGTCGTCGCCGACGGCGTGGTTATGCAGCGTTCGTCCGGAAATCGGCCCGAAGCGATGATTGCCGAGGACTTGCTCCAGGAACTCGGCCATCTTCTGGGTCTCGGACACTCGCAGGATGGGAACGACATGATGGGGCCGCACCAGCACGCACCCGACGAGTATCGAAACCATGAACCCTTGGAGTTCGTTCAGGTTACGCAGCGCGATCTGTCCGCGCTGGCGTGGTTGTACACGCAGGACGAGTTCGTTCCGATCGTACCGCGCCGCCGGGTGCGGTAACGCCGGAAACGTTGCAGCCCCCGGAACGGAAGAGGCCAAGTGAGCTCGCGAGAATTACGGCCCGGCGACCTGACGGGGCGTGTGCGATCGACGCTGTTCCTGGTCGGCGACGCCTGCTTTTTCGCCGTCGTCGGCGTGCTCGCCACGCTGACCATGCACCTTGCCCACGAGTGGGGATGGGGCTTTCTGCTGTCGCTACTCGCGGGCATGGTGCTCGCGATGATCGTCCAGACGCTGCTTGCGCTGCTTGTGGCGCCGCTGCTCGGCTCTATCGAGAGCATGGTCCCCTCGATGATGATCGCGATGATCAGTCCCATGTTCGTCTGCGGGCTGCACGCAGTCGGATGCGAACCCGGCCCGCGGATGGCTTGCGTTCTCGGTGCGGCGTCGGGGCTGGGAATGTTCTTCTTCGTCGCGGCTTATGGCCGGGCGTCACGCCGGCGGTTTGCCGCGAGCTTTCCGAGTGGGTGACCGGCTATGTCGCGAATCTGGGATCTGCGGGCGAGGTTCTACGACGTGTGCGAGGGCTCGCAGCTTCGCCGCGGGCCGCACAAGGCCGCCCTGTTTCGGGACATGTCCGGTCGCGTGCTCTTCGAAGCGGTCGGCACGGGCGTCGATATCCAACACTTCCCGCCCGACCGCGAGATCATCGCCATCGACATCAGCGAGGAGATGCTGCGGCGCGCGAGACCTCGCGCTGAGCGCTACCGGGGAAGGCTCGAACTTACGCGAATGGACGCGCAGGAGCTGGAGTTTCCCGACGACTACTTCGACACCGTCGTGACGTCCTGCACGATGTGCTCGGTGCCTGATCCCCGTCGTGCGCTGAGCGAGATTCACCGGGTTCTACGGCCCGGCGGCCAGCTCCTGATGTTTGAGCACGTGCGCAGCCGCAACCCCGTCTTGGGTCTCGTCTTGGATTTGATGACGCTGTGGACGCGATGGAGCGGCACCGAGATGAACCGCGACACGCTGCGCAACGTGCAGTTGGCAGGCTTTCGCATCACGCGCGTGCAGAGCGCATACTTGGACATCATCCTCGCCATTCGCGCCGTGAGAGAGGAAATTCGCGCCGACCCACCCGGGTTCGTGGGAAGGACGGAGCCACGGCGCGCATCTAAAGAACTGAGAGTCAGACACTCGTGAACTCCCAACGAAGCGTGACCAACTGGTCCGATCTTGGGAACGCGAGCGCCCCCTTGGAGGTTATTCTCATGACCCTCCTCATCTTGGACCGCGAAAGCGCGTCACGGCGTCGGCTCTACGACTTGTTCGTTGGCCGCTTCGAATCGGTCGCCATCGGGAGCTTTTTCGGAGCGTGCCGCCTGCTCCGACATCAGGAGTTCGATGCGATCCTCGTGAAAACCGCGGGAATGGACGGCTTCGCCATCGCCCTACTGAAGTGGCTTCAGACCCATCGAATCTCTAGCGGGACGGTCGCACTCCTGGACCGCGGTGCGCGCGACGAAGCCGAACTATTGCACCGACTGGGTGCAGGCGCGATTCTGCGTTGGCCCGCCAGCGAGCGTGACGTGAGACGAGCGGTCTGTGACGTTACGTTGCGCCACCTCGTTCGGGGAAGAGCCGCAGGTGCTAACGGCGACGGATCGCACCCGGTCCCCGCGCGGCGCCTTCGACTGCTTCACGCCGAAGGCCGCGTTCCCGCCCGGCAGCGGAACCGATGTCTGGGGGGACTCCCCAGATCTGGCGTTTCCGTTGGCGCACAACTTGCCGGAAACAACTGAGTGGAGGCGGCGGTCGCGATGCGACCGGCGGCCAATCGTAAACGCTTAAGACTACAGAACTTACACAGGAGAATCCAAGCATGTCTCGCAAGCTCATGTGGCCGACGATGGGCGTCGTTTCCTTGGCAGCAGGATTGGCCGGCTGTGTTCCCGGCGGGTTGACTGACATTTTCGGGAACCAGGAACCCACGGGTGTAGCGGCTGAAGTCGCTGCAAAAGCTGAATCCGTTGCGGCCAACATCGGCGGGGCAGACGGCTTCGGCGGCGCGATGATGAACGGATTCAGCGGCCACATGGATGACCACATGGGCTTCCACGGCACGGAGTATCTCGCGCAGGACGGTGGCATGATGACGATGGAGCTTGCCAACCAGACCGGGCAGCCATGCACGTTCCATTTTGCGTTCATTTCGAGTCCCGATGGCGTGCAAGAGCAGACGCAGGAGGTCGTCGTAGGCCCCGGCGAGTCCGTGGACTTCCAGATGCCCTGCGCGGAGATGGTCGGCATGGGCAGCCTCACCAATGTCGGACAGATGGCCGCCCACATGGGCGACGGTACGGAAATCGACAACCGTTTCTGCGTGCCGGGGTTCCTGAACTCGGATTTCGACTGCGGCGGCGACTTTTCCTGCACGTTGATGCAGGACACGAATGATCTCGATCAGGATGGCGACACGCAGGAGTTCGTCGCGGTCACGAGCGCGATGCAGAGCCACATGGGCCAGAACGGCATGAACTCCCATGGAAACGGTGCCGGCACGTCCACCGCGGGGATGATGGGCGGGTTATTCTCGGGTAGCGGTATGTTCGGCGGCATGAGGAGCACGCCGTAGCTGCACGCTGCACGTTGCGCACAATTGTTGTACGAGAATCGCCGACGCAGCGTGACTTGCGCGAACTCCACTGCAACGTTCCCAATCAGATTGCGCCAGTCGATTCGTTGGCGTAAGAGGAGGAAAGTCATGGCATCTTATTCGCCAGCCGTCAACCAAAGCTCGCGCTGGTCAACGTTCGGATCGCGCCCGGCAGCGGTCATCGTGTTCGGTTCAATCCTGAGTCTCGGGGGCGTTGGCGGGTGTCCGCTCGCGGGAAACAGTCCCGAAGCTCAACAAACTGCGGCAAACGTCGGTAAACCCACGGCTGAGTTCAAGCCAACTCTGGATGTCGAACTGAAGGCGACTTCGAGCGCGCAGCAGATCCTGCCCGGACAGACCACGGCTGTGCTCACGTACGCGCCGAGCGTCATCGCCGGCGACGCGGCACGGGTCGCATCCCTGCCCGGTTCGTATCTGGGGCCGATTATCCGCGCGCGCACAGGCGACCGCCTTCGCGTTCGTCTGGCAAACGACCTGGATGAGCCGACCATCATTCACTGGCACGGGATGCGCGTTCCGGCGGTGCAGGACGGTCACACGCGGTATTCCATCAATCCCGGCGAGGCGTTCACATATGAGTTTGAAGTCCGCGATCGCGCGGGCACATACTGGTTCCATCCACACACGCACAGCGTCACCGGCCGCCAGGTCTATCGCGGGCTCGCCGGCCTGCTGCTGGTCTCCGACGACGAAGAGGATGCGGCCGGGCTGCCCGCCGGCGACTTCGACCTGCCGCTCGTGATTCAAGATCGCTTGTTCGACGGCAACAATCAACTCGTCTATCCGCCGCACGACGGCACGATGCTCGACGGGTTTCTCGGTGACCAGATGCTCGTGAACGGTCAGGCCAACCACGAGCTGGCGGTTTCGACCCGTGCGTATCGTCTGCGATTGCTGAACGGCTCCAACTCGCGCACCTACAAGCTCGCGTGGAGCGACGGTACACCGCTAGTAGTCATTGCCACTGACGGCGGCTTGCTGGAGACGCCTGTCCAACGCGAGCATGTGACACTCGCGCCGGGCGAGCGGGTCGAGCTCTGGGCCGATTTCTCGAAGTACCCCGTCGGCAGCGAGGTCACTCTGGAAAGCCAGGAGTTCACCGGAGCGGACTTCGGCATGGGCATGATGGGCATGGGCGGCGGAATGGGAATGGGCGGAATGATGGGCATGGGCGGGTCGAACATGCGAGGCGCATCGTCCGAAACGGCGCAGATGATGGACGGCAGTGGCGGCGGCGTTCCCAACGGAGCGGCCATGCGCATCGCCCGAATCCGGGTGGAGCGTCAGGAGCAGGAAACGCGGTCGCTTCCAGCCAAACTCTCGACGTTCACCCGGTACCGGACGGACGACGCGGTTAACGCGGCCAACCCGCGGACATTTTCGATCAGCGTCGGCATGCAGATGATGAGCGGGATGCAATGGGGTTTCGACGGCCGAACCTTCCAGCTCAACGGACTGTCCGAGGACGAGCGCGTTCCATTCGACGCCTTGGAGGTCTGGGAGTTCGTGAACGAGACCAGCCCGATGGCGATGAACCACCCACTGCACATTCACGGCGCGCAGTTTCAGATTCTGGAGCGGCGCGTGATGCCTGAGTTCGCCGATGGCTGGGAGTCGGTGCGTCAGGGATACGTCGATGAGGGCTGGAAGGATACGTTCCTGGCCATGCCCGGCGAACGGGTGAAGCTGTTGATCCGCTTCAGCGACTTCCAAGGCGAGTATGTGTATCACTGCCACAATTTGGAGCACGCGGATGGCGGGATGATGCGCAACTTCCGTGTTGGCCCGTAGTGAGCGGTCGCATCCCGCCAGCGCCGTCGGGTAGCACGAAGACATTGACATTCTCAAAGGCCCGATTTCATCAGGACTGAACGGACGAAAGGAGTTGCGGTCCACGCGCACGTCGGTGCATCCGGATCTTCGAGATGCGGGCCGTGGCAGTGGCCGAAGACATGACACGTACCGTGCTCAGCCCGGTCCCAGACCTTCATCTCGTTGTGAGTGTAACCGCGTGGCATCGCAGGCCGACTCACCATCGGCTGTGTTTCTACGGCGCGCGATTTCCAACCGGCACCCGAGGTTGTCGATTAGTCCACCAACCAGATCAGCTACAGCAACCGGCACACGTGACGGACAACGCGTGGCCGGCTGATGCCAACGCTCACCGGCACCGTCTCGCACACAGCGTTGCCGGAGTCGGTTCTTCGCAGCATCCTCGTCCGCCGCGGAAATGAACGCCCACAGCCCGCGACGCACAATGCTCGCGAAAAGGCCGGGCGGATTGCGCCGACCAACTCGGCCCGCGTGCTCTGCGGCAGCGATGAACCGCAGCCGCGCGGCTTCACCGCCCGGCGTCCATCCACATTGCTGTGCTTGAACGAAGAGCGCTTCGAGGCGAATCGGATTCTTGAGATCTTCCGGCGTCACGTGCGTCAGCCTCGCCTGTTTATCCGCTTCGCGGCGAGCACCAGTTCGAACCGCTGACGCGGGCTTCTGGTTGATCATTCTCGAAGAGAGTTCCCGGTTATCTCTTGGGGGTGGTGATTGGGGCCGCTCGGCTGGCGCAGGCGGTGGTGATCCCTCCTCAGATTCGCGCTCGTTCTTCCACGCTAGGTTGACCCTCACAGCAGCGCCCCAGCGGTTCAGTGCCGTCTGGGTCGATTCCTCGACCGCGAGCCAACCGATTTTGCACAATCGCCGGCGCGCGGCTTTTACGTTTCGAGCATCGACGCCGAACACCTCGGCGATCCAGGAAGCCTTGCAGCGACCGTCCGGTGCGCACAACCCGTTTCGGTAGTAGAGGCAGCGCAATAGATGGCCGAGCACCGTTGCGATACCGACGGGTCTGGACAGTTCGGCCAAGAATCGCAAGGTCCGCCGTGGGACAGGCACTTTGCGGCGGTGGTTTACGACCAAATCAACCATTCGCTGCCATTCGGCGTCGCACGCCGTTTCGACATCTACGACCACGGGCGGGAATCGGATTCGACGCTCGGACCAGTCAAGCAAGCCGGCATTCGTCAGTCGTCGAACCGCTGTTTGGACGTAGGCCGAATCGCCGCCTCCCACGAGGCAATGAACCTCGTCAAACGAGTAGCGCGGAAATCGATTGGGTGCAACGTTGCAACGCCGCGCCACGAGCTCGAAACAGGCGAACCATACCCGGAGGTCATACAGCCGGATGATCTCGCGTTTGTAGGCTCGCCACGCTCGCATAAGTGCCATCGCCGGGATGAAACAGAACCCGCCATCCGGCTTCGGCCGGGCGTGGGCGCTTTTTCGAATGTTCCACGAAATGTTCCACGCACGTCGAACGCTGTTTTCAAGAGGTTCATTTCCCATGATCCAAACTCTGTTTGGACGGACACTTTGGCGGGCGTCCGATTTGCCCGGAGCCGAGGCGATGGAAATTCGACGACACGTAGGCCGTTCGGATGGATCGTGGGTTGACAGTCTGCGCGGACCTGCGCTAGGGTGACTTTGCGAGAATCATCCTGTGCAGCGTTCGACGCCCGTCGATCTGCAGCCGAAAAATGGCGACCGTCAAGTCGCCATTTTCGTTCCTTCCTCCTTCAGCTCATAACCCCCTCATGTTCTTTGCGAGATGCCGCCCAACCCCGAATTGGTGCGGACGGAATCGCACGGTTTGACGCTATCGCGCGGCACCGCTCTGCGCAAGATGGGATTCTCACGGCCGTACAGACCGGGATTGCGGGCAGGCCGGATGGCCAGCAGGCCGGCACACCCGTTTAGCCTCCGCGACAATTCCCGTGCAAACAAACACGAATCTTGCTCAAGGGGTCGCAATGACGCTTGCGCGTCGCGTACGCACGTGCTACTTCAACGAGACACGCTTTCCGCGGGCCGGCGGGCTGGCCGGCGCGCATTCCCGAGCGCCGGCTTGCCCGTCAGCCATAGGACTGCCACCGGCACGACGGGATTTGTTTTTTGAGGAAGCACATGACTGAATCAGCGACCCTTGGAACCCTGATCGCCGTCGGCAATCAGAAAGGCGGAGTCGGCAAGACGACCAACAGCGTCAACATTGCCGCCGCGCTCGGTCAAGGCGGCTATCGCTGCCTGATCATCGACCTGGACCCGGCCGC
This sequence comes from Phycisphaerae bacterium RAS1, assembly GCA_007859745.1. NCBI lineage: Bacteria > Pseudomonadati > Planctomycetota > Phycisphaerae > Phycisphaerae bacterium RAS1. The sequence continues at coordinate 1,111,896 of SMLU01000001.1, read as the reverse complement.
CGGTGCCACCAAGCACCTGGGGATACCTCAAAACAGCTTCGCTGGAACTCTGGAGCTTCTTACGACCGACGAGACCATCGACCACCTCGTGATCACGGAAAAAATGCCTCGCGGCGTGGACCTGGTTCCGTCGCGGGCGCAGTTGTCGGAGCTCGACACGCTCCTCTCGAAGTTTGTCGATCGCACCACCATCCTTGAACGACCCATTGCGGACGCGCGTGAGCGCTACGACTTCATCTTCCTGGATACGGCGCCGGCCGCGGCCGACATCACCACCGTCGCTGCGTACTCCACGGCCGAGTGGTTCCTGTTGTCGGCCTTTCCTCATCCGCTATCGCTCGGCGGACTGACGGAGGCGTTCAAGGACAACGCCGACGTGCGTCGGCATCGCAATCCGAAGCTCGAAGTGTTAGGCGTGATCTTTACCAACGTCGATGGCCGGGCGACCAAGTTGCGCGCGGAGCTGGAGGTGGTCGTGAATGCGGCACTGCCTGGACGACGGTTTGAGACTTCGATTTCGCAGGCCGTTGTACTGCCAGAGCTTTCGGGCAAGGGCAAGTCGGTCTTTCAGGTTCCGGGATTCACGAAGCTCAAGGTCGCCAACCAGTATCTTCGCCTCGCTGCGGAAATCGAGCACCGCGTGCTGCACCGGGAGGCCTTTCTGCGCGGCGATCTCGGCCCGTTTCAATCCGCGACCGTTTGTACGCCGCACACACCGGACGAATTCAGCGACCTGAGCGACCAGACCGTATTTGTGAATCCGTAGGCGGTGCCGACGATGGCCAAGCCGCTCCAGCGACCGCCTCCTTCCAGTTCCATCGCCCGATTGTTGGATGCTGACGCCGCGGCGCGGGCGATTGCGACGACAACGCCGAAGCCGGCGGCGAATGCCGTTTCCGGGTCGGTCAGTAAGGCCGCCGCGACAACTCGAACGGAGTCCTTCGAGCGGCCGATGATGATCAAACGCGAAGTCGTTCTGACGGGCTCAACCGACGACACGCTGACGCGGCTCGTCGATCTGTATCGCCGAGCCACCGGAACGCGACTCAGCACCAGCCACGTGGTGCGCATAATGCTGCGGGGTGTCGCTCACTGCATGGATTCAGTGCAGCGCGAAGCCGTTCGAATCGGGCGGCGCAAGCTTCCGGCTAACGCGCCGGGCCATGAGGCAGAGCGCGAACGCTTCGAGCATCGGCTGGCGCAGGCGTTCGTCAACGGGATGCGCGCGGCCGCGTCGCTGGATGCCGACGAAACCTGACCGGCGATTCATCACAAGTCTCTTGAGTCACGCCGTTCTTCGCTGCATCGGCCGCGCCAGGCCCGAAGAAGCGCCTGCGGCCGGGCCTGTCACGTCCGCTGCCCTTCGCTTCGACCGGAACCATCCCGCGACGACTCTTTAATCACGCTGTTTCGCAGATCGACGATTCCGCAATTGGCTGGTTCGGTTTCAGGTGGTCGCAGCCTGAGCCCTCCGACTCGGGACCGATCCGGCAGGTGAGTCAGAGGGGGAGGGCTGATACCTGACCGCCATCGGCCGTCCTCGTCGGGGACCCCCCGCTGACGAGCCCCAACGACGACGGCCGAATACGGCAGGTAACACACGCTTCAGATGCGCTGCGAGCACGCGGAGCCCACCGGTGCCAGCTCCCGCCGCCGAAGCGGCGCGTAACGTGCGAGCATACGCCTGTATCACCCGGGAACAGCACACGATTTCGCGACCCGTGCATAACAACCCGTAGCAGGTGGAAATCCGCCCTTTGCGAAAGGAGAAAACGATGAAGAACGACATGAAAAGCGAGAAGAACAGGCCCGCCCACGAGATTCGTTACGGCGGCATCAAGGCCGTGATCTGGCGCAACCAGACCACCAACGGCACGATGCACAACGTGACCCTCGCGCGGCTCTATAAGGACGGCGAGGAATGGAAGGAGACCTCCGGCTTCAACACCGAGGACCTGCCCATCATCGCCAAGCTGGCGTACGACGTGCATTCATGGATTCACGCCCACACCGAGCGCAAGCCGGCGACGGAGACGGAACCCACGACCACGTAGTTCCTTCGCAATCGCGTTCCATTTCACTGAGGTTGCTCATTCCGTGGTTCTAGCCGAAGGCCGGAACCACCTGCTCCTCAAATTCCCGCAGTAACCATCGCCGTCATCGCCTCGGTTGAACCGGCTTCGCCGGCCAACCGGCTTCGCCGGCCAACCGGCTTCGCCGGCCGTGTTGTCGCGGCCGCCGCTTCGGCTCTGGTTGCGGGCCAGCAACGCCCGTGCCGGCTGGCGCCGCCGGCTTGAGGCCCGGCCGCTGCGCGGTCACGGTCCTTGCTTTCGACCCGCCGCCCGCCGCCTACAGGGGCAGCCGCGACCTGTCTGAGGAATCGGGCTGGCGCCCGATGCGGTTCGCTTCTTTTCCCAGTGGGCCAGGTTTTGTTCATGGGAACTGCGAATGAACAACAACCCGGCCCTCCGGGAAAAAGCTGCCTCTGGCAGCCTCGACGGGACAACTTTCGGCGGTTGAGGGCGCGGCCGACGCATTGACACGGAACACCATGAACACAGATTGCACCAACGAGACGACGCCGGCGACCGAAACTCCACGCATCTACGTGGCGTCACTGGCGGACTACAACGCCGGCTACTTGCACGGCTGCTGGATTGACGCCAATCAGCCGGTGGAGGCCATCCGCGAAGCAGTGGCGAAGATGCTCGCGGCATCGCGCGAGCCGATTGCCGAGGACTGGGCGATTTACGACTACGACAACTTCGGCAGTCTGCATCTGTCAGAGTTCGAAGGCCTGGAGCACGTCGCGGATGTCGCCCGTGGAATGGCTGAGCACGGCACGTTGTTCGCTGCATTGCTGAATCACGTCGGCGACGCATCCAATGTTGAGGAAGCCCGCCGGTATATGGAGGAGGCGTATCGCGGCGCGTTCGACAGCCTCGCCGACTACGCATCGGATTTCGTCAAGGACTGCTACGCCGACGCGCTGAAGGGACTGCCCGATTTCATCCGCTATCACATCGACTACGACGGCATCGGTCGTGACATGGAGCTGGGCGGCGACGTTTTCACGGTCCATTGCGGTGGAAAGCTGCACGTCTTCGACGCACAGATTTGAATCGCCAACAACTCCGCGGCTGCACGTCGCGGAGACTTCGGCTCGCAGTTGAGTCAGCGCCGCGAAATCGCAACTGCGTCGAACGTTCGGCCCGGAAGTGGTCCGGCTGCGCCGGCCGCGTCGTCGCAGCCGCCGTTTGGCTCTGGTTGCGGGTCAGCAAGGACCGCGCCGGCCAAGGCCGCCGGCTGGCGCCGGCCGCTCCGCGGTCACGGTCCTTGCTCTTGCCCCGCCGCCCGCCGCCTGCACCGGCAGCCGCGTGCTGTCTGAGGAATCGGGCTTGCGCCCGATGCATTCTTTCTTTTTTCCTCTGGGCCGGGGTTTGTTCACTGGAACTACGAGTGAACAAAACCCCCGGCCCTCCGGAAAAAAGCTGCCTCTGGCAGCCTTCCACGGGACAAACTTTCGGCGGCAGAGGGCGCAGCCGACTCTATTGAACGAGGACTTGCATATGAACGACGGATATACACCAACTCCATTGCCGGAAGACCTTCGACAGGCATTGGACCTCATCCTAGGGTGCTTCTGGCAAACGACGTGGTACGACGTCATTTCCGTGCTTGCGGATGAACATTTCTTCGACGCCTTGAACACGGTTCGATTCCACCTGGTCGGGATTCCGACGGCCATTCCAAACGAAGCTTCGACGCCGACAGTTCGCGGGGAGGGCTGGAGCCTATGACGACCGAACCCAAAATAAGCCGCGAACAGCAAATCCGCCGCCGAGCACAGGGTGCCTACGGCGGCCACTACGGCTGTTGTCCCATTTGCGGATACAGCGAAGGTCCCTTCAACGTGCTGAAGGAAAACTGGTTCGTATGCACTGAACATCGCCTCCGGTGGTGTGCCGGCATAAACGTGTTCGACCATCTGGAAGGGGAATGGGAGGCGTGGGAAATCATCGACCGCTTCCTCTCGAAGTACCGCGAGATTCCCGCAATGGATGCCGAAATCGCGGAAGAGGAGGCCGGCGCCGATGAACGCTAAATTCAGCCTTGGCCAAACCGTCATCACGCCGGCCGCTCTAACGGCCGTTCACGCCGAGGATATTCAAGCGTCCCTGCATCGGCATGCCAACGGCGATTGGGGTGACTGCTGCACCGAAGACGCGCGCGAGAATGATTTTGCGATGTCGCGTGGATTCCGGCTGCTGTCGGTTTACCACGACCGAAACGGCACGACATTCTGGATTATCACCGAGGCGGACCGCTCGGCGACGACCATCCTGCTACGCGATGACTACTGACCACTGACACGGCGGCGGTCCGGTCGCCGTGCCTTGCCCCGACGAACAACAACCAACCCGGAGGATTATGATTGACAAACAAACCGACAGCTCTCTGCCAAAGCCGAACGACGGCTCCATCGTTTCGTACCCGACACGCTGCCCGCTGTGGGGCGATGCCCGCTACCGCGGAAACTGCGACGGGCGGCTGATTCTGGACCTGATTCTACGCTATCGCCCGCGGAGCGTGGCCGACCCGATGGCCGGCTCGGGAACGAGCCGCGACCTCGTGAAGTGGCTGAACGGTCAGCACGCGATGAACATCTCGTACTGGGGCGGCGACCTGCGACAGAATTTCAACCTGCTGCAGCAGGACATCCCCGGCAGCTTCGACTTGGTGTGGATTCACCCACCGTACTGGAACATCATCCGGTACGGGAACCACCCCGACGACCTCAGCAGCCTGCCCGACTACGAACTGTTCAGGGACGCACTGCGGCTCTGCCTGAATCGCTGCTTCATGGCCGTCAATCCAGGCGGGCGGCTGGCGGTATTGGTCGGTGACGTGCGGCGGCAGGGCCAGTACATCCCCATTGTCCGCGACGTGCTCAACCTCGAAGGCGAAATCGGCCAGGTTCGTTCCATCATCATCAAGGCCCAGCACAATTGCCAGTCCGACCGCGTTTCTTACGCGGGCCTGGAAGACCCTCCCATCCGACATGAGTTCTGCGTCGTCTTCAAACGCATCGGTCCAACACGAACGGCTGGCCAAGCCGCATAGCCGCCACCGGATGCTCGTTGAGCGCGAGCATCCACCGACCGTTCCAGCGGCCGGGTCGGCCGCACGGGCTGTCCCCGGAAAGCCCGCGTCCCGCCCCCAACCTCAGGCCAGCCACCTCGGATGATTGTCCCGGTCCAATCCGTCCCATGAAACAGCCCGTTCCAACTTTGTAAATCATGGCCGGCTAATCGGTTACGACCGAGCTTGTGCGCAACTCCCTGCGCTGCCAAGATTGACGATCGGCGTGCCGAAACATGGAATTCAACCGCGCGAATCTGACGGACCGCGACCGCGACCTCCTCGACGCTCTCACGCTCCGCGTGCGCGTGCTGGCGGTCAAGCAGATCGCGGCGGAGTGGTTTGGCCGTACAGCCGAGCCGGTGAAAAATGCTCGTCGGCGAACCAACGAGCTGGCTCGGTCCGGCTTGGTCGAGTGCTTCACCGCTCAGGTTCGGCCGCCACTCCGACTGACGCAGCCCATCGCATGCTGGAAGCCAGGCGACCCGCCGCCACGACTGGCGCCGCTCTCTGGTCGATTGCTCAAACGCTGGACCGCCCCGGTCGCGGCGACCGGGTTGGTCGTCGCCACTCGGTCCGCCGGCCGTTGGATGGGCGGCGATGGCGGTCGACGACCGCGGCGGAGCGAAGCCAGTCACGATCTGACCGTCGCGGCTGTATATTTGAACTGGCGCCGTCGGGCACCGAAGGAGGCCGAATGGCAATCCGAAGCCCGGCTGCGACGGCTGGGGTTCGGCGACCAAACCCGGTTGCCGGACGCAATGGTTGAAATCGACGGCGTTCGAACCGTGATCGAAATCGGCGGCGCGTACTCGACGGAGAAGCTGGCGGAGTTTCACGAGTTTTGTTGGCGCGAGGGTCTGCCCTATGAAATCTGGTGAACGGCAAGGCCTCGACCGGCAGATCCTGGAGCATATCGGCCGCTATCGGCTCACGTTTCAGGAAATCCTTGGCGCCCTCTTCTTCGACGGCGGCAGTCCGCAGAAGGTGCTCAATCGCCTCAAGGACGAGGAACTCGTGGACACGCAGCCGGGATTTGGCGGCAACCGCCGTGCCTACAAGCTCACGAGCAAGGGCGGCGCGGCCATCGACGCCCGACGGCGAGTCGCTGACAATCTGGGCAGTGAGGCGCTGGAAACGAGCGTGGCGATTCTCTCGTTTTGCTTTCTCAAGCAACGCTCGCGTGTCTTCCTGCTGCCCAAGGAGCGCGACGAACTGTTGAGCACGCCGGCGAAGGCGAAGATCGGGCGGTACCACTGTCTTGAGAGCGGGGCACACGCGAAGTGCGTCCATCACATCTACGCGCCGGGTGTGACGACCTCGATCGACGACATGCTGACGCAAACCCGGAGCCACCTGCGGGACGCGCTGGCTGTGAAGGAGCTATCCCCGTGGATTCGGCACGGCCGCTATGTGCATACGATTCTGGTCGAGCGGCCCAACCGCGAAGCTGATTTCAAAGCGGTGCTGGAAGAAGCCCAACTCGACGAGCACGACCGGCGTCTGCTACGGGAAGTCGCGCCCGTCCGCGTCGAACTGGTTCCGATGATTCCCAATCTGGAGGAGGCCCTGGGTGCGCTCGCCCAAGAATTCAAAGCCGCTTGACCTGACTGGTGTCCAGGCCTTCGTCGAGCAGACCGCCGGTCCGGCGCTGGGGGCGCTCGCGCCGACCGGGCCGACGACGCGCCCGCCGATTGAGCTGCTGCAACCGGTCGAGCCGATCACGTTCGAGCAGGTCTGGAATGAAATCCCGGCTGCGCTGTGGTGGAACATACTCCAGCGCAAGCGCGTCAACGAGCTGTGCCCGAACGACCCCGAACCGGAATGGCGCCGCTATCAGAGTCTGCGGCGCCGTTCACCCGCGCCGTGGGGAGGCGAAGTGTTCGTCGGATTGCAGTACCGTCTCGACGGCCCGAAACCCGAAGCGCGCTGGCCGATTTTTGTGCCGCGCGACGTCTTTCGACATCATTCCTACATTCTCGGGTTGCCGGGGACCGGGAAGACATCGCAGGCGCTGGCGCAGCTTCTGGTGCAACTCGCCGAGGAGCACACCGACAAGGACGGGCGGAATCACCCGCCGCCGCCCCTTCTGATCATCGACCTGAAGGAGGGCGGTGACAACTATCTGCGCAGCCTGGCCAGCCACATCGCGGCGGAAAGGAACCAGACGCTGAGGTTCTTCTCGAACGACCCGGACTATGAGAGCCTGCGGTTCGACCCACTCTACTGCCTTCGGTCGATTCACTATCCGCTCAAGAAGGCTGAGACCATCCTGAAGGCGCTCTCGCTCATCTACAAGGAAGGATACGGCTCCGACTTCTTCACCGCCGAGCAGCACACGCAGTTGCTGAAGACGCTCTACAACGACAGACCGGAGACGCTCCGCCAGCTGATCGAGTACGTGGACCGTGATACGCGCGGCTCAAAAAAGAACAAGGATGCGCGCGGCTTGTACAGCGCGTTGGCGCCGTTGCAGTACTCGTTCCACCTGGTGAGCGCCGAGGAAAACACCGCCGGGGACGAGCTCGTTGATCTTGACCGGTTCTATGAGAATGGCGAAGTGCTGTACGTGCATCTGAACTCGCGATCGCAGTCGATTGATGCCAAGGTCATCGGCAAGCTGGTTGTATTCGCGCTGATGGAAACCGCCGCCGAGCGCAAGAAGGAGGGCACGGCGCGGCAGGTGTTCGTCGCGATCGACGAGTTCCAGCGGTTGGCGGCGCAGAATATCGTCGAAGTGTTGGAGGACTCGCGCTCGCTGCAAGTCGGCTTTCTCCTCTCGCATCAATCGCCTGAATCGCTCCGTACGCGAGAGACCGATTTGTACCGCATGATCGCCGACTTGTGCAGCTACAAGCAGTTCCTGTCGCTCACGAGCAGCAACATCGTCGAGCAGTTGCAGATGGTCTCCGGCAGAAGGATCGAGCGAAGGGAAGGCGGTTCGGAGGCGCGCTCCAAGGGAACGGGGACGTCGGAAGGATCCACAAGCGGCAGCTCGTCGTCGTCGGGCGACTCCAGGGCGGACACTTCCGGTTGGTTCACGTCACCCACAACGACCATCGGTTCGAGCCATACATCCGGCAGTGCCTCTTCGCAGTCGTCGAGCACCTCGAAGACGGAAGGAAGGACCGACACGAAGAGCTGGCGCGAAGAGGCGATTCCCGGACTCACGCCGGAAGCGATCGCCGCGGTAAACGGCACGCCGCTGCTCTCGCTGATTCATGTGCATGCAACCGACGTCGAATCCGCGACGCCCCTGGGCGGCCTTCCCACGTTGGTGCTCGGGCTCTATCCGTTCACACCGACCGAGGCGGAGGGCATGACCAAGGCGCGCTGGGAACGAAAGTCGGTGGAAACCGACGCGTACTACCAAAAGGCGCGCGCCCGTGTGCCCGCCGACGCGGTCAATCGGCTACGCCGCAACAACCCAAAACCGGGGACGCCGTCCAGCGAGGCGCCGTCCGGTGCTGGCGACACGAGGTCGGTGGATGTCGAAGATCACAAGGAACGCCGCGAACTGCGGCGGCGCATCCGCCTGCTGGCGGCGAACTTTGTTGACCACATGCTCCCGGAAGCCCGTACGGTAAAGGACCTTTCGAAGTCCTGGGGCGTATCGCATTCAGAAATCGGGCGATTGGCGGCTGAATTTGACGTGTCGGCGACCGGCGCCGAGGACGTGGTCCCGGCCCGCGTGGTCCGGGCGATTCGGCGGAAGTTACCGCCGGCGCCGAAGGACGACCCTGAAAAAGACAACGGACCCCCGCAGGGATCCGTTGTCTGATTCGTGCTGCCCCAGCGTTTTTCAATTGTCCTGGGGTTTGCCTCGAAGCTCCGTGTTCTTGCGATCGTCCGGAAGCTGTCGAGGATGCACGCTAATTGCTCATTAGCATACACTCGAACACGCCCGCGTTCAAGCCGATTTTTCGGGCTTGAATGCCCGCCGCGATTCGTGCTAGCCCGCATATTTCATCAGTTGTCGCTTGGGCTGCCGGTTGCTGTGCGTTCGGGTTGGCGTGGGTTGTTTGTGTGGTTTGAGCGGTTTTGGCGCGCAGCGCCCCCTTACCCCCGGTCGCGATTCGGGCTGTTGGGGGCTACGCCGGGGCGGGTCGCCGGGGCGGGCCGGTGCGTAGGCGGGCGAGGATGCGGGCGAATAGTTCGTGCAGGGGATAGGCGCTCGACAGGTGCAGCACGACTCGCCGAACGCTGGTGACGATCCGCGCGGCGACCTTGAAGAGCCTGAGCCGGATGGTGTCGGTCTGGGCCTGCGCCAGTTCGGTGTCGAGCAGCGCGGTGCGGCGCAGGTGCTCGACCAGCACGTAGGCGGCGCTCGACAGCAGCAGCCGGAATTGATTGGCGATGAACGCGTGGCAGCTGGTTCGGTCGGCGAACAGCATGAGCTGCTGCTCCTTGATGCGATTCTCCATCTCGCCGCGCTGCGTGTAGAGGTCGTCGTAGATCTGCTGCGGACGGCGATCGATGAGGTTGGTGACCACGAAGCGGACGTTCGGGCCTTGCGGCAGATGTTCGGCCTTCACGATCACGCGCCGCGCGCGATCCCAGGTCTGCGCGGCGTACTCGAATTCGTGGAAGTTGCGCACCTTCTGATTCGCGGCCTCGAATTGTGCCTGGGCCGCCGCCATCCACGGTGCGACCTGTTTTTCGAGCGTTTTGTTGCGCGCCAGGCCCAGCACGTACTGCACGTCGTGCCGGTCGCACCAGCGCATCAGCCGCCAGCGGCAGAAGCCCGAATCGCCGCGCACGATGATCCGCACCGCCGGCCAGACCTGCCGCAGCCGCGTCACCAGCAGCTTGAGAATCGCGGCGCTGTGCAGAGCCGCATCGATGTTGCTGGGCCGCAGATAGCTGACCCGCAGCCGACCGCCGCAGAACACGTACAGCGGCAAAAAGCAGTAGCAGTCGTAAAAGCCGTGAAAGAAGCGGCCGTCCTGTTTGCCATGCAGCGGGTCGTGCGTGGCGTCGAAGTCCAGCACCAGTTCCGCCGGGGGCGCGTCATACGACGCGATGAACTGCCCGACCAGCGCCGCCGCCAGACGCCCCAGCGCTTTGCGATCGACGCGATTCTCCAGCCGGCACAGCGTCGGCGCGCTGGCCAGCGGCGCCGCGGCGTCAGGCGTCTGCTCGGCCAGAACCGCAAACAGCGGATCGCTGCGCAGCGTGGCGTGATCGTTCAGATCTTCGTAGCCCAGCGCGATGCCGAAAATCCGCTGCGCCAACATCGTCCGCTGCGCATGCACAATCTTCGCCGGATCACGCGGATCAGTCAGACACCCGGCCAGCGCCTCGACCAGGCCCACACGCCGATCCACTTCCCGCAGCAGCAACCCGCCCGCATCCGTCGTGAGCCGCCCACCCGCAAAATCGCCCACAATCTTCTGCCGCCCCAGACTGGAAAACAGCAACCCCTGGCCGTTACACTCTGTCACACGTGGCCTCCTTGCCTGAACACTGGCGAACCTCTAGCAAGTCCCCAGTTTACAAGGCTTCGAGGCCATGTCTATTTCAACGCAGCAACGAACTGATGAAATATCCGGGCTAGCGTCAGCGCATGAAACAAATTCGATGCCTCTCCACGATTGAGTGTTCACCCTCCCCGATGCGGCGGCTGCTCCAAGAACTCGACGGTTCGCCGGCGCGACTGGCCGCGCTGGGTTTGTCGGCCGGCATGCTGGTCACCACCGTCCTGCTATGTCTGGGCCTTTGGGGGCCGTGAACGTTCAAAGGGGCGAAGGTTGCTTTCGCAACCTCCGCACACTTTTGGCTCGTTGAGCCCGTATCAGCGAAGGACGAAGAACTCGTAAAAGTTCCTCGTTGCTGCAACGCCGAATCCGAAGGCGGCCAGGAACACGAACCAGTTCCACCAACTGCCTCCAGGACCGTCATGGAAACGGATCAAGGCCCTTCGCAGGTCCTGTTTCCGTGACTCCATGATCGTCAAGGTGAAACCACCATTGAGGATCACGGGCTGTTTCCATTTCGGGCCGACGATCGCAATTCGACCGACGGTTGTCAGCGACGGCGCCCAACGATCTGCTCCGTAAGAAATAATGCGCGACTTTCGTTGCGCATAGGTTTGCTGCATCATATGTTTCTCCTAATTGAAGGTTGTTCATTCGACTTTTCAGCCGTTGGAGTACCTTCATACCTCCGCGAGCGTCCCTGTAAGGAAAGCTCAGGCAGGTCAGAGTCATACGAGGCACCGATTTCTCAAAGAGCAAGGCCCGTTTCTTTCCGCGATCCAAACGAGCCGCAGGATCGTTGCACGGTTCGAGTTGTGAAGAACTCACGAAGCTCGAAACGAACAAGAAAACAGCCCGCGAGGCTATCCGCAGCCGCCCGCTGCGCCAAGGAAAAAACACCCCATCAAGCCCCCCGCGCCCCGCGCAGCCCGCCCGAGCACCTCGTGAGAAGTGCGGCAGGGCGCGTATAATGCTCCGTTTTCACGTTCAGGGAGCTGATCGGCCATGCAGCGACCGTCCCCCAGCACGCTATTCGAAGTCGCCGGCCTGGCGCCGATCGCGACGGTCGAACAGGTCGAAGCGCGCTGGCTGGACGTGGTCGAGGCCGCGGACGGCGAATTGGCGGCCATCAGCGCCGAGGTGCGCAGTGCGTTCAGCGTGCTGCGCGTGCCGCAAAACGTGGAGCTGTACCGGGACCTGCTGAAATCCGCCCGCGAAGAAACCAACATTCCGATCCGGGACGGCGAGGCAGACACGTTCGTTCGATTCTGTGCGTTGTGCCTGATCACACCGTTCCAGCATCCGCAGCAACGCGAGCTGTTCGCCGTGTGCCTTCCGGGCCAGACAGTACCGCCGTGGGTGCGATACGACCCGCGGACGATGTCGCACCTGCGAATGCGCTGGGGCCAGCGCTTGGAGCAGTGGATTCAGCGCTACCTCCTGGGCGGTGTCTTTCGCAACCGCTCGACCGGTCAGCGACTGGCACTCGGATTGGCCTACGTGGCGGTTCTCGGAGTCGCAGCCGCGGGCGGCCGCAGCCTGGTTCTTGCGCTGGCTCCGCTTGCCGGATCGGTCGGGCCGCAACCGACTTCGCGGAATGCCGTTGACGGTGGAGGATTCGCGAAGCCTGAGCCGACAGCGCAAGAGCTGGCGACCACCTGCGAGAGCGTTCGCGCGGCGTTGCGGCGGGTGGAGGAGCAGGTCACCATCGTCGCCCGCGAGTTCGAACAGGTCGCGACCGTGACTCTTGCGGATGCGGCATCGAAGAAATCGAGCCGCTCCGACGCCGTGGAACTTGCCATTGCGCATCACGCCTCTGTAAAAGAGGCCTGGTCGGCCATTCTTGCGGACCGAATCGACGGCAGTGAGCTTGAGGAGCGGTGTGGCGCGTTAGAGGCCATCGAGAAGCGGCTCACCGACACGGAGTTGCGGAAAACCGATTCGGCCGCTGTCGCCGAGCTGGAAACGTGGACCAAGGCGGCGCTTGAACGAACGCGCCGGCAGCGGTCCAATATCGATCACATTCGAGTCATGCTGGAGGCGGATCGCTTCGAGCGGCCCCTCGATACCCCCGACCGGAGCAAACCATGACGATTCGCGCGAGAAGCCACGTGAGCGAGTTCCTGTTTTTGTTCATCATGCTGACGATCATGCCGTCACCCTTTGTGGCTTTGAACACGTGGGCGCAATCGCCTTCGACCCAGCTGGCCGACCCGCAGCAGCGCATCGACGAGCGCCTGCGCCTCCAGCAGGAGGAGGAACGTCGGCGAATCCAGCGCCTGATCGAGCAGTTTGCGGACCGCACCCGTGAGGTAGCCGCCGCGCTGGATGAACTGGCCAAGAAAACGGAGGCACTGGACATTCGCATGAAGGCGCTGCTGACGAACGAGGACGGCAAGCGACTTGCGGCCGACCGGCCGGCGTTCCACGGATTCATGCAGGCGCTGGAGCAGCCTTTAGTGAGTCCCGAGCGGGTTGCGGCTCGAAAAAAGTCGATCGACTCGATTCTGGCGGGTCTTCAGGACGAGTTGCAGCATCCCAGCGCGGGCTATTTGCCGGGCGAGGCATCGCGACGGGAGGTGGAAGATGCGGCCTCCTGGACGAACGACCGCCTGTCCGCCATCAACTCGCACGCAGCGTGGTTCGACACAGCAATCTCCAAAGCGCCTAAGGATCTCGACCTCGCCAAGCGGACGACGCTGGAAGAGGCGATCAAGCGCATTCAAGCGGATGAGCGCGAGGCGTACATCCGTGCCGTGACCGAATCACGGGACGAAGCGCGGCGCGAAATGGAAAAACTCCTGCGCGATACGGCCAAACAGGCGCAGGGAGAGGAGGAACGCGCGAAGGCCGAGCGCCTCCTCCGTGAGTCGCGCGCAGAACAGGAAAGACAGCGAATCGAGTACGAGACGCGGCTGAAGGCGCTCGAAGCCGAGCTGAAGCGGCAGTCCATCGAGGCTGAGATTCGCCACAAAGACCTCATGGCCGAACTCGAACGAGCGCGCCAACTTGCCGAAGCCCGCCGAAACGCCGACGACGTGTCGGCTGACATCGAAAAGCAGAAGATCGAGGACGCGGCGGACAAGCAGAAGCGGATCCAGCAATGTCGCGACCCGGCCGTTCAACAAATACTCGCACCATTCCTGACCAAGGGCTACTGGCAACCGGGCGACAGAACCGGGGCCAACATCGACCTGAAGCCTGTCTCTTACGCGAAGCTCACCGCGTTCGGCGCGCTTCAGCCCACGGCGCTCGGAATTCGGAAGCTCCTCCAGGTCGCGACGAAAGACCCGCATTACGGCGATCTCGACAAGGTCCGGCCGCGTTGGCCCTACAACTCCGACATCAAGAGAATCAAGCCGGAGCAATTGGAGGAGGTCAAGAAGGCACAGGCGTATCTCATCGATCTCGGCCCGACGATGGTTGAGCTCGGCATGTTGGAGAGGTAGCCGCGGGCGTGCATGGACGGGCGTCGTGAGCGAGGCGAATCGTCACATCAGCTCGCCCAGCACCCGCAGGAGCTTCTGCTTTTTTTCCTCGCTCAGCGCCCGCCACAGGTCGCTGAGACGCGCGTCGGAAAGCGACACCCCGCCGATCGAGCGCGTCGTCTCAAATAGAAACAGCTCAATGGGTTCGCACCGCAGCCCGCGGGCCAGCGACGTGATCGTTTCGAGCGTGCAATTGGTCAGGCCACGCTCCACCTGCCCGATGCGCTGCATTGAATAGCGCTTTCCGCACCGGTCCCCGAGCTGCTTCTGTGTGAGCCCGGCGCGCAGCCGCAGCTCCCGGATGCGCCGGCCGAAATCGCGCTGCAGTTCGGGGAGTTTCTTCGCCATCGCGGCACATCCTATGCGCTGTCGAAAATCTTTCGACACACCCCTTGAAGTTTCGCAGAAGGACGATATCTATAATATGTACCGAGTTCGTATCCGATCATTTAACGGATCGTCAGTCGGTCGAGAACGCAGCGAATACCGTGCGGCGTTCGGTGCGAACGCGGCGGTATCGGTAACGGACCAGCCCGAGGGAGCAGCGCGTGATATCCGCGATTGCGAGCGCGACGTATGCTGCGTACCCCGCAAAGCTCCATGTGGTTGTCTCGAATGCTCGTCCGGCCAGAAAAACGCACGCTGATAGCGACGAAACGCATATCGAGAGCACGGCCAGAACCGAGCCGATTCCGGAGCGACCCCCGACCAGCCGCCCTTGGTTGGGGTGCTGCGACTGGAACGCGAGCAGCTCTTCGCCGGCGATTCGATTCACATGCCGCTCGATCTCATCGATGCGGCGGAGCACGTCCTCCTTCGAGCGCGAGTGGGCTGCGGTCGTGCGGAACAGCCAGAGAACCAGCGCCGGCGTCGCAAGCAGCGCCACGCCTTTCGCGTCGGACGGAAGGGCAATTACGCCGCCCAGGAGCGCTGCGACGGTTCCGCCCGCGACCGGCAGCCGCCGATCGATCGCGCCGAGCCGGAATGTGAGCAGTGCGTACAAGACCCGGTACTCCTCCAGGAGGATTCGAACTCGCTCGTTTTCGCCGATCGGCGCGTGCGGTGTGTTCATTCTGAAAGTGCCGTCCCCTCTCGACTTCATGCGTAGCAGGAAACGATTCGCCGGGAAACCCGGTGTGTTCGCCAACGAAAAGGAGAACGCTCGTGACAGCTCAGGCCGGGGCTTCGCCCAGTAATCTGCGCGTCGTGGAGGGCGCGCTTCGTGACGTCCCGACCAGGCGTTTGGGGGCGTTGGCGCAGTTCTTTGACATCGGTCAGTGCGTGCTCAGCCATCTCTCGGCTGACATCCGGGTGGGACGATTCCGCGAACGCGCGTTCCTGCTGGGTGGTGCCGAGGGATTCGGCCTGGACGGCGACATGGCTCGTTTGGCCGAGGTCGTTGACCGCGACTATCCGATCGAGCTGCGCTCCCCGTTCGAGGGAACGGAGTCCATCGCGGGAGCCTTGTGGTCGGGGCGCGAACTGTTCGGCACGTACCGTGAGGATGGTCTCGCCAAGTTGCGTTTCGACCGCGGAACGCTCGACCTGCCGTTGCACGTGCATGAGTTTTCTGACCGCTTCATTATCGTGCTCGCAGGTTGCGGCCACTTTCACTGGTCGAATCAGTCGCTGAATGAGTTTGCCGGCGCCGGCGTGCGCAACGTCGGCGTGAGCGCTGGTGACGTGCTGATTTTCACACGCAACCTGTTGCACACTTTCAGCGCGCCCGGCGAGGATCTGCTGCTGCTCTCGTATCACAGTCCCGAGATTCCGTTCGACGATCCACGGCAGTACACGATTCCTCCGGTTCGCTGGACGCCGCGGAAGGGGGGCGGCGGCGACCTGAAAGGGCTTACGGCACACTCCGTGTGAGTCGAGCCATAACACGACAGATACTTCATCATCGGACCGCCGCGCTGGCCGCGCCTCGAAAGATGCCGGGCTGGCGCCGGTCCCTATTTTTGACGTGCCAATGCAGCCGGTCCAAAAATGTTTCGCGTGGGACGAGCCGTCAGGACGCGACGCACACCCGACAGCCGACCGCACCAATCCTGATCCGCTGCCGGTCGTGTCGGAAGTTGTTCTGCCTGAGCTGCCAGTGTCCGAAGCGGACGACGCCGGCGCGGCCGTGCCGCGCTTGGACGATCTACCAATCGCGATGCCGCGGCGAGCGGCGATCGACGCGGGCATCTTCGGCCTGACCGACGACGGGCCGATTGATCCTGACAGCGAGGAGGTCGAGGCGATTACGCAGGAGCACGCGCACGAGATGATCATTTTGCAATGTGACCTGCACGCGGCAACGGATGCTGCCCGTACTGGCTGCGACCCACACACGGGCCGAACGCCCCGGACGCCCGAGTCTCAAGCCAAACTCGCGCGAACAATGGAAAGCGAAGCCAAACGACTCACGGCGGCCTATTCGGATGCGGTCGCGGCGTATGCCGAAGCGTTCGGCGATGAGGCCGCTGCAAGGTTGGACGCCTGGGTGAGAAGGGTCTCGGCTGACCAGATCACGGGAACAGCAGCCGGTTACCCGCCGACCCATCCCTGGCATTACTACCATGCGGGCGACGATGCTGTCCCGACGCCCGTAGACCAGATTCCGGCCGATTTAGACGCCGGCGGATTCCTCGATGACGATCTGCCAAAGAATCGAACCAAAAGAGTCGCAGCACTTCGCGAGCGTTTTGAACGCGAGCGCCAAAATCTTGAAGCCGACAGGCAGCGCTATGAGGCCATCGTGGAACATGGCGCAGAAACGCTCAGCCGCTACGACCGCGAAATCGCCCACACGAGCGATGCGATGGCCCGCGCCAGCGCATTGGCGCTGAAATATCGGCACGTCAGTCTCGGACTGGGTCGCTTGCAGTGGATTGAGGAGGAACTTCGACGGCTCGGCGACTCGACGCTGTTCGCTGATTCCGAAACGACGGGAGCAACCATCTAAGCACGCGATCGCGGACGAGCGCCCTTCGATTCGGGTCCATACCGGCAGATGGGGACTACAGCGCAACCGTCTGCCTGCCACGTCCGCCTTCATCGGGGCCAGGGGCCTGACGGCCTCGGCGGGGCGAGCCCCGATGATGACGGCCGTGTACGGCAGAGATTCCAGCTCCGAACAGCGTTTGAAAACGAGATTTCGCCTTGCGCTGCGAAGCGAATCGGCGTAGGACATAAAGGACGTTATGTCTGACGAGCCTGACATTCTTCAACCAGAAATCGAACTCCGTTTGACGGTGGTTCCGGCGCCGGAATCAAACGCGGTTTGCGAATTTGGCGGCTCGGGAAACGTTCCAAAGCTAATCGAGTTCGCCGGCCCGCGCGCGCGCTACCGGTTCATCGAGTTCTTCGCGGCACGGATTCGCAACCCGCACACTCGCGCGGCGTACCACCGGGCGATGGGTCACTTCGCGGGTTGGTGCGAGGACCGACAGGTCCAATTGGTGGAACTCAATTCCGTGCTGGTCGCCGCGTACATCGAGCAACTCCAGCAGCATCGTCCAGAGCCAACGGTCAAACAGGCGCTTGCGGCAATACGGATGCTCTTTGACTGGTTCGTCACCGGCCACGTCATGCCGTTCAATCCCGCCTCATCCGTTCGCGGCCCGCGGTATTCGCTACGACGCGGTAAGACGCCCGTCCTAGATGCGGAGCAGGCCCGGCAACTGCTGGATGCGATCGACACAACGACGATTGTCGGTCTGCGTGACCGGGCGCTGGTTGCGATGATGGTGTACACGTTCGCTCGCGTCGGCGCCGTTGCAAATCTGGAGGTGGATGACTACTTCCAGCACGGCAAGCGTTGGTCCGTCCGGTTGCATGAGAAAAACGGCAAGCTCATCGAGATGCGTGTGCATCACAACCTGGAAACGTACCTGGATGCGTACCTCGACGCCGCCGCGATCCGCACCGACCGAAAAGGGCCACTTTTCCGGCGTGTGGCGAAGCATCGGCACACGACACTCACGGCGACCGCCATGTCGCGGCAGCTCATCTGGTCGGTCGTGAAGCGTCGGGCACGATTGGCCGGCCTGCCGCGGGAGATTGGCTGTCACACATTCCGGGCAACAGGCATTACCACCTACCTGAAAAACGGCGGCACGCTGGAGAAGGCCCAGTACATGGCCGGCCACGAATCTTCCCGCACGACCGGGCTGTACGACCGCCGCCAGGACGACATCACGCTGGACGACGTGGAGCGCATCGCGATCTAAACTGCGGATGATGGGCGGAGAACGTACGATGACCGAGCGCACTCTGAAAACGAAGACGAGCGGCACTGTTTCCCCCGACGCGCTGGCCGGGGACCGGCCGCGACGCGTGTTCCGCGACGGGTACGCGTTTCGAAAAACCGCCACCGGCTCGCGGTTGTACATCTTCACGCACCGTCGCCTCCAGGTCATCGCCGTCGAAGCCGGCACGGTGCGACAGTGGCTCGTGCGTACGAACGGCACGTTCCACGGCTCGCGGCGGCACATTTCGCTTGACGTCGTCGGCAGGTTCGCGAGCCAGGCGACCCAGGATTCCGACGGACAGTTGTTGTTCTTTCCGCTGTACGCCTCGACGGCAGCGTGTCGGGATTTCTTAACGTCACTTCCGGAGGGGATCGTTGACCGGGCACGGCTCTATCCCGAGCCGATGCACTTTCGAATGCTCGGGTTCTTCGTTCGCTGCGGCAACGCCGCCGCGGACCTGCACGACGGCGGAGCACGCGGACTATGTGCGGCGCTCGCGGCCATCGACCGATTCAGCGCCACGCGAAACCCGACGCGAACCATGAAAAGCTGGGTGTGGCAGCCGCAGCACGTCGTACTTGGCAAGCTCGGTTGGCCGGACACCAAGTCCGCCGCACGCCTGATGCGGAAACTACCCGCGGAATCCTCCAACTTCTGGGTGCTGCACGCCATGCGACAGGTTTCGCATGATGCGCCAACCGCGCTGCGACTGGCTCATCTGAAGCGCGTCAACGACTTTGTCGCATGGAGCGTTTCGCGCCCTGCGGAACTTGTGGACCGACTGGCGTGGCCACTGGTGGAGGAGTCCAGCGCATTGGAAAGCTCGCCCGCTCTCCAGGCGATCGGACAGTTTCGCTCGCTGCTGCGGATGGAAGCAGAACTGACTCGCCGAGGCCGCGAGTCCCCGGCGCCGCGACGGTTGCGTTCGTTAACGCAGCTTGGCCGCGCGTGTCAGCAGGTTTCCGACCTTCACGAGAGCGTGCTCGGTGCCGATGGTGACCGGACTTGTTTCCCCGAACCGCCGTTACCGGACGAACCTGGGTTTGTCACGTGGATTCGCTGCGGAGGGGCGCTTCGCGAGGAGGGCGCCGCGATGCAGCATTGTGCTCTCAGCTACCTTCGCGACGCGGCGTCGGGCGACGTTGCCATCGCCAGCATCCACCATCAGACCGAGCGTGCAACCCTGCGGATTCGTCGCCGCGATGGCGGACGCTGGGTATGTGCAGAGTTGAAGGGCGTGTGCAACGCGCCGCCTTCGCAAGAATTGCACGACACTCTCGCGGCATGGCTGAGGCGCATGCCGAATTGTTCCTCGGAAGCAGAGCCCGAGATTGATTACGATGAAAGGTGAGAGGCCCGGTGGTGCGGTGAGCCTCAAGAAACCCGCAACGACGACCATCGTCGTTGAACCTACGCCGCGAGTGCGAGCAGAGCCGACGCTTTCGCATCCGCATCCGTCCGATCGCCGGCGAACTTCATGCGACCCGCGATGCGCGTGAGCGCATCCACGAGCGAGAACACTGTGAACCGTCCGGACTGCCGGGCCGATTCCAATGCCTCCTTGGCGAGGGAACGGGTGATGCCCTTGTCCGTGAGCAGTTTCATGACCTGATCCGCGTTCTCGCCGATGCGCGTCTGCATCGCCTTGCGAATGACACGAGCGAATCCGTCGCGACGCTCGTCGCGTTTGGCGACGAGTCGCTCGACGATGCGACGGATCTCGGCGAACGCATCATGCACGTTCGCGGTGTGCTTGCGGCTGAACTCGACGACCTCCACGGCATCCCAGACGATGTGGTTCTGGCAGACCGCCTGAAACCAGAACGTCTGAATGCCCACCGAGCGCTTTCCGACCTCCGAATTCCACAGAAAGAATCCGGGAGCGAAGGCTTGGCCGTCGATTTCCGTCCAGCCGGTCGGGTCGATCAGGAACACGAACATGTCCTGCTCGCCGCGGTACAGGCCGGCGCCGCCGCGTTTCGTGGATGCACCGCCATCGTCGCCGTCACCGGCAGTAGAAGGCGATCCGCCGCCCGGAACGAATCCGGCTTCCTGTGGCGGCTGGAAATCCGTTCCGAACTCCCGCACCATCGACAGCAGATCCACGTCGTACATCCGTGTGTAGCTGGCACCGTGAATCGAACGAATCGTCTCACCGAACTCGCGTCCAGCCGTCAGCAGTTGCAGCGGCTTGTCGCCGCTTTGCGGCAACGTCTCGGAAAAGACCTGAAGCGAAGTCGCGGCCGTCAGCTTGTTCACCGTGCCCTTGTTCACGCCGGCCAGCGTGCAGAGTTGCGAAAAACTCCACTCGTTGAGCCGGAACGTCCCGTCTCCGCCGAGCGACAGGCCAAACCGGCCCCCGTGGGGTTCCAGCCGGATGTCGCGGGGCGGGTGCCAGCGATCCACGGAGCCCGCCTTGGACTCCTGGCAGTGGCGCCACAACTCGTCGAACGTGGCGAAGCACTCGTCCGGCCCGCGCCGGAACAGCTCATCGCTTGCTTGCGTCAGATTTTGCATAAGAAGAACCTCCTTGGGGTCCGTTTGGACCGTCCTGAACCAGAAACCGCACCACCGGTCTCTCGGCGCTGCCGCACCTACGGCATCGCCCAGAGCCAGCATCGTTCCGGCGGACCCGCTTCCTCGTCCTCTGGACGTGTTATGGTGCGCACGCGCGTGCGTGACACATATCGAGCTCGCGATTAAAGTGCGCTCGCCCGTAAATAGCTCTGCGTCTGCCCCTTCGATCAACGCCACATCCTATGTTCTCTCGACGACGGTTGCGTTCAGGACTGCCGGGGCGGGCTGCCAAAGCTATTTACACGCAAGCGGCCATGAAACGCCGCCGGCTTTCGGGTCATGGTGGTGATCTTGGTGTCTTCACTCGCCGAACCTATCACGCAATTCGGACGCTAATCAAACTTTGTTTTGAACATTCGTTCGGCTGTGCTATGCGCCCGGATCGTCATCGGAAATCACCGGCGCTTCGATCGAGGCCATATCACGGATCGCTTTGCGATGCGTCAGCAGTTGCGCCAGCACTTCCGGTGCATCGTCCTGGACGACAAACCAGCGCCGTTTGAAGTTGATGATCTCCTCGCACAGGCCGTAACGGCGAAGCTCCTTGCGATTCGCAGGGACACCGTTGAGCACGGTTTCGACAACATCGTCTCCGGCGATACGCGCCGTTATGAGCCGCCACCCGTTGTCCAGCTCGATGACCGCGCCCGCGACCAGTAGACTCAAAATCTCCGTCGCCGATGCTTCGGCGAGCGGTGTTCCGATCCCGAGCCGCTGCTTGACGCTCGGCACGTCGGTCGCACTGAGGTTGAGGCCCACCAGCGCACGGCCATCCACGAGGATCGCGCGGGCGATTTTCATGCTCTGGATTCCCGAGGAACCCATGATCTTGTCGTAGATCGGGAAGATGGCCCCGCTCAGGATGTGAAATCGCCGCGGCTCCGTCGCCGGCGCGTTCGCGTGTTCGGCGTCCCACCAGGCCCGTGCGTCCTCAGTCGCGACCGGCTCGTACTTCTTGCTCAATTCGAAGCGCTCCATCGCGCGGCGAGCGCCTTTGACCGCGGTAAGCAGCACTTCGTCGGGTCGAGTCTCCAGGTGCGGCCCAGCAGCGTAAATGCGACCGCTGCGATGATTGCGATAGAAGCCCTCTTCCGCGTATCCCCGCGACACCTCCTCAAACGTGTGCCGCACGACATCCACTTCACCCTCCAACTCGTGCAGCATCGTTCGAGCACCCGAGGACGGATCAACGAAGAGTGTCTGCGGCTCCGCGACGCTTCGCAGATTGCGCGCCCGAATCTCCTCCACCCCGAAGTCGAAAGCGCCAGCACGCTTCGCGCCCTCCACCGCTTCCAGGTAGCGCTCGTAGAACAGCTCGAAGATGCGGTTCTGTTTCTCGACGTGCAGCACCATGATGCGGTTTAGAAACTGCTCGACGTTCGCGACGTAGTTGTCCCGCACAGCCGTCTTCTCTTTGTTCAACACGCCCATGCGCTCCAGATCACGCAAACCGAGGCCGACTTCCACGTGCTCGTTCAATCCGATCTGGCGGTAAAGCCGCGTGAGCGCGGCCTTGCCGTACTGGTCGGTCACGTCTTCCGGCCGAAACAATTCGCCGGAGAGAGAATGCCGCTCGCCTTTTGTGAGCGCCCCCAGCGCTGCGAGCCGCTTCGAGATCGCGTTCACGAGCCGTTTCTGGCCGGCCAGGTCCAGGAGTGAGAGCCGGATGATCGGCGCTGAGGCCTGATTCGAGCGGTGAACCCGGCCGAACGCCTGCATTTGCTGGTCAGCCGACCAGGACAGTTGGAAGGCGTAAAAGACCCGGCGCTGCTGGTTTCGGGCGGTCGAATCCGCATGAACGCTGATGCCCGTCGCGCCGGCGCCGGAGAATATTGCCAGCCGCTTGCGGCCGTTCTGGAACAGCCGCGTTTCGTACTCATTCAACTGCCGGCGATGCACGCCGCGAATCTTGCGGCGAACGTACTTGCCATACTCCCAGCGATGCGTGCGACCGCTGATTTCCGAGACATTATGGACGCCGAAGTGACTGACGAGCGCGTCCATCGGATTGTGCGGGAAGTCCACGTCGGCAACGCGGTCCAGCAACTCTCGTTGTTTGCGCTGGTTCTCACGGTTAATCTCCGGGTTGCCCGCCGCGTCTTCGACGCGGACGCTGATCACGTTGCCCGTCTTGGGGTCGGTTTCCTCGCGGTACTGGTAGATGGGAAACTGCTTTTCGATGAGCTGGACGATCATCTCGCGCGGGGTTGCGTCCAACTCGGTCAGCTCGACGCCCTGTGCTCGTGCATCACGCACCTTGCGGTCGGCTTGCGCCTCCCCGGTGTTGAACAGACTGACGACGACAGAGCGACCCTGTGCAAGGTCTTTCTGAATCTCAGGCAGCACGTCGGGTAGCGTGTACGCCATCATCAGTTGCAGGAAGAAGCGTTGCTGTGCCGCATAGAACTGCGCGTAGCGGCTCGCATTCCGCTTCTGACAGGCGTTCTGCTCGGCGGCCTCGAAGGCGATGAGCAACTCCGACCAGAGGTCGGCGATTTCGTCGTATTGCCGCTGCTCGTCTTCCGTCAGCCGGTGGAGGAGCGGTTCATACTCGACCGCGCTTTCCGGCACGACACTTCCGTCCGGCAGTCGCGACGGACCGTAGCTGATTGTGCGAGCCAGGTACGTGCCGACCGACTTGAGATCTCGGCAGAGCATCTCCATCGCCGCGACGCCGCCCCGTTCCATCGCAATCAGAAAGGATGCGAAGTCAGGAAACGGCGCGCCGTCGCCCCATAGCCCTAGCCGTTCGTACGGCGCCATGTGCCGGGCTTCCGTGGCCCCGGTCGCACTGAAATATCGAACGCGGGCCAGCGGAAACGTCCGCTGAAGCGCGATTCCCATGTTGCCCCGCAGCGTCCCCTCGTCCACCGTCGCTTTACCGCCGTGCGGCGCCGCCGCTGCGTTCTTCATCAGGTGGGCCTCGTCGAACGCAATCGCCCCGTCGAAATCCGGGCCGAGCCAGTCGATCAATTGCTTGAAACGCGGGCGCTCGCCGCCGAAGTCTGCACTGAGCATCGTGTACGTCGTGAAGAAGACGCCTGAATCTGCGGGGATCGAGTCGGTCGGCTTGAACTTGGCTTGATGGACGATCGGCAGCAGAACGCCGACCGCGTCGCGATCACGCTCGGCGTCGGCGCACAATTGGTGCGACGCAGAAACGTGGACGTGCTTGAGCCGCCCGTGTTGAAGCTGTTCGTACATGAACGCGTAAATCTCTCGGCCCTTGCCGATGCCCGTGCCGTCGCCGTTCCAGTGACCCTTGCGTGAACCGTCAGGCAGCAAAAACTCGGTCGCCTGGCCGGCGTACACGACATCCTCGACTTGCAGGCCCGAGATGCGGCCTTCGCTAATCACTTCCGCCGGCAATTGGTGCTGATAAGTCACATCCGGCGGTTCGACCGACGCCATCGCGGTCGATTCAACCACGTTGGCCGGGTGCGGCTGCGTTCCCCGCACGAGCGCCTTCTGCACGCGGTACTCGGCAAAGACGGTTCCTTCCTGAACCCGCATCGCCGCCGGCACAACTTCATCGTCGATCTGACCTACGCCAATCCCAGGCAATCGAGAGTGATCAGTAGCAGACGAGCCGCCCAGGTGCGCATCGCGTCCGTTCCCATCGGCAGTGGCAGCCGTTCGCGTTCCAGCACCCGCGTCATGCTCCGTACCAGCAGGCTCTCGCGTTCCGTTACCAGCCGGTTCCACGTCAGCCACTGATCCGTTGTCACCGGCGCTTCGGGTGTTATGTGAATTCCCCCAGCTCCGTCCTCCAATAGCGCCGCGATCAGTTCGAGCAGCGGATCCGTTCGTTGACTGACTTCCCGGTGAAGCACATTCCGCATGGTTTCCGCCGCCTGCCGCCTGATCGTGTTTGCAAAGTCGCCCATATACGTCCTCCTGCGATAGTGGTTTGAGAAGCTCGTAGGCTTCGTGAAGCGAGAGTTTGTTGCCGGTGATGATCTCGGTCTCGTCGGCCGTCGTTCCGTCGTTGTCGATGACGATGATTTGGTGGTCGAACGACGTGCCGAATCTCGCGTAGACGCTCCCATCCATGCCAATGTTCGCTCGGACACGGAAGCGCCCTTCGCTGTCGGCCCACCACGCTTGAAACTTCGGCCGGTCCAGGGCCATGCCGCGTCCGACGATAGCTACCAGCCGTCCGCCGGGCTTGAGGCGTAATAGCGCCTGCTCGACATGCCTAGCGCCGAATTCAGTGCTGTGCCCCTGCACCCGCCCGCCGGTTGCGGAAAACGGCGGATTCATCACGACCGCGTCGTAGCGTTTGTCGGGCGGAAGCAGGTTGTCGAGCCGCTCTGCATCGAACTGGGTCGGTGTGAATCCTTGAAGCGACAGCAGACTTCGGCGTCGCTCGTCGATCTCATTTGTATCAACGTCGGCGCCGGCGAGCCGTGCCAGGACAGCGATGTTGCCCGTACCGGCGCTCGGTTCGAGCACGACCATTCCGCGTCTCAGCGCCGCTGCCGTCACGACGAGCAACGCTTCCGATGGCGGTGTACTGAATTGCTGAAGCTCCACCTGTGCTGCGTCGCGGCGCGTCTGACGCGGCAAACGATTCTGTAGAGCTAGGAGCTGTTCAATTGCAGCGAGTGAATTGGTCAAGTCGATTCCGGAACGGCCGAGGTGAATGTTCATCCCGGCTTCGGCAGCGTCGCACGCATCCCGTGCGTGACCGGCAGAGCCCCCGAGAATGTTGCGGGACATATCTTCAACACGCGCGGACGTGATTGCGGTGTTGGACTCGATGCTGAGAATCTCCGCGATCTGTTCTGCGAAGCTGAATAGCGGCGACCCGTCGTTCATCTCATTCGGCGGATGGCCGCACCGCGGCGCGAAGTCGAAGCGCAGTTGGCCGCCGGATACCGACGTTTTGTCCGCTCGAACGGCGGTCGAAGATGCGAAACGATGTGCCACAGACCTCCAACAACAGGTTCGGATTTAGGCGGCTTTCCCCGTCGGAACTGAATACGCTCGATGCCTACTGAGGGTTATGATGAGGTGGTTGAGCGGCGTCTCATATGCGCTCGGTTGAAATCGGCCGTGATTTGCAGTTTTCGCGGGGCGGCAGGTCGGAGACCCTTGCCCCCGGATTGAGTTCGACGAGGGACTGGCTTGAGTAACGAGGCGGACACCTGCCGTCAGTACGTGCTCCCCAAGCTCATCGAAGCCGGTTGGGACAGCGATCCCGCTTCCTTCACCGAGCAGCGTACGTTCACTGACGGGCGGATTCTCGTCGTCGGCGGCCGAGTCCGTCGCGGTCCCCAAAAGCGCGCCGATTACCTGCTCCGCTACACGCGGGACTTTCCGATTGCCGTGGTCGAAGCGAAAGCTGAGTACCGGACACCCGGCGCGGGTCTCCAGCAGGCCAAGGAATACGCCGAGGTTCTCGGATTGCAATTCGCCTACGCGACAAACGGCCACGGCATCATCGAATTCGATTACCTGACCGGAACGGAACGCGAGTTCGACCGCTTTCCCACACCGCAGGAGCTGTGGTCGCGGCTGTGCGCTGCTGAGAAGATTTCACCTGAGATCGGCGAGAAACTGCTCTCGCCGTGCTTCTTGCATGTTGGCAAAACGCCGCGCTACTATCAGGAAATCGCGATCAATCGAGCGGTTCAAGCCGTTCTTCAGGACCGTTCACGCAACTTGCTCACAATGGCGACCGGCACTGGCAAGACGGTCGTAGCATTTCAGATCTGCTGGAAGCTCTGGTCGTCGCGCTGGAACCGCACCGGCGAGCATCGCAAACCGAAGATCCTGTACCTCGCCGACCGCGACATCCTGATCGACGACCCGAAGGACAAGACCTTCACGCCGTTCGCCGATGCCCGCCACAAGATCGAGCACGGCGAGGTCGTGAAGAGCCGCGAGATGTACTTCGCGATCTATCAGGCCATCGCCACGGACGAGCGTCGTCCCGGCCTCTTCCGCGAGTT
The DNA here is from genome assembly GCA_007859745.1 of Phycisphaerae bacterium RAS1. NCBI lineage: Bacteria > Pseudomonadati > Planctomycetota > Phycisphaerae > Phycisphaerae bacterium RAS1. The sequence continues at coordinate 1,085,017 of SMLU01000001.1, read as the reverse complement.
TGCTCCTGATTTTTTCGACCTGATCATCGTGGACGAGTGTCACCGGGGCAGCGCAAACGACGACAGCAATTGGCGTGAAATCCTCAATTACTTTGCCCCCGCGTTCCAGATCGGCATGACGGCTACGCCGCTCCGCGACGACAACCGCGACACGTACCGCTATTTCGGCAACCCGCTCTACACGTACAGCTTGCGACAGGGCATCGACGACGGCTTTCTCGCACCGTACCGCGTGCATCGAGTCATCACGACGTTTGATGCGGCCGGATGGCGCCCGAACCAGGGCGAACTCGACCGCTTTGGCCGTGAGATTCCAGACGACGAGTACCACACGAAGGATTTCGAGCGTGTCGTCGCGCTCCGCGCACGAACCGAAGCCATCGCGCGCCACCTGACCGACTTCCTGAAGCGCACGGACCGCTTCGCGAAGACGATGGTGTTCTGCGTGGACCAGGAGCACGCCGACGAAATGCGTCGCGCGCTGACAAATCTGAATTCGGATCTAGTGCAGCGCTACCCGGATTACGTTTGCCGCGTCACGTCCGAGGAGGGGGCGATCGGGCGCGGCCACTTGAGCCGCTTCCAGGAGCTTGAGACGACCTCGCCCGTCATCCTTACGACGTCGCAGCTTCTCACGACCGGCATCGACGCCCCAACGTGCAAGAACATCGCGATCGCGCGTGTCGTCGGCTCCATGACCGAGTTCAAGCAAATCATCGGCCGCGGCACGCGCGTCCGCGACGACTACGGCAAGTATTTCTTCAGCATTCTCGATTACACCGGTTCAGCCACGCGACATTTCGCCGACCCCGAATTCGACGGCGAGCCGGCTTTGGTCACTCAGCAGGAAATCGACGAAAACGGGCAAGTGACGAATGAAGTGATAATCGACCCAGAAGAAGTGCTCGACGACGGCGGCGACATCGTCATCGCCAACACCGGCGCCACCATCATCGACCCGGTTCCCCCAAACGAGCGTCGCAAATTCTACGTAGACCACGGCCACGTCGAGATTGCCGCTCATCTCGTTTACGAAATGGACGACCAGGGACGGCAGCTTCGCGTCGTCCGCTACACCGACTACGCCGCCGACCGTGTTCGGACGCTCTATCCGACCGCCGCGGAGCTTCGCGCCGGCTGGGCGAATCCCGAGCACCGTGCCGAAATCATCGCGAAACTCACGGATCGAGGCATCGACTTCGACGAACTCGCGGCGACAACCAATCAGCCCGACGCCGACCCCTTCGACCTGCTGTGCCACGTCGCGTATAACGCTCCACTTCGCACGCGGCGTGAGAGGGCAGATCGCCTGCGGCGCGAAAAGCGGGACTTCTTTGACCAACATGGCCCAGAGGCGAGATCGATTCTGAACGAGTTGCTCGAAAAGTACGCAGAGCATGGTACGGCCCAGTTCCTGCTTCCAGATGTATTGAAGGTTCCGCCGATCTCGCGCCACGGCAACGTTGTCGAGATTGCGGCCCACTTCGGCGGTCCGGACCAGCTCCGCGACGCCGTCCACGAGCTTCAGACGATCCTTTACGCTGCGTAACGAGCTAAGTGCCGATGGCGAAGAAGACTCGAATCGATGAGCCCCTCACGACCGCGCAGCAGCTCGGCCGCCTCGTCAAATCCGCCCGCGACATTATGCGGAAAGACAAGGGGCTCAACGGCGACCTTGACCGCCTACCGATGCTGACGTGGATCATGTTCATCAAATTCCTCGACGACATGGAGCACGTCCGCGAGCAGGAAGCGACGCTGGCCGGAAAGCGCTTTCGCCCCGCCATTGAGCCGCCGTACCGCTGGCGCAATTGGGCTGCCAAAGACGACGGCATCACCGGCGATGAGCTGATCGCGTTCATCAATCAGGACGAGGCCATGCGGCCAGACGGCAAGCGCGGACGCGGCCTATTCGCGTATCTGCGTTCGCTCCAGGGCGCCAACGGCGGCGACCGTCGCGACGTAATCGCGTCCGTCTTCCACGGCACCGTCAACCGCATGATCAACGGCTACCTGCTGCGCGACGTGATCAACAAGATCAACGCGATTCACTTCTCCAGCAGCGACGAAATTCACACCCTCGGCCACCTGTACGAGTCGATGCTGAAGGAGATGCGCGACGCTGCCGGCGACTCGGGCGAGTTCTACACACCGCGCCCGGTCGTACGCCTCATGGTTAAAGTGACCAACCCGCGACTCGGCGAGACGATCCTCGACCCCGCCTGCGGAACCGGCGGATTCCTGGTCGAGACCTTTCGCCACCTCGAACAGCAGTGCAAGACCGTCCAGGACCGAAAGCAACTTCAGGAACAGAGCATCATCGGCGCCGAGGCCAAGCCGCTGCCGTACTTGCTAGCCCAGATGAACTTGTTGCTTCACGGTCTCGATTTCCCGCGGATTGACACCGGCAACAGTCTCGCAACGCCGGTGATGCAGATCGGCGACAAGGACCGCGTGGACATCATCCTTACGAATCCGCCGTTCGGCGGCGAGGAAGAACGCGGCATCCTGTCGAATTTCCCGGAGGACAAGCAGACTTCTGAGACAGCGATGCTCTTCCTGCAACTCATCATGCGAAAACTCAAACGCCCCGGCCACGGCTCCGAACGCGGCGGCCGGGCCGCAGTCGTCGTGCCAAACGGCACGCTCTTTGGCGACGGTGTCTGTGCCCGCATCAAGGAGGAGCTGCTGAAGGACTTTAACCTGCACACGATCGTCCGGCTCCCAAACGGGGTTTTCGCACCGTACACAAACATTCCGACGAACCTGCTGTTCTTCGACCGTTCCGGCGCCACGAAGGACGTTTGGTTCTACGAGCAACCCCTCCCCGAGGGCCGCAAGAATTACACGAAGACGCAGCCGCTCCAGTACGAGGAGTTTTCCGATTGCGTCGCGTGGTGGCCCGCAAAAAAGCGTGTTGAAAACGAACGCGCCTGGAAGGTTCGGGCTGCCGACGTACTCGCGAAGGGCTGCAACCTCGACATCAAGAACCCCAGCGCCGCCGAGGATTTGGCGCACCTCCCGCCCGAGCAGCTCGTTGAGGACATCCTGACCAAGGAGCAGCGCATCATCGAGATCATGCACGAAATCAAGCATGTGCTCGCGGAGAGCCGCTAATGGCCGCACGGCGAAAACAGACCACGGCCATCGCCCAGCCCTCGCGCTCGGTCGGCTACGACGCCGTGCTCGGCGGTATCGTGGACCTACTCGAAGCGGCGCGCCGCACGTCTGTCCGCGCCGTGAACGCGCTGATAACCGCGACCTACTGGGATGTCGGCCGCCGCATCGTCGAGCATGAGCAAGCCGGCGCCTCACGGGCGGAGTATGGCGAAGCGCTGTTGAGGCGGCTTGCCGCGGACCTCACGGCGCGATTCGGGCGGGGGTTCGGTTACGTAAACCTGACGCAGATGCGTCGCTTCTTCCTCAACTGGCCGCACCACCAGATTCTTCAGACACCGTCTGAAGAATCGCCGGCCCGCAACATTGTTCAGACAGCGCCTGCACAATCACCCGACCTCGTGAATCGCCAGACACCATCTGGCGATTCGTCCCTGTCCGCGCTCGCCACGCGGTTCCCCTTGCCCTGGTCGCACTACGTCAAGCTGCTCTCGCTCAAGAATCCCCTCGCCCGTCGCTTCTACGAATCTGAGGCTCTACGCGGCGGCTGGTCGGTGCGGCAGCTTGAGCGCCAGATTTCGACGCAATTCTACGAGCGCACCGCACTCTCGCGCGACACGGCCGCGCTGCTCCGCAAGGGCGAAAAATCGCGTCCGGACGACACCATCACAGTCGATGAGGAAATCAAAGACCCCTACGTCCTGGAGTTTCTAAACCTCAAGGACGAATACTCCGAGACCGACCTCGAAGACGCCCTCATCCACCAGTTGGAGACGTTCCTGCTCGAACTCGGCGGTGATTTCGCCTTTGTGGGCCGCCAGCGGCGGCTCCGCATCGGCGACGAGTGGTATCGCGTGGATTTGCTCTTCTTCCACCGCCGGCTGCGCTGCCTGATCGTCATCGACCTGAAGCTCGGCCGCTTCACGCACGCCGACGCCGGCCAAATGCATTTATACCTGAATTTCGCGCGCGAGCATTGGGTCCAACCCGGCGAGAATCCGCCGGTCGGTCTCATCCTCTGCGCCCAGAAAGATGCGGCCGTCGCCCGCTACGCACTGGAGGGGCTGCCGAACAAGGTCGTTGCGGCCGAGTATCGCACGGCGTTGCCTGATGAGAGGCTCTTGGCGCAGGAGATCGAGCGCACACGCGCCGCGCTTGAGCGGAGGGGAAGTGCGCAACCGACGCCCCGTCGTCCAAGCTCGAAACGCAAGCGGGGGCGGCATTCGTGAGTGCGCCGTGGCCGATAGTTTCGCTCGGAACGGTACTGCGGCACCGGAAAGAGTTCGTCCGCATCGACGACGCTGGCTCGTACAAGCGTTGCCGCGTGCAGCTTCACGCCAAGGGCATCGTGATACGCGATGTCGTCGATGGAGTGGCGCTCAAGACGAAAGAACAACAAGTCTGCCGCAGTGGTGAGTTTCTCGTAGCCGAGATCGACGCGAAGATGGGCGGATATGGCATTGTCCCCGCCGAACTCGACGGCGCGATCGTGAGCAGCCACTACTTCCTATTCGAGATCGACTCGGCCAAGCTCAACCGCGGTTTTCTCGGCTACTTCATTCGTACGCCTGCGTTCTTCGAGCAAGTCGCGGCGCAGGGAACTACGAATTACGCCGCAATTAGACCCGCCCATGTGCTCGCCTACCGGGTTCCGCTGCCGCCGCTGGAGGAGCAACGGCGGATCGTGGACCAGATCGACCAAGTCGCAGTGCAACTTGCCGAGGTTCAACGAATTCGACAGCAAGCCGACCAAGAATCGGAGATGCTGATCACCAGCTCCCATTTTCACGCGGCACGCAACAGAATTGTCCCGCTTGGCGAGGTCTTGGAGCTTCACGAGGAGTCAGTCCCAATCGTGCCGGACGGCGAGTATCCGCAGATTGGTCTGCGCGGCTTCGGTGCCGGGATGTTCGCGAAGCAGGCCGTGCGCGGCTCGGAAACAACCTACAAGCGGTTCAATCGCCTTTATCAAGACGCGGTCGTTCTCAGCCAAGTGAAAGGCTGGGAAGGCGCAATTGCGGTTTGCACAACGGAATTCGTGGGAGTGTACGCCTCTCCGGAATATCGCACTTTTCGCTGCATCCCGGGCTTCGGCGTCCCCAAGTATCTGGCCGCGATGTTTCGCACACCTTGGTTCATGAAGAATTTGGCCACGCTCACTCGCGGCGTTGGCGCAAGACGCGAACGAACGCGCCCGGAACACTTCCTGGCGCTTCAAGTTCCGATGCCGACTGCCGAAGCACAGGAAGCGCTCGTGCATCTCTTTCAGAGAATCGAGCGGCTGCGACAACTTCGTGCTCGTGCGGCGAGAGATTCTGAGGCCCTGCTCCCTTCGCTACTCCAAAGGGTCTTTCGGCCTGCTCACACAACGACGGACGCAGCCCCAGCGCCCGCTCGGAAACACAGCGCCACGATCTACTTCAGGCGTGCCGCCATCGCCGCGTACATCATCGACCGGCTGCACGCGCGGCCGACTTTCGGCCGCGTGCAGCTCGAAAAGTGCCTCTATCTGGCCGAGGCGTACGTCGGCGTCGATCTGGAAGGCGAGTTCAAGCGCGCCGCCGCCGGCCCACTAGACGCCGAGTACCTCTACAAACTGGAAAGCGCCGCCCAGAAGAACGGCTGGTTCGTCAAACGAACCATCGCCGGCGACAAGACCCGGCACACGTACCACCCCGGCGCGAAATCCGCTCAACTGCTCGCCGCGGCGGAGAAGTATCTCGGCGCCGGCAAGGCCAAGATGGATTTCCTGCTCGCCTGGATGGAGAAGTTCGACACCGAACGCGCCGAAATCGTCGCCACCCTCTTCGCCGCCTGGTCCGACCTCCTCCGCGCCGGCCACCCCGCCACCGACGACACCATCATCACCGAAGTCCGCGAAAACTGGCACGAATCGAAGAAACGCTTCGAGCCCACTCGCCTTCGTATTGCGCTGGGTTGGATGCGTGAGCATCATCTGGCTCCGACGCAGACCGACGCCACAATTGCCTGAAAACGCTTTCAGTTGCCTGCCACTTTGACACGGCGACCTGCCACGCCGTTAGGTTACTGATCGGGTAATCCCCCGGCGCTTAGAGAGTTCGCGCTGAATCGACGAAATACCATCCGTGGGGTAACATGGAACGGAAATTGCTAGGCGTGGTGTGATGCAGCCATCAACCCAGCCGACGATCGACTCTCGATTCCAGATCCTCTCGTTCGACGGGGGCGGAATTAAGGGCCTTTTTGCCGCCGCCGTGCTGGCGTCGCTTGAAGACGATTTCCAGGTCGATGTCACAAACCACTTTGATTTGATCGTCGGAACTTCGACCGGCGGCATCATCGCCTTGGGGCTTGGCTTGGGCATGCGGCCGCGCGAAATCGTGCAGTTCTACACCCGGCACGGCGGCGGCATTTTTCGTAATCGACTCGGACTGCGCTCAATCTCTCATTACTTCACGCGGAAGTTCTCGGAGATTCCGCTCGCGTCGGCACTGCGCGAGCGCGATGCGTTCGGCGACAAACTCTTCGGTCAAAGCCGTAAGCGGCTGGTGATTCCATCCTACAACCTGGGCGAAGACGACGTTTACATCTTCAGGACGCCTCACCACGAGCGACTTCGGCGCGATTGGAAGGTTCCGGCGTGGAAGGTGGCGCTCGCCACCAGCGCGGCACCGACGTACTTCCCGGCTGCTCGTGACGTCGACCACATGCGATTGATCGACGGCGGTGTCTGGGCCAACAATCCTACCATGGTGGGCGTGATCGAAGCACTGAGCGTTCTCAGTGTCCCGCTCGCGAGCATTCACGTATTCAGCGTAGGGACCACGGACGCGGTCGTCGCCCGCACAAACGCCCTCGATCGCGGTGGCCTGTGGCAGTGGCGCAACGCGGCCGTGGACGTGATCATGCGCGGGCAAAGTATCGGAGTTCACAAACAGACACTTCATCTTCTGGGCGCGGAGCAGGTCTGCCGAATCGACCCCAAGGTCCCACAGGGGCTCTTTTCGCTCGACCGACTGAATGCCGACCAGCTCATCGCCAAAGCCGCGCATGAAAGTCGCGTGCTCGCGCCGTCCTTCAAAGCGCAGTTCCTCAGCCATGTGGCGCCGCCGTATGTTCCTCTGGCGGGTCCGAAAGACGGAGGTTCGACCTAATGCCGACGACAATTCAACTCAATCGTGACCTGAACGGCTTGTTGAATGCGATTGCCGAAACGCTCGACATTCCAGACGAGCTCTTTGAAGACGCCGTTGAGAAGTATCAAGAGCTTGGCGCCTTCTTGATCGAGCATGATGACGCGCAGGGGCGCCGCGAGCCGGAAGTGTATGCGCAGGGATCATTCCGACTCGGCACGATGATTCGGGCGATTACGGACAACGACGAGTACGACATCGACCTGGTATATGAGCGTGATTTGCAGAAAGAAAGCACGACCCAACACGACTTGAAGGCTGAGGCGGGCGCGAACCTGCGACAGTACGTGCGATCGAAAAAGACGGAGGACGACGCGCCTGAGCTGAGCGAGAAGCAGCGCTGTTGGCGGTTGCAATACCCGACGCCGTTTCACATGGACGTATTGCCAGCGATACCTGACCCGGATGGGGGTCCGAGCAGCATTCTGATCACGGACAAGGACTTGCGACTATGGCAGCACAGCAACCCGATCGGCTACGCTGAGTGGTTCAAGCAGCGGATGCTCATTCGGTTCATGCAGAAACGCGCGGCACTGGCCGCGTCGATTCAGGCATCGATCGAAGATGTGCCGGAGTGGCGCGTTAAAACGCCCCTGCAACGCGCCGTGCAAATCCTGAAGCGACACCGAGACATCAACTTTCAGCAAGACGAGGACGACAAACCGGCGTCCATCATCATCACGACGCTCGCCGGCCATGCGTACGAGAATCAGGACGATCTTCAAGAAGCGCTCGTCGCAATCGTCGATCGAATGCCCAAGTTCATCCAACGTCGCGACGGTGTTTATTGGGTCCCCAACCCCGTGAACCTGGAGGAGAATTTTGCCGACCGCTGGGCTGAACATCCGCAACGCGCGACGAAGTTCTTCAACTGGCTCGCGAGAGTCCGCGCCGACCTTGAAACAGCGGCGCGCGGGATGTCATTGGACGACGTGGCTGCGGCACTGAGGCCGATTTTTGGTGAATCGCTCCTTAGCGAAGCCTCCGCACGCTCAGGCGCGATTGTCGCAGCGTCATCGTCGAGCCGGGAGCTCGCCGTACCTAAGCTCGCGGACTACCGTCATTGTCAGGCGCCACAATGGCCGGTACGCGCTTATTTCAAGGCGGCTGTCAAAGGGACTGTCCACAAAGAGCCGCTCCAGCAGCGGCGGCTGTGGAACCTGACGAGCCGGCCCGTACCAAAACAGTTCGGGCTTCGATTTGAAGTGACGACGAATGTTCCGCAACCCTATGAAGTGCGCTGGCAGGTTGTGAACACCGGTCGTGCCGCGCTCGATGCCGGCAGCCTTCGAGGCGGGTTCGAGTCCGGTCAGTCGACCGACGGCCGTGTCCGGTGGGAATCGACGTTGTACCGCGGGACGCATTGGATTGAGGCGTTCATCATCAAAGATGGCACCTGTGTGGCGCGCTCGGGAAGAACCTACGTCCGAATCGCGTGATGGGGCTATCGGCGCATCAATGCCGGCTGGCTTCCCTGGTAGGTGTCACAGCTAGGCGAGCACAAGATGAAACGCGACATGAATCTGGTTCGTGAGATTCTGATCCGGGTCGAGGCGCAGTCCGCTGACCAGGAAGGAGCGCCATTGAACGTGGGCGACCATTCCGACGCCGAGGTCGGCTATCACGTCAAGATCATGCATCAAGCGCGCCTAGTTGAGGTGATTGGCGGAGCGACGGACCTGGAGTCGTGGATTCCTTTGGCTCTAACATGGCAAGGACACGATTTTCTGGATGCCTGCCGGGAGCCCACGCGGTGGGAATCGGCCATTCGGCTGGTGCGAGAGAAGGCGGGAGCGGTCAGCTTCGAGGTGCTGAAGCAGCTCCTGGTCGCACTTTCGAAACGGTCTCTCGGGTTGTGAAATGGATGTGTCCGCCATACTTGTTTCCGCAGAGACGCTCAAGAACATTCTGGTCGCGCGCGCGACCGGTGGGGCGACGAGCGAGGCGGACTTTCGCAGACTGCGGGCCGAACTCATCGGCAACGCTGTGATCAAGGACTTCGTGCCGCGGTTCGTACATACTTGTCGCACGCTCGACGAGTTCTGGGGCTTCATAAAGCCCAAGTTTGCCAGCTATCATGAGCGACGCGAGTTTCTGCGCGCCGAATTCGACAAACTGCTGAGCTGGTTGGAACGTGGCGCTGTGTCGCCAGTCGAGGATCATGGAACGGCCGCGCTCGCCCACGTAGACCTCCCGCATATTCATGATGCGTGGCACAAGGCATTGGAGCGATGTCGCACCGGCGACACCGACGGCGCGCTCACCGCGGCTCGAATGTTGATCGAGACCGTCTGCAAGCACATTCTCGACGATTACGGCGTGACCTACCCAGACGACGCGGACCTTCCCAAACTCTACCGACTCACATCGGAGAAGCTGACCCTCGCGCCAAGCCAACACACGGAACAAGTCTTCAAGCAGATTCTGGGCGGCTGCACCGCGGCGGTGGAAGGACTGGGCGCGATGAGGAATCGCTTGAGCGACGCGCACGGCAAGGGGAGAGCCTCTGTTCGTGCCGCGCCGCGTCACGCCGAACTCGCGTTGAATCTCGCCGGCACCGTCACGACGTTTCTCGTCGCCACATGGGAAGCTCGAAAACCTCCGGTTCCGCGCTAGGCGCGCCGCATTGTGTGCTGAACGGTTGAGTTGGGCGGCGACGAAGCTGCAACACCTCGTGCGACAGCGGCGCGCGCCCTGCAATCTTCCGCGCACGGTTTCCCTTGCGGAGAGCGGTCAGCAATTGGCGACGGACCCCGGCGTAAGGTTCAAACGATAACTCTCGTAGCGCCCGAGCGAATATGTGATCGCCCGCGAGCATGGCCGCACCGAAAACAAAGGCGCGCATATCCGCATAGGTTCTGGTTTCGACACGGACGGCCGCGTGCCACCTCCCGTCGCGCCCTTTCCGACAGCCGATACAATATCCTGTGAATTTGATCGGCACGCGACGCACGTCGCGAACCGAAAGGCGTTCGCGCTCGAAGAACTCGTGCTGGCCCTTCGTTGCCAGCAGCACGAAGAACCGCTCGTGCCGCAGATACTGCATGTTCGCCAGACCCTGTTTCTTGCGCCGGCAGCGCGCCCACTTCGTGATCGCGATGCCGTACCGATCGATGAGCTTCGCATCGACGCCGACCGGATCCTTATTCTCCGGAATGTCCCCGGCGACATAGAACCAGTAGCCGTGCGTGATGTACGCGACGGCGAGCTGCTGAACGAATCCCTCGACTGACGTTGTGACGCACCGATACTCCATGCGAATCCTTCCTCCCCTTCAAATGAGCGGGTTGTTGTGGCACAACCCGCGAAGCCTTTTTTGAACCTCCTTTCGTTCGAGCTTCAATCCCTCTCCGGACCCGGCCCGCAGAACTCCAGTAGTTCGCGGAGTTCCTGCTCAGTCGGCTCCCGGTCGAAATCCTCCCAATAACACGCCGTGATGCGTGCCCGCACGTCCGGCGGAATGCTCATCGGCTCCGGCCAACATCGTTCATCGAACTCTTCGATGATGTCGGCTGGTCTGTCGCCGATGACGCTGCCGCTCCTCGTGCGCCACCAACCCATGCGAATCACCTCCTTTCGCTCGAAACCACATCCTCTCCCACGCCGTGCCCCGCAGGTCGCCCCGCGCATCCTGGCTCAGCGTGCAAAACCACCTCCTTCCATGAGAACCCGGCCGCTCACCGCTACGCCTTGAACACACTGCCCCTTCGGAATCTTTCACCGCATCGGCGCCAGCCGAACGCCGTCGCTTCCCCGCCTTCGCGACCCGATGCTTGCTGTCGGCGTCGCCGTCAGCCCATCGGGTCGCATCGTGCGATCGGCATCCATCCGCACCATGCGGCTAGATTCATTCATTGCAGTTGCCCAATACATAGCGGTTGCGGCCACGCAACCTCGATACACCCGCGGGTACACCCCGCCTGTGCATCGTCATTCCGCTGCCAAACGACGGCCGTCTTCCGACGGTCCTCGTTTGACCGCATTGGCTGTCTTCCGACCCGCCGAAACGGGCCGGGGCAGGTCAACCCTGCCCCGGCGCCGCATCGACACGTCTGCAAACATGGGAAATGCTCGTCGGCCCTTTCGTCGTCGATATATGCCCGGCACCACCCGTAGCACTCGAACGGCATCGCGACTGCCTTGCCGCTTTGCCGCCACGCTTCCGCGTGCTCCTACTCAGGCCCCGCTCCCAGACTCCGGCGTTTGAAGCACCCGCTCGATGAGCGGGCACCGGGCATCACCCCGGCTGCCAGAGCCCTTCCCCGGTTAGAACCAGTCTCCAATCGATCGTTCACGTCGCTTGACCTGGAAGCTCCGCGTGCGTCTCTCCCGCACACGTTGCTCGCATCGCTGTACGCCGACGGCTTCCGCCGTTGACATCGTTTCGCCCGCCGGATGGCAGACGATTTCGGGGTACGAATCTAGAAGCTCCCCTTACCCGTCAGCGAAGGTCTTTCTATCGCAGTTCGGCACGTCTCCGATCGATCTCACCCAGAAGCGGTTTCCCGCCTTTCGCAGTTGAGCTTTTCACCATCCGCCGTTTGATGCGGAATGCCGACGCTTATCATCGCGCCGGTCGTTTGCGTCGCCGCAAACAAGCTCCCTGCCCGGGCAAACGTTGAACGGGCCGCTGCCGCACTCGCGTGCGTCGGACGGTCCCGAACCCCGCAGGGGGATTAGCCGCCAATGGCGACATCACCCACTTTGGCTGATCCGGCTCGCGCAAAAGCACAAGTCTGTCCCGGTCGCCCAGTTTTCATATGCAAAGAACGAGGCGGACGCTTCGGCCGAGGCCTTGCCCCGTGGCGAACCACGGCGCGGCCAGGTGCGAAGCGACTCGCCCATGATGTGTATGGGATCGAACGGCTGGATTACTCCAAAAGCTTGGGATTACTCAGCCGAGCCTCCCTCGCACTGGACGAGCCAGTCTCCTGGCATCCAGCGCTACGAGCACTCGAACATGGCGGGTGATGAAGTCCGCCTCCTTAGCCTGTTTGGTGGACAGGTTTACCGGTTGTCCGATCCCACGATTCAGACGCCAGGCCACGCGTTCACGTGATTCTGACGATTATGAAACGCTGTTTCACGCGGCCAGAATAGCGCAATGGAAAGCGCAAGTCACGGTTTTCCGCGAGCTTTTTCCGTCGCGGGGTAGCGGAACCCACCGGTACCAGTTCCCGCGGCCGAACGCCGCGCGTCACCTGCCCCGCGACTGGTTCCCGTGCCGTTCACTGCGGCGGCTCAGTTTCAGCGTGCGGTCAGATCGTGTCAGATGCGAGCCAAACCCGCCGCCGGCTGTGAAACCATGGCCCTTGACTTCGGCGGGCGGGCCGTTAGCATATGTGCATACACTGCGGATCGGAGGCTGACTTGGCCAAGAATCGACCATCGGACGGGCCCATCGGCGACGTGCTCCGGCAGCGCCGCATCGCGGTTCTGAAAAAGGGCCTGCGCGAGATGGCCCGGTTGCTCGACATCACGCCGCCGCACCTCACCGACATCGAGTGCGGACGGCGCAATCCGTCCGAAGAACTCCTGCTCAGGATCGTACAGCTTTACGACATCGACGAGTCGCAGTTGCGGGCCGGGTGGGGCAAGGCCCAGCCGATCGTCGAGGAAATCGCAACCCAGGATGCGTTGGCGGCGGAGAAGGTTCCGGCGTTCCTGCGCGAGGCCCGCAATCTCACGTCTGACCAGTGGGACTCCGTCATTCAACAGGCACGCCGCCTGGCGGGCAACAAGAAGCGGAAAGCGGGCGACTGAAACATGCGCGCGTTCCAATACGGCAAACTGTTTGAACCGAGTTCCGGCTTGCGTATCGTCGAACGCAAGGCGCGTCGATGCCTCGCGTATTGCCGGCACAAGCTCGGCCTGAAAAAAACGCCGTTGCCTATTCCCATTGAGGACTGGATCGAGCGGGCGCTCGACATTCGCTTCGGCATCGAAGACCTTTCGCACCTCGGTCCGCAGGTTCTCGGCGCCGCGTTCATCAAGGACCGCGAAATCCTGATTTCCGACAAGGCGTTGCAGAACGAAGGGCGGTTCCGCTTCACGTGCGCCCATGAACTCGGGCATTTCGTGCTCCACGCCAAGGTCGCAGACGCGTTCCAGGAAACCGATGAACCGGGATTCGCATCATCGCAACGAATCGAACGCAACGCCGACCGGTTCGCTGCTGCATTTCTGATGCCGATTCCGCACCTGGAGCGCGAGCTGGTGCGGATTGCCGAGGACGCCAAGCTGGATCCTCAGTGGTGCCTGTCCGAACTCATGATGCCGACGCAGAAATCAGAGGATCTCTGGAAGGCGCTCGTGGTCCCCGAAGTGTGTCGGCGATTTGGCGTGTCGCGTATCGCGGCGTTGATTCGTGCCCGTGGCCTTCGACTGACGACGGACCATCAACGTCCGCTGCTGCCGGCCCGCTTCTATTACGCATGGGCGTCGCCTTCGGCCATCTCCGTTTTTGACCGAGGATCGCCGCCAGATGAGCGCACCGGGCGCGGGGCGCGAAACGAGTAGGTGTTTTTGCGCGTTGGTGTTAGCAGTAATGCACACATGCGAATGGCATTGCGAAATCTGCTAGCGTCGTTCGAAGCCGTGCGACCAAGGGGATGGAGGCCTGAACGTGATCGAATATGACCTGACCGCGACGCCCCTCGCACAGAGCGATGAACCAACTCCGCCTCCGTTGGAAGCGGAGTTGCTCGCCATCACGGTTGCGCTGCTTTTGTCGGAGGGACGCAGCTACTCCGACTTGTCGTGCCACTCAGTCTCGTTGACTCGCCGAAACCATCGCCGGGTCGCCGAGTTGATCGAAGAGCACACGCCGACGCTGGCCCGCGAGTTCCCCACCCGGATCGAACTGCGCAAGCGGCTCCAGCAGCTCGTCGGCTTGCGGATCACGAGGCCGATATTCGGCTAAGCGGATTTTTTGGTTGGCGACTTGCCGGCGGACGGAGTGCGATCGTGCAGAGCGAAACTCGACTCCCTGAATCGCTATCAAATTCGAGTGATTTGCGCGTCTGGCCGGCGCGACCAGCCGCCTTCGGCGAGTTGCTGACGCCGATCGAGGCTGCGCAGTACCTGAGGCTCGACGAAATTGACGCACACACCCCAGCCTCAGCCGTCCGCACGCTGAATTACTGGCGCGACAAGCGACAGCTCAAGGCGACGAAATTCGCGCGCCGCGTTTGGTACCGGCGTGCGGAACTCGATCGGTTCATGGAGTTGAAGACGGAGCAGTGAATGATCTCACGCCAAGCGCCCCTCTGCGGTAAACTGATCGTTGGGTCAGTCGTCCGTGGCTGCCACCGGGCCCGCAGGGCCAGGAGGTAAGCATGGCGACTGAAAGAGTAGGAGTTTACCGAAAGTACCATGGCGCAATCCCCACCGATGCCAACGGCAGTCCACTTCCGCGCTCGGAATGGCCAAAGAATCGGCCGTGCCGCTGGGCGGCGCGTTGGTTCGGTACGGACGGAGCTCGTTACAGCAAGAGCTTCGAGACCAGAAAGGAGGCTGAACGCTTCGCAGAATCGAAACAGGCCGCCGTCCGCGATGGCCGTGGTGATGCGCCGCCGCCGACAATCCTCAAGGAGTTCGAGAAGATGTATCTGAAGCTCCGCGGCGACCTGTCCTCACGCTCGCTAGAAGAACATGAGCGGACGCTTCGACGGCTACGGGAGTTCTTCGGCGCCGACCGGCGCATCGATCGAATCACACCGCTCGAAGCCCGCCGGTTCATCAGCGCGTTTCGACAGCGGCCGGACGATGAACCGGTGCCCGCCCCCGCGACGGTGAACAAGCTCATCCGCGAATCGCGGCGAATCTTCCGCGAGGCACTCGACTGCGAGCTTATCCGGTCGAACCCCTTCGCAGGGATTCGGCAGGAGAAGGTGGGCGACGCGGGCTGGCAGTACGTGTCGCCCGAGCACTTTCGTGCCTTCGTCACCGCAGCTCCGTCGCTGCGGTGGCGCGGCATGATCGCGTTGGCCTACTGCTGCGGTCTTCGTCTCGGCGAAATCCTGCATCTCACGTGGGGTGACGTCGATTTCGAGCGACAGCAGCTTCGTGTCGTTCGCAAGCCGGCCCATGGCGCCGGCGAATCCTGGACGCCGAAGGACAAGGATCTCCGCATCGTACCGATTCCGGCCAACGCGGCGAACGTGCTGACGGAAGCGCAGCTCGCGGCTGCTGACGGACAGCGTTACGTTTTTGTCAACAGCAAGGGACCGGCGACCGGAGACCGTGTGAAGCGGCAGAACTTTACGCGGGACTTTCAGGCGATTCGCAGGCGGGCCGGCGTTCCGAAATGCACGTTCCATGATCTGCGGAAGAGCTACTGCACGAACCTTGCCGGTGCCGTGCCTTTGCACGTCGTGCAAGAACTCGCGGGTCACTCGGACATCCGGACGACGCGCAAGCACTATCTGCAAGTGCGTGAGGAATTGGTCGAACAGGCGCGTCGCGCGCTTGACGAGGTTTTGAAGTGATCCTGACTGACCCACTCTTGTCGCTCGCTGCCGCGCAGTTGCAGTACGCGCGAGCGACGCGGTTTGGGACTGACCCACTTCTGACCCACTTTTCCGGGAAAGCCGTTTTTATCGGCCGCTACGGCTTTCCAAATGAAAACGCACGAGCATGTAAGCTAGTGCGTCTAAATGAGTTACATCCAAAAGCGGGCGAAGGGATTCGAACCCTCGACGTCCAGCTTGGGAAAACCCCGGAAATTCCGTGGCGGATATCCCGAAAGTTCTTTTCTCTCAGCAGCTTAGCGATCAGATTCGCGTTTCGCAATCCTTCGCACGGCATCGCGTTTTTTCGCGAGAAAACGCGGTATCGAAAGCTAAAAACGGTAGTAATACGGTAGAGGATTTTGGCGAACTCACGATGTCCAGCTCGCCGAACTGGCAATCTCGCATCGCCCTCAGAAACTGCTCAATCGTGAGCGATAGAAAGCTGTTGCTATCAATCAATAATGACGATACTGTGAGCGATAGAAAGGACACCTATCGCTCATGCGTTGGAACTGGCAACAGACTGATTGGCCCAAGTTCACCTGGGATGAATCCCGCCTGGCCAAAGCGGAGGAACGGTTCCTCCTGGGTGGCGGGCAGTTTCTCGGCACGGTCAAGCACCTGGCCGCGGAGGACCGCGACCAGATTGTCGTCGAGGCGATGAGCAACGAGGCGTTGACGACCTCGGAAATCGAAGGCGAACTCCTCAACCGTGACAGTGTTCAATCGTCGATTCGCCGCCAGTTGGGGCTTGCGGCGGACCACCGCCGCGTACAGCCCGCCGAACAGGGCATCAGCGAAATGATGGTGGACCTGTTCCGGCATCATGCCAAGCCGCTGGACGAGCGGACGCTGTTTGCCTGGCACAAGATGGTCGCGAAGGGGCGGACCGACCTTCACGACATCGGTCGTTATCGAACGCACGCCGAGCCGATGCAGGTCGTGTCCGGCGCGGTGTACGAACCGACGATCCATTTCGAGGCGCCGCCGTCCGGCCGCGTCTCGAAGGAAATGCGCCGATTCCTGACGTGGTTCAACGAAGCGGCTGCCAAAGGCAAGACGCCACTGCCCGTCCTCACGCGGGCCGGTATCGCCCATCTCTATTTCGAGAGCGTCCATCCGTTCGAGGATGGAAACGGGCGTATTGGCCGGTCGATTGCGGAAAAGGTGCTCGCCCAAGGCTTGGGCCAGCCGTCGCTGACCGCCCTCGCCGCGACGATACTTGCACATCGCAAGGAGTACTACGACACCCTGGAGGCGGCGAACAAGTGCAACGAAATCACACGCTGGTTAGCGTGGTTTGCCGGTATTGCGCTGGAAGCGCAGCAGCGCACGTTGGCCAACGTCGAATTCGTTCTGGACAAGGCAAAGCTGCTTGATCGCTTCCGCAACGAGCTGAATGCACGCCAACTGGCCGTGCTGCTGCGGATGCTGCGGGAGGGACCCGAAGGATTCAAGGGCGGCCTGAGCGCCGGCAACTACACGAAGATATCAAAGGCGTCGGCGGCAACGGCCACGCGCGACCTCGCCGACCTGGTGGAGCGCGGCGCCCTCACCCGTACCGGCGAGAGAAAACACACGCGATATCACCTACCGATTCCGCTGCGTTCGACGCCGCGAATCACGATTGACGAAGACGGCAATATCGTTACGGCTCAGAGGCGGAGGCAATGACGACAGGTCACGGCCGCTCACCCGCGTCACGGCGGTTGCCGTCTATCTGCATTGCCTGAAAGAGATCTGGTCGGAAGGGGGTAGAGGGCGAGGTTTGGACCGGGAGAGGGGCCGCGTCTCCCGCTCCATCAACCCGGTTAGTTTAGAAAGGCAGCGGAGACGCCAACAGACGAATGGCCGGTGGCCTGGCCCGCCAGTGGAAGACGAAGAGTCCGGCGCACGGATCGGCCGCACACGCGGATGTTGTGGATCAACAGTTCGTCGATCGGTTGACCTATCGGCGTGGGATTCGGGGTCCAGGAAAGCCGCCCTGAGACACGCCGCGCACTCTGACGCATCTTCGCTTTCATGTTGGCAGAAGTGTCCAAAGCGATGACCCGAGCGAATGCGCCGGAAAGCTCAGGAATATGCTGGAACCCTCCGCGCAGCAGCAAGGTGAGGGGACGCTGAACCGAGCGTGCAAGCATCACGAGTTGTTGGGCGTGCCACGCGCGTCGCGGAGCCGATCTGCCCATCGTGCCCATCTCGTAGGACACCGAGTAAATGGCCGGCGAGGCGTTCAGGTACTCAAGCCACCGACGGAAATCATGCGGAGCTCGTCCGTTTACATGCACCGCCGTGGGAAGCCCAGCGGCCGCGAACTCCTCAAAGCACGAGGCGATGCGCGACATGCTCACCAGGTTGTCATGCCGAACCGTATCCGCGTGCATGGAGAAGTTGGGGGTCGCGATCAGGGCCGGGCGGAGCCGGCGGAGCGACTCCGCTGTCTTTTTCGCCCGAAACACATGCCAGAACCGCTCGACATCGCGGTCCTTTCCGGTTGCGGTGATGACGATGCGTGCTTCTGGGTCAACCCTAAACCGCGCGAGCAACTCTTGGCGAGAGTGATAGCGAGGAAGGCCAGTCTTGCTGTCGATGAGTGCGTACAAAGAGACGGCAACGACAGGGAGCGGCAATGGACCAGCAAGATCGCCAATGTCGAGAACGCAAGGGACGTAGTCAGGGATTGTGAGCATTGGCGCGACGCGGCCCTTGTAGGGGCGAAGGTCAAACCCGCCAGCCTCGTTGACCAGTTTGCTGTAGCGCCGCTGTTTCGGGCAGACATATCGGCGGCACGCCTTCGGATTATCGCAGCACAGGTCCATGCAGTTGAAGGCCGGCGCCGCGATGGCCAATCCGCCGCATTGCGGCAACTCGGGGCACCTAGTGCAGCCGAGTTTGACCTCCTGGCCAGGCTGATGCCAAAGTGACGGGTCGGCCAGCTTCCCGCCCACAGTCAAAGGCGTGGTCTGTTGCGGCTGATTCATGACTACTCCAACTGGATTTCTGCCTTACCCGTGAGCGTGAACAGCTTGTTCACCTGGCCGAAGGCGCTCGGACACGGTCCGCGCATCATGTCGATGACGCTAGAGGGCGGATTCTCCACGTGCCCGACAACAGACACGCCCTGCACGACAAGCAAGCGTGAGTCGCTGTCGAGCGTGAGGCGGCAGTCTTCGCCGGCGGCGAAGGCGTGGCCGTTGTCCGGCGTGGCGACAACGGCGATGGACAACTGCGGCGTGCCGGTGAAGAGCGTAGGCTCGTCAAGTAGGTCCAGGCATCTCCGCTGCTTTCGCTCGAAGCTGTCGGTCGCCTTCGCGATCATCTCGGTACCCATAGCGAATGTCCTCCAGCAGCGGTCGGTAAACGCGAGTGCGGCCGCGGCGTTCTGATCTCAGGATTCCCTTTGTTTCGAGTGCGGCAAGCCGGTTGTTGGCGGCGGAAGGACCGACGCCGGGCAGCGCTCGTGAAACGAATGATGCATCAAACTCGATCTGGCCTTCGACAACGCGCAGGGTTTCGCTGAGCGCGGGATCGAGCCGGCCCATCAGGACGGGGTTACGAACTCGAAAATCGGACGAGAGGTCCGCCCGGATCATGATGGCGCCGGTGGCCTCAATTGCGACTTCGAGTTCCTCGCAGACCAACGGGGATAGATTGGCGACGATAAAGAGGATGTCCGGCCGCATGGCTGCGGCGTATTTCCGAAGGGTGAGCGGCCCCTCACGAAGCCAACTCACGGTGGCCAATCGAACCGAAGCGAAATCAAGGGCATGAAGTCCGGGTTCCGCCGTGTCGAGGCGCAGGCGGGCGGCTTGAAACCAAACCGTACCATCCGCTGCCCCGGCCAAGTCGGTCGAGCGGGCAAGTTCGGCAACCGGGATGGTGGAACAGACGTTCATATGAACATCTGAACTATAACACCCCGCAGCCGGGTGTCAACCCCCTCCGCTGGCGGTTGGGGAGATTTCGACTGATACCGCTACCCCTTGGTGGTAGGGCCGTTGAGAACAGGTGCCCTGATCTGGACGTGGGCCGAATCCGCCCATCTCAAGGACAGCCTCGCCAGATCGGAGCCGAACCGCGCCGTGGGCGGCTCGGAGAGGCAGAAACACGGCGCGGTAGCCATACCCGTAGCCGATGCCGCGGCCATGTCGGGAAACGCCGGGCGTTACGGCGAGCGGAAGCGCCTCCATGTCGTCACGAAGAGATCGGAATTCCGCCGCACGCCGGAGACTCGCCAACATCCCGATGCCAGAGTCGGCGACAACGTACTCAAAGCGATCGTCGGTCCGAGCGAAGGCGGCGATGCCGGAGGTCGGCGCCTCGCTGTGCTGGACGATGTTGTCGGCCAGTTCTCGGATCGCGCCCGCAAGTCCTGCGGCGACTGAATCCGCGAAGCCGACAGCGCGGGCCGTTGCCTCGGCTCGCTTCACAAACGCGGTCCAAGCCGTGACGGCTCCAAGCGACGCCGGAATCGCGATTGCATCGGCGTTGATTGTCTGCAAACTGAGGTTGGGAGAGTCAGGCGCTTGGCCGTCCAGCAACCTGGAGATTTGCCCGACGATGAGTGAATCGGAGTGCTCGGTTAGCGTCGGGAGTTCCGGGCGATTGTGACGGCGGAATAACTCGTACTCAACGATTGGTCCGACCCGATTCGCAAAAGCGCTGCCGAGTTGGCGCAGTGCTCCGTTGAATGCGGCGGTCGGCGCAACTGCAAGTTCGTCGAGGAAGTGTGCGGGCATCTTGTGGTCAAACCTCGTCCGCCGATACAACGACGTTGAACGGCACACCCAGCGTCTCGAAGTGCTTTTGCCCGCAGCGGACCTTGTCAGCCTCGCTGGTGCGGAGTTTCAGGAAGTCCTTCGTGCCCTTGGTTTCGCGGACTAGGTAAAGCGCCTGGCCGTCGTGTTTCACGATGGCCCAATCGGGATTGTACTTGCCGACGGGCGTGTCGATCTCGAACCAGTTGGGGAGCTTCACGAAGACCTTGATGTCTTCGCGTTGGTCTAACTTGCGGGCGAATTCGCGTTCGACTTCCGAGTCATAGACGACGTACTCGTACACCGAGTGCTGCACCTGGAGAGCGGTGAGGTAGTTGATTAGCTCCTCGTTCTTGAACAGCAGCATTTCCCATTCGGCGTCCGGCCCCTGCCCACCGATCTTCTCGTACTTGATGCCGTCCACAAGCAGGCGGTGAAGCTCGTGCTTGATGATCGCGGCAACGGCGTCCATGAATCGCTGCGGGTCTGTAAAGAATTCAGCAAGCCGGCCGGACTCCTTGAGAATCCGGACAAGCGTCGATCGCGTTAGTTCCGTTTCGTTCTGGAGGTAGGCGAGCACGTCAGGCACGGGGCGGTTGCCGAACGCGACCTGCTCCTCGGCGGCGCTGATGGCGGTGGCGGTGACGCCGCCGCGAACGACGCCGACCTGGCCGGCAGTCACGCGAATCCGCGCCGCCTCGATCTTGGGCATCTTCTTGATGCCGGCGACGCACGCCTGGACAAGCTCGTCGGTCCTAAACTCGACACGGTACATCGTCTTGGGCTTAATTCGATCCCACAACGCCTTGAATTCCGGGCTGAGTGCGACTTCCTTGCGGAGCCGGTTGGCGCCTTCCTGCTTCTCCTGGCGGATGTGCCGCTCAATCTGGTAGCTCGCGAGCAAGTCCACCACGGCCGGGACAAGCTCACGATGCGGCGCGGGCAGCTCGATCTTGAAGTCCGGCCGCTTGGGGTCGAACGCCGGCTGCAAGCGCCCTTCGGCGTCGATCATCTTCTGGCCGACAAGCGCCGTCTTGATGGCGTCGGCCGCCTCGCGGCCAATCGGGTTTTCCTCGCCGTCAATGACCTTCGTTAGGCGAGCGATGGCCGTAATCGGCACCTTGCCGAACGTAACGCCGCAATCCTCTTCGTACTCGATCTGAAGCGCCTTGGCGAAGTCCTCGTAACTCTCGTTGGCCATGACGAACAGCTTGTTGATCGAATCGTCGAAGACCCGTTGGCCGTGTTGGTTAACGGGCAGGCGTAGCCCGCGGCCGATCTCCTGCCGCTTCTTGAGCGCCGAGCGGGTTTCATTGAGCGTGCAAATCTGAAAGACGTTCGGATTGTCCCAGCCCTCGCGCAGCGCCGAGTGGCTGAAAATGAACCGCAGTGCCTCTTCTTCGGCGAGCAGGCGTTCTTTGTCCTTCATAATCAAGTTGTAGACCTCGTCGTCCGCCTGCGTGTCGCCGCGGGTGTCCTTGAGCACGCCCTTCTTGTCCTGTGCGAAATAGCCGTCGTGGAGTTTCTCGATGGGATGCTTGAAGAGCGGCAGACCCTTGTAGCGGTCGTCCTTGGCGAATTCGGCGAGTGCTGCTTCAAACGCCTCAGCGAATTTGCCCTTCACGGGCTGCCCACCGCCGTTGTAATCGCGGTAGTTGGCAACGCGGTCGATGAAAAAAAGACTCAACACCTTGATGCCCCGCTCGCGAAGTTGAAGCTCCTTCTCCAGGTGCTTTTTGACCGTGTGCTTGATCTGCGCCCGCCACACGTCGTCGCGCATCCCGCCGGATTCTTCCCCCAGCTTCATCACGCGGCCGCTGGTGAAACGGATGTACTCGTTGTCCGGCTCGGCGTTGATCTCGGCAATCTCGAATCCCTGGCGGTAGGCGGCACGTTCCTCGGAGACGGCGTATAGGTCGGCCCCATTCTTCACCGTGACGGATTTTTCCTTCGGGCCGTCTGATGACTGGACGTGGATACGGAGCTTGGCTTTGATGCCGGTCTTGTAGTCAATCTTCTCGACGCGGACGAAGGCATCGTTGGCGCCGCCGTCGGCGACGGCGCTACCTACGACGATCTGCTTGACGAGCCGAAGCTCGAATGCCCGGACCGGGTCCAGCCTGTATACAAGGTTATATGGATTGCGGTGCGTGGCCGAGTACCGGAGCGTGCAAAGCGGATTCAGCGCTCGGATGGCTTCCTGTGCCTTTTCCGTCGAATCGACGCTCTGCGGCTCGTCGATGATGACGATGGGCCTCGCTGCCTGAACGAACTCGATGGGCTGCCGGCCGGAGAGCCGGTCGCTCTCCTTGTAGATGACGTTGCTTCGCTGCTCGGCCTCGGTGCCGGTGAAGTTCTTGCGGAAGGCGTCGATGTTGATGACGAGGATTTGGAGCGTGTTGCTGATAGCGAATTGGCGCAACCGATTGACTTTCTTGGCGTCGTAGACGAAATGCTCGAACGGCATGTTGTTGTAGATCGCCCGGAAGTGTTCGGCCGTGATCTCGATGTTCTTCAGCACGCCCTCGCGGATGGCCACGCTCGGCACGACGATGATGAACTTCTGAAAGCCGTATCTCCGGGAGAGCTCGAAGATCGTGCGCAGATAGACATACGTCTTGCCGGTGCCGGTTTCCATCTCGACGGAGAAGTGCGGGCAGGTCCGGGCAGCGTTTGCCGGTCCGTCAAACAATTCCCACGCCTCCAACGCCGCGGCTGGGTCGGCAGTCTCGATGTCGTTCTTCGCCTGGATGGCGCGGACATTGGCAAGCAGTTTGTCGGCCGACAGCAGCATCTGGTTGCCGACGCCAAGCTCGGTCCGCTCCTGGCCGGCAAGCAGGTCGCCGGCCGCGCCCCAATCTCCCATATTGATGACCGCGTATTCCGGCGCGCCCTGAGGCTGGCCGTCGAACACTTCGGTCAACGCGGCAATCGCGTCACGTTGAAAGGGCTGGTTGGCGTCGAATTGCAGTTTCATTTGCAGTAGTTCTCGTGGCTGGGCATCAGAATGGAACCTCCGTCTCGGTTGGCTGCGGCAATACCAGCTCGTTTTCGCTTACGATCCAATTTTTCCCAGTCCATTGCTTCAGGAGCGGACGTAGCAAGTCCATTCCATCGAACGAGTATTTGTTCTGGGGATTCGCGCGATATGCGGCGAGCAGCCGATCAACCTGACTTGCGGAAAGATCGTGAAACGTTGCCAGCAGGTGCTTGATACTCCATGCCGATTCTGCCCAACTACGCGATTGAGAATAGGCAGCAATGGCGCACTCGAACAAACGCGATTGGTCCGAGAGTCGCTTGCCGAGCAAATCGAACACCTTCAGCGCAATCGCGTCGGTCTCCTTCCAGGAACAGCCGCCAAGTCCTTGTCCCTTTCCCATGAGTCCGTACGGGTCCAAGCCAAGTCTTACGGCGATGAGGGGAACGCCGCGGCCGATTGCGACTCCCACCTCCTGATCGGTCCAGTTGCTGTCGTGGAAATCGGCGGACAACAGGGCTACGAGGGCATCCATGCTGAATAGCGCTCGCTCAATCTCTTTTTGCCATTCCTGAGTCGGCTCGATGTCCTCATGCGCTACGAAGGCGCCGATCCCGCATTGGGCAAGTGATTGCTTCAATTGAGAGGTCTCAACCTTGACGGTCGCCTTGTGGCTCAGAAATACGCGCACGTGATACGGCCCCCAAATGCGCTTGAGCGCGTCTGCTGGCACAGAGTGTGAAGCCATCGGCGGCCGATAGACCCCCGACTCCTCCCGCCATCGATCCTGCTCAGCGGTGCTCATCTCGATGAACACCTGGCTCACATGCTCATTCCGGGTGTTGTCGAGCTTGTTCAGGTCTGACGCGATCCGCGACTGAGCCTCGTCTTTCGTATCGATGAGGCGCAGGAAAATGTCCTCGGGAACGGCAAGAGTGACGGCATGGCCGTACGTGCCGCCATCCCAGTTGTCATAGTCCCAGCCCTCATGAATGGAGAGGACACCGTTTACGACGATCTCGCGCAATAGCGGCTCATTGGCGCGCTCGTACAGCCTATTCAGAGTCGCAAGATATGCATCCACGCGGCCTGGAAGGTCGAATTTGGGTTGCTCTCGTGCCATTATCAACGCGCCCCTCCTACACCGTCTTGAAGCTGGTGACGCCCTTGGTCTTGAACGTCTGGACGGCGTTGGCCTTCAACTGGTCGTTGGCGGCGAAGCTCGCATCCAGGCAGACGACGCGCTCGGGCTTGGCGTCGGCGATTGCGCGGATCAGTTCGAGCGTGAGGGCCTGCTCCAGGCAAATCACGAGCGCGCCGCCGGCGACGGAGTGGACGCTCTTGCCGGCGAGCGTCTTCTTCTCAACCGGCGTCGTCAGCGGGAAGCCGCTTTTGAGCAAGAGTTCGTACAGGATGTCGTCTGGGGACCGGCCGTTGCGGATGTGCTCGACGTGAAGCTCAAGCTGTTTCTCCAGCACGTCGGCGTCGTGCAGGATGCGTGCATCCCATTCCGTGAAGTTCGATTCGGCGAGCCTGTAGACGCGGAAGCCCGGAACTTTTCCCACGCTACCGTCAAAAGCCAACTGGCCTGCTTTGGTATCGGTCATGGCAGCGATCAAGCGGCGCACTCGGCCCTTCGCTATGTCAGCGATGGTTGCATGACCGGCCTTGCCAGCGACGGATTGCGGATCGCACGGTTCGGGCAATTGGGCAAGTATGAATCGTCGATTGGTATTCTCGTCAGCATTCAGCATGCACACGGCATGAGCCGTGGTTCCAGAACCAGCGAAAAAGTCAAGAATGATGTCGTCACCACTCGTGCATGTCCGCATGAGGTCGGCCAGCAGGTATGGAGACTTTGGCGACTGGAAGATTTTTGCTTTGGTGGCGAAGAGCTGGTTGAACGCCTTTTGGCCGCGCTCGGTGTAGTACTTCTTGTCGAGGAACACGGTCTTGAGCATCCGCTCGGCACCACTCGCGTAGCTTTTCCTATAGATTTTCCAGCGGCCCTTTACTTCCTGTCCGACAAGGAACTCAATGTCCTTGGCCGCCTTGTCGCGATCCCAAGTCCAGCAACCCTCGAATCCGTCATCCCAATCCGGCAGAACTTTGGTCATTCCTTCATCGGGGGTCAGCGAGACGGTTCCTTCGGGATCGACATAGAACGGGTAGTAGAGATTCCGACGATTGTGCTTCCCGAACTCGCGGTGTGTGTTGCGAAGTTCAAGCAGGCGGTATCGTCCGCCGTCGTCCTCTTCGGTGTACTCCTGTGCGACCTGATCCTCGTCCTTTTCGATGGCGAAGGCGCCCTTGGGCAGCGGTTGTTTGCTGTACACCACGACGTATTCATGGTTTGTTGCGAAGTACTTGTCCTGTGACCTGCCCTTCGGGTTGCAGAGCACGGTAATGGCAGCGACGAAACACTCTTCACCAAAGACCTCATTCATCAGCAGGCGCAAGCCGCAGAACTCGCGCTCGTCGATGCTCACAAAAATCGCTCCATCATTGTGCAAAAGATTGCGCGCAAGATAGAGTCTCGGGTACAGCATCGTGAGCCATTTCGAGTGGAACCGACCGTCTGTGTCGGTGTTCGTTCCGACCTTCTTGCCCTCGGCATCGACCTGGCCGGTGTATTCAAGGTACGTGCGGAGCGACTCGGCGTAGTCGTCCGGATAGATGAAGTCGTTGCCGGTGTTGTACGGCGGGTCGATGTAGATCATCTTCACCTTGCCGAGATACGACTTCTGCAAGAGCTTGAGCACCTCCAGGTTGTCGCCCTCGATGATGAGGTTCTCGCTGGTCTCGAAGTTGACGCTCTCCTCCGGACACGGGCGCAGCGTGGCGACGCTTGGCGTCTGGATGGTCTTGAAGCAATCGGCCTTGCCCGGCCAGTTCATGCCGTAGCGTTCCTTGCCCACATCCACGGTCTCGCCAAGGGCGAGCTTGAGCCGGTCGAAGTCGAGCTTGCCGCCCTCGGTGCGAATTTCCGGGAAGAGCCGCAGCAGTTCGGCGATCTTCTCGCCCGCGATGTCGTGCGAGCGGAGGTCGAGTTTTTCGGGTTCGGTCATCGGTTTTCAGCCCATTCTTGGTTTGTCATGCGGTCAAGCTCCCTGTAGCACGAATCGGGCGCGCTCGCGCCGGAGCATCTCGTGCGTCCTGGCGTATTGCACGCCGAGTCCGATGCACACATTAGGAATTTTGATACGGGCGGATGTGTGCTCGATCTGTTCGTGCGTTACGACGACGTGGCCGCCGGCCAGTGCGTGGGCGATCAGGTGGTAATCGGCCGCCTCAAGGAACTGGCTCTTCGCCGCAGCGTTGTATTTCTGCGCCGTCACCCATGCGCTGACTCTCTCCATCGCAGGCAGAACCGCGGCATCCGGTTGACGAAAGAACCCTTCGCCGAGAGCCGGGAGCCATTCGTTGAGTTCGTCGTCCTGGAGTTCATTCGCCACCTGGATCACGCTGGCGACGGTTCCGGCCTTGCTCGCGTCGATCAGCCAGTGCCAGAACGCGGGGCAGAAGTCCATGCCGTAATGCCGGGCCTTGGCGTCGATGAACACATTGGTGTCGAGCAGGTATGCCATCAGCCCGGCCCGCCTTCCCAGGCCGTCGGATTGGCCAGACCGATGCTGTGGGCCATATTGTCCAGAGTCTTTACGCTGCGACAGCCAAGTAATCGGAAGGCTTCGGTAAAGGTGGAGCGGCCCTCCCACGTGCTGGCGATAACGGCACCGGCGAAGCGGGTGCTTAGGCGGTAGTTGGCCGTGTGGTAGAAATTCCCGCCGCCCTGGGCGGACTCTTTCCTAGCGTGCATCAATGCACTCAGCCGAGCGGATTCGCGACCATAAGCGTCGGCGTGCTGCTGACGGGTGAGGCGTCCGGCATCATGCATTCGCCTCAGGACGACCAAAGTGCTGACCCTAAACATGGCAGCGAGGCGATTCGCTTCTTCCCAGAGCTCGGCGCGCGGCCGCAGGGCCGTCTTGAAATCGGCCAGCGGCGCAAGCACCTCGGCCGCGACGGCGTTGCACCATTGCTCGGTGCCGACGCGTGGTACCGGAGCGGTGGTCGTGTCGGACACGCCCGATTGGCCAGACCAGACGTGCGCGAGTTCATGAATAAGCGTGAACAGCCGCGCAGCCTGCGTATCCGCGCCGTTGACGAAGATCAACGGGGCGAGCGGATCGACGAGGGCGAACCCGCGGAACTCGTCAGGGTCCAGCGGACGGCGCGTGTTGTTGCCCACGATGCCGCTGACCATGACCATGACGCCTAACTCGTCTGCGCGGTCCAGCAGCAGCCGGAACGCGTCGGCAGCGCTCTTTGCGGCGGAGCTCAGCGGCGCATCCAGACCGAGCGCAGCGCGGATGCCCGCGGCGGCGTTGATTACGTTTGCGTCCGTTCGCACAGATCCGACGAACGCCAAAGGCTCTTCACCCATCAGTTGAGCGTACTGACGGTACCAGTCCTGGCGCTGTTGGCAGGTGTATATCGTGTCGAGCATATTGGCGGATGGCCTACTGACGCGAGTACTGCCAACCGTGCGCAAGTCCGGAATCGGAATGGGTTCTTCAGGTGGCTTGGCGAGGAAGAAGTAGCCGAACGGGACGTGCGTCGCCTTAGCGAAGTTCTCAAGCTGTTTGAATGTAGGCTGAGAGTCGTTGCGCAACCATTCCGCCAACTTCGGAAATCGCTCCGCCAGCGCAGCGACGTTTGAGCCGGCACGATCGCAGGCCCACTGGAGCAACTCAGGTTTGACTTGCACGCGTGTCACGATGATTTCCTGCGTCCCTTCCTCTGTTGCTTCTTCGTGGCCGGCCGGCGTCTTCGGCTTGGCCTCACCTGCCGGTCGCCTTCCGCCGCGATTTTGTCAAACGCCTCCAACTGGCCCATTGCGGCGAGTTTTCCGCGAGCCGCTTTTATCATTGCCACGATCTCGGCGAAAAAGTCTTTGTACTGCGACGAGTTCGACATGTCCGCTGCTTTTTGCAGGCGCTTTGGTTTTCTGTTCATGCGATCCTCCAGCGGAGCGTGAACAACTCGGTGCATTCGGTCTTCTGCTCCAGCCGCCGGCTGATCTCGTCGAGCAAGGCGTCTTTCTGGCGGTCCACGTCCCGGCTGGCAGCATCGTAGGCCCGCCATGCTTCGTCGCGCTTGGTCTCCAGGCCGCGCAACTTGCGCTGAAGCTCCAGCTTTTCCGGCAGGTTGGGCGCAAGCCGGGCGGATTTCTTGGCCTCTTTGATGCCCTCGTCCAGTTCGTCCAACTCGGCCTTGAGAGCTGTGCGCCGATCCTCAGCCCAGCGGTCCAGTTTGTCCATTTCAGTATCGAACCACTCGCCGCTCTTGGTTGCCAGCGAGGCGAGCAGCTCGTTTTGACGCCGGGCGACGGAATCGACAAGCGTCGATTTGACGCTGCTGGATGGCGTCGCGGGATTGCCGACGTGGCCGTTGATGTCGAAGAGGCGACGGGATTGGCCGTCGTCGAGCGGCTGCCCGGCGTCAGTCACGCCGGCAAGGATCAGGTGTTCCTCGGTGTCGAGGGATTGCACGGCGAGCCGCGAGCAGGTGAGCCAACCGGCCGTGCCAACAAGCGGCGTGAGGATGGCGATGTTCTTGCCGCCGTCCGTGTAATCGAACGTCACTTCCGCTGGCGACACGGCGAGGGCCTTCGCCTGGGCGAGAATACGCTGGGCGAGCGGATGTCCGACGCGGTAGGTGTTGGCGTCTTCAACGGCCTTCCCGAGCCGATACGGGCCGGGGTGGATGGTTTCGCCGGGGAACGGGTTCTTCGTGAGGAAAAAACTGTATTCGTCACCGTCGAAGCGGGCGAAGCCGTCGAGCAGGTGTTTCGTTAGTATCCACAGCCGTTCGTTAAAGCGGTCCAGAAGGCCGGTGCTTTGGATTCGGACTTTTTCGACGACTTCCTGGTCGAAGTTGTCGAGCAACTTCTCGCGCGCGTCCTGCTGACCAGCCGCGATCTCGGTATCAAGCTCCTGTTGTAGCTGGTCAAACTCGAATTGAATCTGCTGCGGCGTGCGGCATTTCTGGTAGATGCCCGCGATGCGTTTCTCGAAGTCTACGCCGGATTCGACGGCGCCGAGCACTTCGTCGCTGGCGCCGAACACGCCGCTGAACAGGCGGAACTTGGTGTCGAGCAATTCGTACACGCGCTGGTCGGCGGCGTTGTTCTTGTTCAGGAAGTTAACCACGACCACGTCGAACTTCTGGCCGTAGCGGTGGCAACGGCCGATACGCTGCTCGATGCGTTGCGGGTTCCAGGGCAGGTCGTAGTTGACGACCAGGTTGCAGAATTGGAGGTTGATGCCCTCGGCCGCGGCCTCGGTCGCTATCATGATGGCCGCTTCGTCGCGGAAGTGGTCCACGAGCGCGGCACGCATGTCTGCGCCCGGCGAGCCGGAGACTCGGTCCGTGCCTTTGTGGCGCTCAAGCCAGCGCCGGTAGATATCCTTGGAACCTTGGTCGCTATTGGTGCCGTTGAACACCATTACTTTTCCGGCGAACTCGGTCTGCTCAAGGATGCGGAACAGGTATTCCTGCGTGCGCCGGGATTCCGTGAAGATTAGCGCCTTCTGTTGAATGGTCGCCTCGCCCTGGCCCTCTTGGGCTTTGGCGGCGGCGGCGAAGCCGCGGCGCAGCGCGGTCAGCAACACTTCGCCTTTGGAATTCTTCGCAATCGACTTGGCCAGCGTGTGAAACTCGCGGAGCTTGGCAGTTTCCTTCCGCATTTCGTCGATTTGTACAGGCGTGTACTGGGGCTTGTCGGGCGGCGACTCCTCCTGCTCGTCCGGCTCCCATTCGTCGGCCAGTTCGTCGATTTCTTCCCAATCATCAACGAGTTGCTCGGGCGGCGCGTGCACGGTCTCGGCCTCGCGCGCTGCCGATTCCAGTTTGAATGCAAGCCCGCTCAACGTGTCGGAAATGGCAAAGGTGGATGAAGAGAGCAACTTGCGGAGAATCAGTGTCATTAGGGACCGCTGGCTGGCTGGCAGCGCGTAGAGCGTCGGCTGCTGGAGGTATTGGGTCACAAGGTCGTAGAGTCGCTGTTCTTCAGGCGTTGGCACGAATTCCTGCACGAGCGCGTGCCGGTTGGTGTACTTGACGTATTCGAGCACCTGCTTGCGGAGTGTCCGTTTGCAGATTGGTTTGAGACGTTCCTTCAGGTCGGCGAAGTCCTCGTCATTGCCGAGCCGCGTGAAGCGCGTGCGATACGTCTTCAAGTCGCCGAAGGAATACTCGTCAATGATGCTAACAAGGCCGTATAGCTCCAAGAGCGAGTTTTGCAGTGGCGTCGCTGTCAGCAGCACCTTCCGGAACGGCGAGAGCGATTGCTTGATGGCGTTGGCAATCTTGTTCGTCGGTTTGTACACGTTGCGGAGCCGGTGGGCCTCGTCGATCACGACAAGATCCCACTGCGTCTGCCGGACGTACGGCTCCATCTTGCGGGCGAACTGATAAGAACAGATCACGACGGCATCCGTTTGAAAGGGATTGAGATTTCCGGCGCGGATGCACTCATTGAACGTGCGGGCCTCAAGGATCACGGATGGCAGGAAGAATTTGTCGGCAAGCTCTTGGCTCCATTGCTTGCGGAGATTGGCCGGCGCGATAACGAGCAAACGACGGCGCAGCTCCGCCCATTTCTGGGCGATCAGCAAGCCGGCCTCGATGGTTTTGCCGAGTCCGACTTCATCGGCGAGTATCGCCCCGCGCGAAAGCGGATTGCGAAAGGCAAAGAGCGCCGCCTCGATCTGGTGAGGATTCAGGTCCACCTGGGCATCGGACAAGACGGCCGTCAATTTCTCGACGCTGTCGGAGGCGCAGCGGCGGGTCAATTCGTGGGCGATGTACTTGGCGTGATAGTTGGTCATGCGCGGTGTGCCTCCGCAGCCGCGTGGCCCGCGCCGCGGTGCTTCCGCGCCTTCTTCCGTTCGCTGGCCGTTGATTCCTCAAGCCAATACCGCCAGCCGTCGTCACCACGCTCAGACCGAATGTCGTGCCCTCGCTGCCTCAAGGCCGTCACGTCGCGGGAAATCGTGGGTATCGAGACGCCGATTTCCTTTGCAATCTTGGGCGTCGAGAACTTGGCTTCGCGGATTAGGCGAAGCACGGCTTCAAGCCGCCGCTCGATTTCATAGGATCGTTGATAGAACACCCTGCCGGCCTCCTGCGCCAGAATCTATCTATCGGAGGGTGATAGACATGTCAACCGATGTCGTGAATCCCGCTCAGGCGGTTGGTCTTCGCGTCGCCCAAACAAGAAAACACCCCGGCGGGCAACCGCCGGGGTGCGGTAGAGAATCAGGCGGCGTGCGCCTGCTCCTCGGGCGCGTGCAGCGCCGTGATGATGTCAGCAGCGACGCGCTGAATGCGGTCAAGCGACGCGGCCAGCGTATCGGTCTTGCCGTCGTATAGCTGGATGTAGTCGCGGGCGGCGGCGCCGGCGTCCAGGCCCACGGCTTGGCTGACGACGAACGCGACGGCCTCGGCTTCCGTCTCGCGGACGGTCTTGCTGGCCGGGCGGTCTTCGCCTCGATGCAGAAGCTCGTGCGCCAGTTCGTGCACGATCACCGCGAATTCCTCGGCGGCGGGCAGGCCCGGCCGGATGCTGATGCGACCGCCGCGGGACAGGCCAAGGGCACTGCCAGGACCGATCTCGTAGTCGAGCGCTATGCCGCGCGAAGCGACGACAGTCTTGATTCGGTCGAGGTGCAGGCCGGGATCGCCGTTGATGCCGGCCGGCTCGGGCAGCGGCTGGCCGTCGGTCTGCGACACGTCGAACACGTACACGCCGCGGAAGCGCAGCACGGACTCGTCGCGCTCGGCGGACTCGCCGGCGGCAGTCTCGGTGTCGCGCTTGCGGAACACCATCGGCGCGATGATGACGATGCCCTTCTCGCCCTGGCGGACATAGCGGCCCATCTGCTTCCACGTGTTGAAGCCGGCGACGTGCGTCGCGTCGGGCTTCTGCGACAGGATGAGCATGACGTTCCCGAAGCTGTACTTGTGGAACTTCGCCAGCATCGAGAGGTAGCGGGTGAGTTCGTCGCTCCTGCCTTCGGCGAGCGCCTGGCTGAGTTGTTCGAGGGCCTGGTCGGCGACTTTCTTGGCTTGTTCGGCTTTCATGATTTTGCTCCTTGCCGGGACCCGCGACGTGCGGTCCCTTCGCAAAGCCAAAGGGACCACGGCGGGGGTGGCGAAGGAGCGAGCGGCGGCTCGGCCGGCAGTCCGCCGGAGAGGCCCGCGAAGCGGAGCAGGACGAATGACGGACCGTACCCAAAGGGCGCGATGCGGGTCCGGCGTGAGGCGTGCAAGACTCGAAGGCAGGAAGCGAAGCGGTGCCGGCCGGGAGCTGCGGTGGAAAGCCGGAATCAAGCACAAACCGCCGGCGGACTGAGAAAACGCAATTGCGAGTTCGCAGCGATAGCCCAGTGCAAATGCTGTTGGCTTGTGCGACAGGAATGGCGGGGAATTGGTCTCGATGCCCGATGCGAGTCGTTGGCTCATTCCGGATGCGGGCGAGTTATCAGGACAGCGCCGTGAGCATATTTCGGAGTCATGGGCGGCGAGCCTCAAGGGCGGCCTTGATCGCGTGGATCTGGCCAAGCCATGTGTTGAACTGTGCGCGAGAACGTGTTGTGTAGAAGTTCCGGGGGTCGTCGTGCTCGGGTGGACTCAGATTTGCGAAAATGTCACGAAGCGTGTCAGCCTCTGCCGGCTCCAGCGGCACTACCTTCGTGAATGCATGGAACTCAGACACTTGCAGCGTTTTTGCCTTGTACTGGTGACGCTGCTCATTAAAAACATGCTTGTTGGTCAGTCGCTCAATCAATCGTCGCATCAAGCCGGCAGCGCGTTCCTTGCCCTCAGCACTCGGCTCCGCTGGGCCCGCGAGCAACGGGGTGATTTCGTTGCACAGCTCGTCCCAGTTCTCGCTGTACTCGCGAACGGTGGCGCAATCCTCAAGCACTTGAACTGACATTCGGGCGTTTAGGCCGGGTGAGCGGTTGATCGTGGCTTGGAGATTGACAAAGAAGTCCCAGTTATGCGTCAATACAATCACCTGTGTCGCGGGCTGATCCCGGACCAGATTGCGGAGACGTTCGCAGAAATTGGACACGTAGTTGTAGTCGAAACTCGTGGCGGGGTCATCGAAGACCAGCACTCGGTGTGGCGCTGTGGCCGCTTCACACATGAAAACGGCAAGGGCATGAACCTTTTGCTCGCCTTCGCTCAACACGCGGTGAACCGGCGACTCGCCAACCTGCGGCGTGACGATAATGTCCTGCTGATCACCGCGGCTGGAGAGGCGAACGCCCATCTGGTCGAGTGTCGCCCCGCACAAACTGCGATATTCGTCACTAAGGCGCTGCTCAAACGTACCAAGCACGAGTTCGCGATGGGCATCCTTGCCTTTGTTCGTCATGGCCCGAAGGCGCGATGCGAAGTCGTATCGATTGATCCTCTGATGCTCGGGCGTAAGTCGAGTTGAGCGATCGCAGAGCGCGACAAGTGCATTCTTCTCTGAGGCGATGGCCTGATGGACACGCAGGCCACCAATCTCCACTTGGACGGCGTTGATGCGACCCGTCAATTCTTGACGATTTTGTGTGCCGGTCGTGATCGCTTCGTTGATCGCTGTCTGCGCGGCGCGAATAGACTCGATGTATCCTGCCAATTCGCTGGCGCGCGCATACTGAGTCGCATTCCCGGTGCTGAGCGGCTGACCATCAGTCGGAACCGACCCGGCAATTGCCTGGGAGAGGGCCACGATCACGTCATAGGTTCCCGGCGGAAGCAGGTCGCGACAGGCCGAATAGTCATTCAGTCGGAACGCAGCGACGCGATCGAGAGTGGCGCGGCCAGTCTGAAGTGTGCGATCGAGCCCCGCCAGCTCGGTCTGAAGATTTGAAGTCAGATACCCCTGATAGGCGATGAAAAGGCGCTGGGCTTGGTCAGTTATGCCTTGATTGCACAGGGGGCATACGTGCTCACCGGCCCTGAATGCGGACAGGTCGTACATTGCTGCGGCGGCTGCAATCAAAGCGTGATGCTGCTCGTGATTTGCGCCAGCAGGAAAGGCGAGACGTGCCAATTCGGCGCTGGCTGTGCGCTTCTGCGAAGCCTGAGTTTCGGTAGCTTGCAGGTCGGCCAGTCTGGCGGAGTTGCACCACTCGGAGAGGGATGTCAACTGTGATGCAAACTGAACGAGCAGGGCGTGCTGCGCCCGCAGCGATCGCAGTCCCTCTTCGCTTGAGGCCGCAGTGAGTTGGCCGAGCGCTCGCGTGCATTCGCCGAGCCGGGCCGCCTTGGTGTCATCAAACGCGGGTAGGCCCGCAAAGTACTCTGCGCATGAAGCAGAGTTGGTCGCCGTCCATTGGTCGAATGGAGCAGCATTGATGTTGACCGTCCCTGCAAGACGTTGCTTGGAAGCGTCGATGTCCGCTTGGAGTCTGCTGGCCGCATCGTTGATCCGATTCGTTGCCGCGGCTTGGAACGCGGTAAGCAGAACCCTCGCGTACTCGAACACCTCAAGTCGAAAGGGAGCAACCTCTACGACGGCACGCGGTTGCAGAGTGCCGGTTATGTGCTTGATCGCGACGGTGGAGTCGAAGTATTTGAGCAATGGGGCCAATGTTCCGAATCCGAATGTCTGATTCCACATTGCAGGTGCCGCCTGGCCGCGGAACTGGTAGGCGAACGTCGGTGTGCCCGGATAGGTGGCTCGGACATTGTGCAGCGGATCAGCCGGCCTGTCGGGATTCGCGAGCACTTTCAGAGCTTGGCAGAGGCTCGACTTGCCCGACCCGTTCTTTCCGAAGATCACGGTGAGTTGACGGTCAAAGCGAACTGCCAGTCCTGGGACGAGTTTCTTGAATGCGTTGAAGTCAGTCAAATGCTCAAGGTAGGCCGGCGGCGGCACGGCTGCGGTGGCCGCCGGGGTGGCCGGAATAGTCGCTGCGGCCGGGACATATTGGGTGTCCCCGTGGAACAGGCTCCAGAGATCGTCGAGTGCTTCAGGGCGCGGCGACTCGCCACTCGCCGCGATAGCAAAATCGCACAGCGCGTGGAACCACGCCTCACCCACGGCGTCGCGCATTTCGATCAGGTAACCAATAGCGTCGGGAAATCGTGGCATCGCGTTCCACCGTCGATCACTCTGATTCGAGCATCTTCACATTCAGTCCGTCGATTTCCTGGAGCGTCTTCCCGGCGATGCCCTGAAGGTCGCCATACATGCCGGCGGTGGATTCGATGACGCCGCGAATCTGTTCCTCGCGCTTGGCCCAAAGCCGCGTCATGGTTTTGCGTTCCTTCTCCAGGTCCTCGTGCATATCGCTGAACTTCTCGACAATCGCCTGCACTCGGTGCCGGAAGCGCGGGCCGGTCAGGTACTGGTAGACCAGTTCCATCTTGGTCTGCTGCCCCTCGCCGGCCTTGCGGGCGGCGGCGAGTTCAATCAGCGATTGCCGCAGTGCGATGGCGACCGGCATGGCGCAACGGTGCGACGTGACCCATACGCCGTCAACATGATCGAACGCCTCCACGTCCTTTGGTAACGCCTGGCTGACGATGACGGCCAGTTCGGCCTTGGCGGCGCGTTGATCCTCGCGGAGCTTGGCGAGCCAACTGTCGGTCCAGTTCTTTGTGCGTTTTGATTCCCACAGGATTGCCCCGCACGGCTGACCCATCGGGCCAATGACGCGATGAAGCGCGTCGCCGCCGTGCTCGCCCTTGGCGACCGGCTCGATGGAGTCGTGCGGAAACTTCTCGCGCAGCATTCCTTCCAGTTCAAGTTCCTGCACCTCGCCCTGAAGCTGTTGCGACCCTTGCTCAGCCCGTCGCTTCAAGTCCTCGATCTGCTTCTGCATCGACGCGATGGTCTGCTCTTTCTCCGCGACTTTGAGCTTGAGCGACTCCTCGGCTTCCTTTTTCGCCTGCTCGCGGGTCACGCCGAGCGACGCCTGCACGCGCTTCTCGATGGTCAAGTCCATCTCGCGCTTGGCGTCGTCGAGTTCACGCTGCTTGCGGATCAACTCGGCCTGTGCCTTCTGCGCCTCGGTGAGCTTGGCGTCCTTCTGCTTGATGACTTCCTGCAAGTCGGCCAGTTCCCTCGCCTTCTGGTCCAGGTCCGTTGAAAGCGCCAGCTTGGCCTTCCTGCCTTCCTCGGCGGCGATGGTTGCCCGCTCGGTCTTTAGCTTGGCGGCCACCTGCTCGTCGATGGATTCCTGGGCCTTGGCCAGCGCGGTCTGCTGGTCCTTGACAGCCGCCTCCCGCTTTCGAATGTCCGTGTCCTTTTGGGCGATCTGCTGCTCGTACTGCCGGCGCGTCGATTCGATCAGCGGCGCCGCTAGCGACTCCGTCAGCTTGATCTCGGACTTGCAGCTTGGGCAGATAATCGTCGGCTCGGTCATAACAAGGCCCCAAACGGATTGCAGTTATGGTATTCGATACGGGGCTAACACCGAAGCCCCGGCGAGTCAACGGAGAACGCAGGTTGCTGCATTCATTACCTGAAGGACGCAGTGAATCCCGGCGATGTGGAGGCGCGGGTCGTATAGGGTCTTGTGAATTCGTCAGGTCTACCATGCGAGTCGGAATCGGAGGGTGACTCGATCTTGCGGCGGATACGAGCCGTGACGGGTTCCTCAGCGTCGAGGCGGCGGGTGGAGTTACGCTCGGGGGCGGCGTCGATGGTGTGGGCGGACTTGAGGGCCTTGATGCGGTCGGCCAGTTCGGCGGTCGCAAGCGGCGGCTCAATTTCAGAATCGGGAGATTCGTCGCCGCCGGCGTTCGACGGGATGCCGGCGAGGCTCGACTTCAGCCGGTCGCGCAGGTGCGTCAGATCGGCCTGATAGGCTTCATGCGAGAACGGCCTGCCGATGCGGGCCTGGTAGTCGCGGAGTTGCGATTCGGCGATGGAAAAGTCCTGCTTCACGCCGGCAATCTCGTTGCCGTAAGCGTTGCACAACCGCTCAAGGGCGTTGAGCACGGCGCGCGGGCCGTGGCTGCCGCGGATCAGACGGTCGTAGCGCGTGGTCGCGCCCTCGACGTACACGTCGGGCGGGAAGTCTCGATTCAGCACGAGGCCGAAGCGCAGGCCGCGATACACGCCGAGCGGGCTTCGCCGTTCCTGCCGCACATCGCGCGGCAGCTTGTCCAGTTGTGAGCCCAGCACGGCAACCGCGTCGTCTTTCGCATACTCGCGGCCGTTGATCGTGACAGGGTCGCGGGCGTGCGCGGAGGCGGTCGATTGGTCAGCCGTCAGACTGGACAATCGCTCATTGAGCCGGGCGATTTTCTCGGGCAAATCCCGCACGTTGCGGCGGGCAACGTACTGCTCATCGACGTGGTTTTTCTTCAGCAGCGCCAGCCGCTGCAACTCGGCATCGGCTTCGGCGAGCGTCAGCACGGCCGGGTTGCCGGAGGCAATCGCCTTTACCTCCGCATAGGACAGCTCCTGTCCGCCCACGTCTTCGGCGCGACGGGCGGCGTTGTGGCCGGTGATGACCTGGCCGATGAAGCGGGCCTTGGTTTCAAGGGCCTGCCACATGTAGGCGTCGAACGAACCTTCGGTGACGTAGCGGTAGACCGCGACCTCCTCGTTGGTGTTGCCCTGACGGAGAATCCGGCCCTCGCGCTGCTCGACCTCCGCCGGCTTCCACGGGGCGTCAAGATGATGCAGGGCGACCAGTCGCTGCTGGACGTTCGTGCCCGTACCCATCTTCTGCGTGCTGCCGATCAGCACGCGCACCGAGCCGTTGCGGACTTTCTCGAAGAGCGCCTGCTTCTTGGCGTCGGAGTCGGCGTCGCCGATGGCGGCGATCTGCGCGCGCGGGATACCGCGGGCAGCCAGCTTCTCGATCACGTCGTCGTACGCCGAGTATCTCCAAGGCGTCGCATGTACGCCCATGTCGCAGAAGATCATCTGCGCGCCGCGCGTCGCGGCGGACTTTTCCCATATGGCGGCGACGTTCTCCACCAGGCGGTTGATCTTTGAGCCGGGATCGTCGGGGGCGGAGGCGGAGAGCATCCGACCATCCAGTGCAAGCTTTCTTCCGTCGGTGGTGATGTTGAGCGCGTTGTCCTCGCGCGGGTCCACTTTTTCGGTTCGCAGCCTCTCGTACCGCGCAACGAGTCCGTCCTGGAGGGCGTGCTGCTCCACCGACATGGGACAGGCGACGACGATCGGCTTGCCGCTTTCCAGCCGTGGCCTCGGCAGGTTGAGCATCTCGGCCGTTTGCACGTCGGAGAATGCGCGGAACATCTGCTGCAATTCCGGGAGGTTGGTGAATTTCGCCAACCGGCTGCGCGGGCGCAGCGATGCACCGTCCGGCGAGATTTCCATCGTGTCGATGACTTCGCCAAACGTCGCGGCCCATGCGTCGAAGTGTTCCAGCCCCCGGCTTTTCAGCCCGGCCGGGTCAAGGAAGCGCTGCATGGTGTACATCTCGACCATTGTGTTCGATACGGGCGTGCCGGTGGCAAAGGTGACGCCGTGGCCGGGGTGCTGCTCGCCGAGATAGCTCGCCTTCATGTACACGTCGAAGGCGCGTTCGCTGCCGCCGGTCTGGATTCCGGCTACGCGCTCCATCTTGGTCGGCGTCTCCAGGTTCTTGAAGAAATGGGCTTCGTCGATGAAGACATGATCGACGCCCAGCTCGTCGAACACGAGGCCGTCGTCCTTCTTCTCCTCGGCGAGCAGGTCCTTCAGGCGCTCGACGCGGGCCGCCTTCTGCTTCTCGATCTGCTTGATGATGTTCCGGTTCGATCCCTTGGCGCCGGCATGTTCAAGGAGCAACTCGTCATACTCCGCGATCTGCTGTGTGAGGAACTTCTCCTGGTACTCCCGCGACATGCCGATCCGCTCGAATGAGGAATGCGTGACGAGGATGCCGTCCCAGTCGCCGCTGGCGATCTTGGCGGTCAGCAGCTTGCGGCGGTCGCGGCGCAAATCCTCCTTGCCGGCGACCAGCAGCCTCGCGTTGGGATAGAGCTGCATGAATTCGCGGGCGAACTGCTCCAACAGATGATTGGGCACGACGTACATCGGCTTCTTGACGAGGCCGGCCTGCTTCATCTTGATGCCGGTCGCGGCCATCGTGAACGTCTTGCCGGCGCCGACGGCGTGGGCCAGCAGCGTGTTCCCGGAACTCATCCCCCGCCATATCGCGTCGGCCTGGTGCGGCCGCAGGTGGATCGTCTGGTTCATGCCGGGGAAGTCGAGGTGCGAACCGTCGAAGAGCCGCGGCCGGAGATTGTTGTAATTGTCGTTGTAAACGCGCACGAGGCGTTCCGTGCGCTCTGGATCGGAAAATACCCAGGCACGAAAGCGCTCCTTGATGAGCTTCTGTTTCTCGCGGGCGGCAAGCGTCTCATTCTGGTTGACGACGCGCTCTTCCTTGTCGCCGTGGTCGATTATGTCGTAGATCACGGGGGATTTCATGTTGAGGGCCAGTTCCAGCAGCCACGCGCCGTTGGCGCGGGCCGTGCCGTAATCGGAGGTTGCGGCGACGGACGCCCGCGCGGCATGGCCTGCTTCGAGGCTCCACACTGCGTCTTTTTCAAGATGCGCGACGGGTACGGCTTCCGGCAGAACATGAAACAACTCGGCCGCGAATGCCTGGATATCGCTTGCCGGAATCCACGGCGCGCCGAGATTGGCGTCGATGTCGCCGGGCAGCACGTCCTCGGGCTGCACGCGCCGCAGCGCCTCGGCATTCTGGGCGTAGGCCCGTCCGGCCTTTTCGGCTGCGGCCAGCCTGGCGCGGACGTTGCCCGACAGGTAATCGTCGGCGGTCTTCCACGTCTTCGACTCCGGGTCGTGGTAGATCAGATCGCCCAGTTCAGTGACGACGCGCTCCTCCGGCTTGCCGTACAGTTCGGCGATGAATGGTAGGTCCACCTTGCCCCGCTGATTGAGCGAGACGAGCAAGCCTTCCTCGGCGCTTTTGACCTGCGTGACGGGTGGCGTCCTGCCCACCACGTCCTTGCTCATGACGGCGGCTTTCTGAGCCTTCTCCGTGACTTCGTCGTAGTCTTCAAGCGACATGACGAGCATCGCGTCGGGGTCTTCGAGGAACTTGACCAGGTTGGGCCGGCGGCGGATGACGCTGCCGTCACGGCTCTCGCTGAAGCTGGTCTTGTTGATCGGGCCATAGGCACGGCTGAATCGGTCGTAGGCTTGATTGAGTTCGCGCCGCGCTTCATCCCGATGCTCGGTCGGCCAGCCTTCGTTCTGTGATTGCAGCACGCGGCGGGCGCGATCGCGCAGGACGATCAGTCCCGCGAGCCTCCGGCCGGTCAACGTCCCGTTGGCCTTCAGCGCCTTGCCGCCGTATTCGACGGCGACGCCCTGGCCGTTCACCAACTGGCAAATGGAGTTGTCGTCCCGGACGAAGAAACTCCCCTCGTTGATGTGCCTCTCGGGCGGCGGCGGAGTGAACGTCGCGGCGGATTGCTCGGATTCACGGGACGCCGGCGCTGTTTGGAATTGCGGCAGTTTCTGGACTGCATCCTTGAGCTTTGCGGCGAGGTCGCCGTTTCCGCGGACGCTGTACCCTTCCCCGCCGTAGAGCGTGTCCTGCCTCGTCCATGTGCCCAGCACCATTTCCGGGTGGTTGAGGAAGTAGCGGTTGACCGGGACTTCGGCCCCCTCGATGGCCAGCGGAGCAATGCCGAGCCACTGCGGATCGGCATGATGGGCCGGCTCGCCGGCCGCACGCCTGCGCAGGAACACGATGTCGGTGACGACGGCCGTCCCCTCGCGTTTGAAGGCATCGGAGGGAAGTCGGATCGCGCCGACGAAGTCGGCCTTGTCGCCGAGATACTCGCGGATGGCGGCGTTCTGCTTGTCGAGCGTGAAATGCGACGTGACCACGGCCAGCACGCCGCCGGGCTTCAGCGCATCCACCGACTTGGCGAGGAAGTAGTCATGCAATGCCAGCTTCTGTCCGTGATAATCGAGTTTGATGTCGGCGAAGGGCACGTTGCCGATCACGGCGTCGATTTGACCTTCGGGCAGCTTGGAGTCGCGGAAACTCTCGATGCGGATGTCCTGATCGGGATGCAGCGCCAGCGCGATGCGACCGGAGATTGAGTCGAGTTCGACGCCGATGAAGCGGTGCCGGCTGCTACCCCGGCTCATGAAATTGCCGATGCCGCATCCCGGTTCCAGGATGGTCGCATCGTCGGGAACACCCAGCCGCGCGATGGCATCGTGAATTCCGGCGATGACAACGGGCGACGTGTAGAAGGCGTTGAACGTCGTGCGCTTGGCGCTGTCGTACTCGGCGGGCGTGAGCAGGGATTTCAATTCCCCGCCGAGCTTCTCCCAGCCGGCGTCCTTGTATCGGTGCGTCACCGGGTCGGGAAAGATCGACAGGGCGACCGGGCCGAAGCCGGCGAAGCGGGCGAGCGCCTGCCGCTCCTCCGGCGTCGCCGCTCGCTGTTCGCTTTCGATAATCTGAAGGGTGCAGATCGCGGCGATGATGTCGCGGGCCTTCTCCTTCTCGCCGCTGGCGATCTGGACAGGTGCCGTCGGCTCGCACTTGCCGGTCGCCGGCGTGTTTCGATCCGCAGCCGGACGGGTTTCAGAAGACGCTGGAGGCGACAGCAGGTCGAACAGCGTCGGCTCGCCTGCCCATGTCAGGCGCGCGACGTGCGTTTGCGGGACCGCGCCTTTGCGGCGCCCGACGACGAAGGGTTCTTTTCGTCCGGCAGCGACGCGTTCCGCAAACGAGGCCTCACCTCGGCGAGGGCCATCTCCAGCGCCGCGCTGGCGAGCTGGACCGAATCCATGTCCGGCCGGCTCATGGGCAGCGCCGCTTTCCAGTGTTCGTGGCGCGTCTTCAGTTCGCCGGCGTAGTGGTTCACGACCGCGAGCACCTTTCGCTTTCGGCGAAGCCGGCCGTGAAACCAGGGCTGCTGTCGAAGCAGCTCGATAATGATCGTCTTGTACGGCATGGTGGCCTCCTGTTTTTGGCTTGGGGGGTTCTTCGAGCGCGACCGGCGGATCGTCCGAGTCGGACGAAAACGGCAGAGTGGGATGCTGTGGGGGACGTGTCCTACGGCCCATGCTCAGGAACAATCAGGGCGGTTGTGTTCCTGGGAGCGTGGTCGGACCGTGACCTGTCCCGATCCGGCTGCTAGCGGCGGCAGATCGACCATGCCCGCGCTTGGCTTGGCGAATGGTTCGTTGTCGGTGTGGGGCGTTCCGTCAACCATGTTCCCGCGAAGTGATGCTTCGCAATTCGCATAGCACAGCCTGACGGATCGTTCAACCGGAAAGGCGGGACGGTATTCAGCGGCCGCGGCGCGGAAGGGATTGCCGGATGGGGCTACTGCTGTCGGTTGCCTTCGATGCGGGCGATCAGCGTAGACGGCCGGACGCCGAGCACGCGGCAGAGCCGGAGGAGCATCTGCACGGTGGGTGACTTTTCGTTAAGCTCCAGCAGGCTCACATAGTTGCGGGAGACCTTCGCCCTTGCGGCAAGCTCTTCCTGCGTCAGTTTCGCCTTCAGCCGTTCCTTGCGTATTTCTTCGCCTAGCACATTTACTAGGCTACGACTTGCGTTCGGGGTGGTCTGCCAACTATAGTTGGAATGTCCGCCGGGGTTCCGGCCAGTTACGTGACGGCCGAATTCGACGGTGCCTTTGTGGGGCTGGAGTGCCTAGAAGGGAGATTGCGGTGGCGCGAGGAAAACCGAGCGTCGGCTTCGGATCAACGTTGATGCTGGCAGCAGGGCTGGCGTGGTCGTCGGTCGCGGCGGCGGATTGCCCCTTCGGCTGGCCTGGGCAGCAGGCAATTCCGGGAATCGAAACGACAGTCGAAGCAATTACGACGTGGGACCCGGATGGCGGCGGGCCGTTGCCACCGGTTCTGGCAGTCGGCGGATCGTCGAACAATTCAACGACCGGGCAGAATTCAGGAAGTGTCGCGACGTGGAACGGTACGACGTGGACACAACTCGGTTCGGGCATGAACGACCAGGTGAAGGCGCTGTCGGTGTACAACGGGATGCTGTTTGCGGGCGGCCTGTTCACCATCGCGGACGGGAACACGGTCAACTGTATCGCGTGGTGGAATGGTGCGACGTGGGTCTCTGTTGGAAACGGAGTTGGTGGCCCGCCTCAGAACCCGGATTTTGTTCCGAAAGTTCACGCGCTCCTGCCCTACAACGGCAACCTGCTCGTCGGCGGCGGATTCACAACGGCGGGCGGTCAAGCAATTTCGCGGAGCATCGCCGTGTGGGACGGTCAAGCCTGGCAGTCCATGTCTCCGGGATTGAATGCGGCGGTCATCGCCATGACGACGTACAACGGCGAGATTGTCGTGGGCGGAGCGTTTACAGCGACGGTCGGAACGGGCGGGGGCACGTCCGTGAAATTCATCGCCCGAAGATCAGGCAATTCGTGGCAG
This sequence comes from Phycisphaerae bacterium RAS1, assembly GCA_007859745.1. Classification (NCBI taxonomy): domain Bacteria; kingdom Pseudomonadati; phylum Planctomycetota; class Phycisphaerae; species Phycisphaerae bacterium RAS1. The sequence continues at coordinate 1,041,032 of SMLU01000001.1, read as the reverse complement.
CCCATGCCTGTCGGCGTGAACAACGGGGTGAACGAGCAGGTTCATGAGCTCACCGACTTTGGGGGGCATTTGATCGCAGGTGGCTTGTTTACGATTGCCGGCGGAGCGACCGCGAACTCCGTCGCGCAGTGGGATGGAAGCGCCTGGAGTCCGCTCGGCGCCGGCATGGGTGGAAGTGAGCCCACGGTGAACGCGCTGGCCATCTATGATGGAACACTCATCGCGGGCGGGAGATTCACAACGGCAGATAGTCAACCAGCAAATTACATTGCCCAATGGGACGGAAATGGCTGGCATGCATTCGGCAGCGGATTCAATAAGCGCGTCGAGGCGCTTACGCTATCTGATGGCTATCTGATCGCCGGCGGGTTCTTCACCAATGGCAGCAACGTCAATACCGCATATGTCGCTCAATGGCCTGGCTGCGTGCGGGGTGACATGAATTGCGATCTGGTCGTAAACATGGACGATGCGCCGTTGTTCATCGACGCGCTGCTCAATGCGCCTGCTATATCGACGTGCGATTCCCATATCGCCAACCTGAATGGCGACCTGCAATCGGATGGTTCGCAGCGGGTCGATGGATCGGATATCGCTCCGTTCGTACAGGCGATGTTGAATCCCTGATCTCGAATAGAACGGCTCAGGGAATTACATTGACTGTCTTATGCCACACTGGGAGGGGTATTCGAGGTCTTTGCGCTTATACGGCCCTCTTATTGCGAATGAAGACGGTTCGGCTGGCTCGAACCTCTTCCTGATGGGAATAGGGCTTTTCCGCAAGCTCGAAGTCACGGCTCTTGTGACAATCGCGCAACACCTGTCATATCGGTGTCGCCTTCTCGTTGCGATTTTGGGCTGCTTACTCACTGACTTATCCACAGCCCCGTCCCGTTTAGGGGCGATTCTTGTCATGGTTGCAGCAGGCCGCCGCCGTCGCCAGCGCTTTGGGGGCGCGCGCCGTCGGCGGCTCAATTGCCCTATTTAGTAGTAAGAAAGAGCAAGGGCGCAAGTCGTTGATTTTCCTGAATCGGAAACGTCACGAATTGACGGGCAACCGTCACGATCGGACGGTGAACCGTCAAAAAACACTTGCGCTTCTGTCGCTCGTCTGCCAGTGTGTTGTCTGTTTACAGACAAATTTGGAGGCAGAAAATGACGGAAGTGCGACAGATTGCGGCGATGCCGGATAACCAAGTCACGACCAAGCGCGGATTCCCGGTCTACCGGACGAATCCAAGCGTGCCGACAGCCAATGGCATCACGACTCGGACCAAGCGGTTTCAGGTGCCGGGCGGCAGAGGATCGGTCATCGTTGACAACAGCAGCGGCGAGATCAAGGGCATCGGCGGCATGGGGTTCTGGTGGGAAGAGGAAGTGGACAGCAGCCGATTCGTGAAGATGTTCCTCGACGGCATCAAGCAGGCGGCGGACCTGTCCAAGACTGGCTTGCAGGTGTTCGAGCTGGTCTACCACGAAATGCGCGCCAATCCGGGATCTGACGAAATCAAGCTGAATCAGTACGTCGCCAAGGATCACGGAATCAGCGACCGTACCTATCAGCGCGGCGTGCGAGAACTGCTCGAAAAGGAATTCCTGTTCCGCAGTCCCTCGGACGGCGTGTTCTTCGTCAACATCCGTTTCATGTTCAACGGCGACCGGCTCGCCTTCGTGCGGACGTATCACCTCAAAGGCGCCGGCCGGCAACAGGAACTCCCGCTTGAATCGGTGGCCGCCCAGCTCTCGCCTGCTCCCGACATTCTGGAACCGGCCGGCGTCGGAACTGAAATTGACGGCGATCAAGACAGGTAGCCGTTGGCTTTGAGCCACGGCTCGATGGCTTCTTCGAGGATGTCCTGAAGTGTGTTCGGCTCCCTGCCCTCCAGCTGACGCTCAAGTGACGCGCGTTTGAGCGCCCGCGCGAAGTCGTCGCGGATGCGCGTGCTGATCGGGGTGCGGTTCAACGTCGCGGCGGGAACGACGGGCACGGCCGGCCTGGGCTGTTCCTTGTCGCCGAAGACAAACGCCTTCTCTTTCGCAATGTCGATTGTCGGCGGCGCGATGGCCGGCGGCGTAGCTTTCAGTCCTTCGGTGAGCGAGCGTCTTTCGGCCATGACGGGCACTCCCTATGCCTTCACTGCCTGGCGTTTTTCGGCCGGCGCGACGGCATCCGGCAGAATCTCGCGGAAGAGCGCGTCGGCTTCGTGTGCCGCTTCGCGGGCGCGGGAGCCGAGATTCCAGACGGTGGACCCCTGCCCCGGCGCGTCGGCGTAAATCTGCCGCAGGGTCATGGCCGTCGATGCCATCGGCAGCGACAGCGCCGCCGCGGCGTCCTTCATGTCCTGCGTCAGCCGGTAGTGTTTTCCGACCATGCTCAGGACGATAATGGCCTTCGGAATTCCGCCGCGGATGTCCTGCGCCTGCCGAAGCACCTCGGTCGCTTTCGCAAGCGCGCGGACCTCTAACATGCTGGCTTTGCAGGGAACAATGGCAAGATCGCCGCGCAAGAGCAGCGCGCGGCTCGTCTCGGTCTGGCTGCCCGGTCCGTCGGCGACGACGTAGTCGGCGTCCTGGGCCAGAATCGGCAGTTCATTCAAGATGATGTCGGAGTTGTCGAGGCGGACGGCTTTGATCTCCGGGATCGCCTCGCGTATCCATTCGGAGGATGACTGCTGCGTGTCGCAGTCGGCGAGCGTCACCTTGTGGCCCTGCTCATGGAGCCACGCGGCCAGGTGGACGGCCAGCGTCGATTTGCCGACGCCGCCCTTGGAGTTCGCCACGACGATAATCATAAAAGATGGATAGCATGATTTCCTGCAGGCTGGCAAGCACTATTTGTTGCCGACATGCAAGCTCGCCGTCCTGCAAGCAACCTGTCTGGATTTCCTGCCTGCAATCAGGCAAGCTGACATGCCGGGCTGCTTGCAATCAAGCAATCATGACAGGTTGCTTTCCATCCGGCTTGCACGCCTGCCGTCCTTCCATCTGTCATGCAAGCATGATGGCAAGCTGACATGCTTTCATGCAGGCTTTCACGGTGAAACTTGTCCTTAGCAGCGCTAAGGGGAGACGTCTGTCGCGGAATTTGCATTAGGCGGTTCTCGGTGTACCACGTTCCATCGGGATTGAAAACGCTCATGATTTGGGCGGGTTTTCAGGCGGTTGGTAGGCAGGGATTGCCGGGTAATCGTTCCGTTTCGGAACATGGTGGGCGGTCGAATTGACTGCCGTATAAGGCCATCGCCGTCGGGTTCTCACCGGCGGCTGGGACCCGACGCGACCGGCCGCGAGGCGAGGCGCTTGGTCACGCCTTCGCCGCACCCTATCTGCCGGCAAGGTTCTGAGCCGGAGGGTTCTCCTTGTATTTCAATGGCAAGGAACGTGACAGGCGCGGTCACGCCTGGCACGGCCGTTGCGAACAAACCGGGCTAATCCTTCTCGATTTGAGACGGGAAGTATTCTTCCGGGTGAGCAGGTTCCCAGCCGTTGGCCTCCGTGAGCTGGTCGAAAGGCAGTTCGGGCAAGTGTCCGCAATCGCGGAGAAATCTCAGGTGACGAATGTGGAAATAGGCGTTTGATGCCGCCGCGACGAGGTCCATAAGTTCGTCCTGCCCGAGTGAATGGAATGGCCCTTCGAGCGTGAGGTCGCTCACGTCGCGTCGGAATACGACATTGTAACGGCGGGCACCGCTGGCGAAACGGGTCTCAAGTACCGTGGCTCCGATGCCGCCATAGCAGTCGTGATATCTTTCGAGTGACCTGGCGGGAATCGGCTGGTCGTCGCCAATGCGTTGACCGTCCCCGTGTGCATTGCACTTGGTGGATTTCTTGCGGTTTGTCATACGGTTGTCTCCGAGTTGTTTGAGGGCCGCGCCCATCGCGGCCTGACGGCACGTGAGCAAAGCCGCGATAGCCGAAGCGACGGCAGGAGCGGGCCGGGTCAAGCGAAAAGCCGAAGGATTCCGCTTGCGGAAAGCGGCTTTGGCAGCTTGCCCGGTTCGGCGGCGGCTTTAGCGTGCCGGTCTTCAGGTCGCGGGCGCGGTTCCATCAAGGGAAGCGGTAGCGATACCGAAGTTCGACGGGAATAGAACGGGTTAATGATTGCGGTCATACATTCTGCGCCTCCTCCGCAAGTTCGGCCTCGAAGTGAAACGAAGCGCTCCGCAGGATTTCGTCGGTGTCGAGTCCCTTCCGGTTCGCGTAATGAAGCAAATCGGCGATCAGGTCGCCGACGGCCGTCTCAAGGTCGTCACGCTCCAGGTTGCGGGGATAGCGGCCGCAATAGGTTTCGACGGTGAAGACTTCAAGAGCGTTCTCCGCCCATGCGGCGCGGTCAGCGTTGTTGGGTTCGCGATTCATGGCGGTCCTCCTAAATGTGGGCATCGACGATGACCACCCGGCAATCGGAATGGCACTGGAAGATGGCGCGGGCCTGGTCGTCCCAGTTCTCGTTCTCGGTCAATAGGATGGCCCACCAGCCCATGCGGCCGCGCTCGTGCCAGGCACCATCGGGCGTCACGATGGCGTGCGGTATCTTGCCGCGCTCGATGGCCTGTCGCGTCGTGGCCGTGTTGTCCTCGACGCGCTCGGCACCGGTCTCGATGTCGTTGATCCAGCCGTCCCATCGGCCGCCGATGACGTACCAGTCCCATTTGCTGTCCGGGTTGTACGTCGATAGCGGCTCTCCCTGGTCGTTGTAGCGCTCGTGGTGCTTGAGCCGGTCGCGGTAACGCTCCTCGGGCGTCGTGCGGCGGAGTTCCTCGATCTCCTGCCGGCACTTGTCGAGGTCGTAGTGCGGCTCCTTGCGGCTGATGATGAGTTCCAGCCGGTGAATCGAGTCCGCGATCTCGACTCCGGCCTCCTGCGGCGAGTAGCAGACGTACGGCGGTACATCGAGGTGCTCGCTGAAGCGGTGCATCTGGCGTTCGATGAATGCGGGAATGTCGGCCACGAACTGCGGCACGAGTATCGCTACGGTGAAGTGTGTCATATTGAGAGTCCTTTCTCGAAAAAGGGGGCGGGCCGCGAAGCCCGCCCCGGTTGAACAGCGATTACTCCTTGGTTTCCGAAACGACGCGCAGCGTGATGCGTCCGTCGAGCGGCACGGCCTCGATCTGAAGGTTGAAGCCCTTGCCGTCGGCGTGCGCCCAAGCGGCGCCGATGCGAGTCCAGATCGCTTTCGCGCCTTCGCGGTCGCGCACCTGGTACGCGACGTGCGTCGGGGTCTTGGACGGTTGTCCGGAAGTGTTCTTGGCGTCAGTCATGATTCGTCTCCTTTTCAAAGTGTCCGGCCGCGCCCATCGCGGCCTGATGGCACTCTCAAAAAAGCCGCAACAGCCCGGGGGCCTCGGCCAAGCGAAGCGCACCGGTCACAGCGGAAAATGGTGGGTCCCTTCAGGGGAAACGATTTTCTGCTTGACCGGCCCGGCGGCGGCTCTAAGTGCACATCAGCAAGGCCGCGCGGCGTGGCCGGCACGAAAAGGAAGAGACGAAGCTCTGACGACAGGGCACGACGGCAGGTCCAGGTGAAACCCGATGCACGCTACAGGTGCAATGCGAAGGGCAGGCGTCTGGACGCGCGCGAAGAGCCATGCGGCTCGCGCAGGCAGGGGTTGCAACCGGCGCATGGCCGTGCATCAACGCCAAACGGACGCGCGCTGCGTGTCAATGGAAAACGATGGCTGTTCACCGTGGGCGGCAGCGGCCTGCTTCCCGCGTGAAAGCCGTGAAAGAAACACGCGAGTCGCGCAGGAAGTAACTAATTCTCAACCATTGCGAAGTAGAATTGAGACATGCTTCGCATCAATCAGAATACCGCGCCGGAAGGCGCGAAGAGCTACTATTCGACCGCCGACTATTACTCGGAAGGTCAGGAGCTTACCGGCCGCTGGCGCGGCGACGGGGCGACGCGACTCGGGCTATCGGGCGCAGTCGAGCAGAAAGACTGGGACGCGCTCTGCGACAACATCGACCCGAATACGGGCAACGCCTTGACGCCGCGGCAGAATACCGGGCGGCGCGTCGGCTACGACTTCAACTTCCATGTGCCGAAAAGCGTGTCGGTGCTGTACGGCCTCACGAAGGATGAGCGGATTCTCGAAGCATTCCGCGAATCGGTCGATGCGACGATGCAGGACATCGAAGCGGAAATGAAAACCCGCGTGCGCCTCGCCGGGAGGAATGAGGACCGCACGACGGGGAACATGGTGTGGGGCGAGTTTATCCATACGACGGCGCGGCCGGTGGACGGTATTCCCGATCCGCACCTGCACGCCCACTGCTTCGTGTTCAACACGACCTGGGACGGCATCGAAGAGCGGTGGAAGGCGGGCCAGTTCGCGGGCCTCAAGCACGACGCGCCGTTCTTCGAGGCGGTGTTTCATTCGCGGCTGGCGCGGCGCATGGAGGAGTTGGGCCTGGCCGTGCAGCGAACGCGGCACGGCTGGGAACTGGCCGGCGTGCCGAAAGCGGCGCTCGCCAGATTCTCGCGGCGAACGGCGCTGATCGAAGACAAGGCGCGGGAGAGGGGCATCACCGATGCCGCGACGAAGGGCGATCTGGGCGCGAAGACGCGGGAGCGCAAGCGCAAGGATCTGACGTTCGATGAACTCGGCCGCGAATGGAAGTCGCGGCTGACTCCGGAGGAACTGGCGGCGCTCAATGGGATCAAGGCGCGGCTGGGAATGGACAGCATCGCGGAGGATGACCGGGCCGCCGGGGACGCCGTCGCCAAGGCAATCGAGCACTCGTTCGAGCGCAGCTCGGTGCTTGCGGAGCGCAAGCTTGTGACGACAGCGCTCAAGCGGAGCTACGGCGCGGCTTCGGCGAAAACGATCATGCAGAAACTCGGACGCGCGAACCTGGTGCGCGGCGAGCGCGACGGGGAGCAGCTCGTCACGACCGGCGACGTGGTCGCCGAAGAGCGGCGCATCATCGACTTTGCGCGTCAGGGCAGGGGCACCTGCCGGAAGCTCGGCGACGGCGAGCACGCCTTCACGCGCGAGTGGCTCAACGCCGATCAGCGCAGCGCCGTGCTGCATGTCCTCAATTCGCCCGACCGCGTGATGCTGATTCGCGGCGGCGCGGGCACCGGCAAAACCTCGATGATGTCGGAAGCCGTTGAAGCGATTGAAAGAAGCGGGAAGCACGTCTTTGCCTTCGCCCCCTCGGCCGACGCCAGCCGCGGCGTGCTGCGCGATCAGGGCTTCGCCGACGCGGAAACGGTGGCGCGGCTGCTTGTCGATGGCGAGTTGCAGGCGAGCGCGAAGGGGCAGGTGCTCTGGATCGACGAAGCCGGCCTGCTCGGCACGAAGACGATGGGTCATGTGTTTGATCTGGCGGTGCAAATCGACGCCCGCGTCATTCTCTCCGGCGACCGAAGGCAGCATGGAAGTGTTGAACGAGGGGCGGCGCTGCGGCTACTCGAAGAACAGGCCGGCCTGGTGCCGGCGGAAATCCGGGAAATTCAACGGCAGAGCGGCGCGTACAAGGAAGCGGTCAAGGCGCTATCGCAGGGCCGGACGGAAGAGGGGCTTCATGCGCTCGACCGGCTGGGCTGGGTGCGCGAGGTCACTGAGACGGACCGCTACAAGCTGATGGCGGAGGACTACGTCGCCAGCCTGGAGGAAGGGAAAACGGCGCTGGTGGTCAGTCCCACACACCGCGAGGGCGATTGGATCACCGATGAAATCCGCGCCAAGCTCAAGCAATCGATGCGGCTTGCCGGACGCGAGCGGCAGGTGCTGATGCTCCACAACACCCATTACACGGAAGCCGAGCGCGGCGACGCGATCAATCTCGAACCAGGCGACGTACTGGAGTTCCACCAGAACGCCAAGGGCTACGGCAAGGGCGAGCGCGTCGTCGTGGGTGAGGAACCGGCGCCGGTCGAACACGCGGGCAAGTACACGCTCTACAAGCCCGGCCTGATGCCGATCGCGCCGGGCGAGCTGGTGCGCATCACACGCAACGGCAAGACAGCCGACGGCCTGCACCGACTCAACAATGGCGCGACCTTCACCGTGAAGGGCTTCGACGGCAATGGGAACATCGTCCTCGCGAACGGCTGGAGGATTGCCAAAGACTTCGGGCACCTGACGCACGGGTACGTCGTGACGAGCCACGCCAGCCAGGGCCGCACGGTCCAGCGCGTCCTGATCGGAGAATCGGCGCAGAGCTTCCCGGCGGCGTCGCGCGAACAGTTCTACGTCTCCGTCTCGCGCGGCCGCGAGCGGGCGACGATCTACACCGACGACAAGGCGGCGCTCAAGTCGGCGGTCAGCCGCTCCGACGCGCGTCTCTCGGCGACGGAACTGGTGAACGGCCGCGACCTGCGCGAGCGGGCGAAGACGATGGAGCGACTGGAGCAACTGCATCCCGCCGTTGCCGTAAGTGAAGCGCAGCGGCAGGAGGAAAGGAACGACTATGAACGGTAGGCTTCTGGAGAAATACGTCGGCCGCAATGGTGGCAACGGCGAGATTGCACCGGCGCAGGAAGAAACGGAAATCGACGACCTGGGCTGTTTCGGTTGGCTCAGGGGCATCCGCGACCGTTCGCTCGCTGTGGAGCTGCGGCAGGCCAACGGCAACATCGTCGCCATTCCGTATCACGGGATCGAGCGATTCGCGTTCGACCCGTCGGAAGGCATCGTGCTGACGGTCTCTGGCGGCAAAGTAGTGCTCAAAGGCCGCAACCTCAACGCCGAAATGCGACCGACGATCCGCCTCTTCGAGGGCCTTGCCCGTCACCGCGTGCCGTGGATACGCGAGGTGCAGGGCAGCGAGGGCCTTGCGGCTGCCGGCAATGCAACGGTCGTCGATTCAATTCAGTGGTAACCGTTCTCAGCGGCCCCGACCGCGGTGCGAGTCCCGATCGTTGTCTTTCCTCAGCAAGTCTCGCAGTAATGGCTGGAGCGTCTGCATAACGGACGATGCGGCCATCACCACCATCGAAATCATCGCAATCTTGTGAAAAGCCTGAGCGTCTCCCTGCGGAGCGTTGCGGGCCATGTTCTGTGCCGTATTGGCCAGATGCAGCGGGTTCGGATTGGTCATGTGTCCTCTTCAATTCAGTGTTGCGCAGTGAGTGTTACGACCCCGAGTATACAACACTTGTGTTACAGTTTGATGACGATCCCGCGACAATTCCGTGACATTGTGCCGTTGTTGACGTAGGTAAACACGCGCATTGCAGTCTAGGAACTTGCGGTGCTGTGCAACACAGTGAGAACCAGTGCATTTCTAGACCAGTTTGTGCCTCGATAACTAGATTCTGCGTGATCTGCCAATAACTTGGACCCGGTACACGTACAGCGCGAAGCACATTTCACACAATCGTCATACACGACAGCGCCTACCTGTGATACACATTAATCGGAGTAAACAACATAGAGGGTGTCATGAGCAAGATAGATAGCGTTGGTGATGACCGCCAAGTGGACCTTTACCGCGCGGCCAAGCACGGCGACGAGCGATGGGCGCGAAGGCTTATTGAGAACGGCTCGCCGGCGAGCGAGGCCAATGAACACGGCGTCACGCCGCTCCATGCGGCAGCGCGATACGGCAACATCGGCGTATTGCGATTGCTGCTTGATGCCGGTGCCGAGGCGAACGCAGTGGACCGCGATGGCTATACACCGCTGCATTGGGCTGCGCGCAATGGGTCGCATGACGGCATCCGGGCCCTTCTTGCCTGCGGGGCCGACCCAGGTCTTCGTGATCGTGCGGGGCTGAGCCCGGAAGACGTGGCCAGGGCGCGCGGCGATCAGCGCTCAGCCGAGCTTCTTCGCACGGCCCTGCAAAGACATGCAGGGGCAGGGAGGATGCATGATTGACAAGCTGAACACGAACGACAGGGATAGGTATGGATGGACAGAACTGCATCGCAAGGCGAGCGCGGGCGCAACTGAAGAGGTGCGGGCGCTGCTCGCAGGCTCAGCGGACGTCAATGCACGGGACGAAGATGGGCGAACGCCATTGCACTGGGCAGCGTTCCGCGGTCATGCCGACGTAGTCAACGCGCTGTTGGAGGCCGGTGCGGCAGCCGAGGTGATTGACAAGAACGGTTCATCGGCGGAGGGCCTCGCACGGGCGCGGGGATTTCACGGAGTCGGCGAGACGCTTCGCAGTACGCTGGAAGCGCAAACGAGAACGCGGTGATTCGGAGCGAAGAGAATGGGAGGCAGCAACAGTGAAGGTGATGAGCAGACGATGACGGTGTTGCGTCAGGCCGTCATGAAGAATGACGTTGCGGCGGTCCGGCAGTTCATCGCCGCTGGCGGGGATGTCAACGCCTGGGACGATCAGGGCTGGACAGCCCTACACGCTTGGGCGTTGAGGGATGGTCATCCGGAAATGCTTCGCGTGTTGCTGAGTGCGGGCGCGGACACGAACGCGCGCAATCGTGAGGGCTTTACGCCCCTACATGTTGCGGTGATCGGAGACAACATCAAGGCGATCACATTGCTTCTCAAGGAGGGAGCGGATGTCAATGCAAGCGACCCAGCCACAAAAACGACGCCGTTGCACATTGCCGCGCTAGCCGCGAAGCCGCCGCTCATCCGGACGCTACTTGCGGCCGGAGCTGACCTGAGTGCCCGTGACTCGACACTGCTGAGGCCATTGGACCATGCGACGCTGAACTGTGCCGGAAAAGAACTGCTTCGCGAAGCGTCCCGGCGCGGGTGGAAGGGACTGGGCTGGCATTAAAGCCGTAGAAACGCCGCGGCCAGCTAGCGCGTAGGTGCCTGTCCGCCGGCTTCTCTTGCCAGACCCGTTAATGTGTCAGATAGCTGTTGTCGCACGCGATGTGCTTCTTCCTCCGTTGCAAACGGGCGAGAAACGTAGTGAAGCCGCACAGGCCAGATGTCCTCCCGAGAAGCGCGCGCGGCCGGTTCGGCGATCCCGAGTGCCTTTTGCGCTCGTGTGTAGTCTCCGTACGCCGGGGAGGCCACTTCCGATGATCGTTCCACTGGATCGGGGAGTTCAGAGACCAACAGCGTATCGCAGTTTCCGTCGTACAGGCCAGCTTCGGACAGTTTATCCCGGAGTTTCTCTCTAAGTGGTGCGACGGCCCCTCGGATACCTTCGATAGTGAAGCTGACTGCGTAGCCAAGAGGCGGCGTTCCTGGACTAAATCGCGTAACCTGGGTTATTGACGGTCTGACCAGCTTCATCGATGTGACATGAGTATGAAATCGAATTGTTGAAATAAGCCTCATGATAGCATCGGAACGCGGCAAGCGCAAGAGAGTTCGCACTTTCATTGTCGTATCAAGATAGCGCAAACGTGCACTGTAAGTGTCATCAAATTGTCATACACAACAGCGCCACAATGTGTTACTTTCACAAATACCGACAATCACATGAAGGGAGATTGTATGTACTTGGAGCAATGTGGGAGTCGCATCCTGCGCGAAGCCGAAGGACACGGCCGGGGGTCTCGCCCCCGGAAGGATGAGGCCGTGCCCTTCAAACCATTACACGTCGCGGCCGCGGGAGGCAACATAGAGTACGTGGAAAGGCTGCTTAAGAAAGGCGCAAACCCCAACGCCCGGGATGCCGGCGGCAAGACGCCTCTGCATTGGGCGGCGTGGCTTAAAGGCGGCGTCGAGAAGGCGGGCACAGCATTGATCGAGGGGGGGGCAGATGTGAATGCACGCGCGAAGAATGGAGCGACGCCGCTGCATGTGGCGGCACAAGCCGGCAATGCGACGGCAGTCAAGATTCTGCTGAAGCACGGCGCGGACCCGGTTGCACGCGACGACAGCGGCGCAACACCCGAGCGATGGGCGAGGGATGGCGGGCACAAGGCGGTAATCGAGCTTCTTCGCAGAGCTTCAACCCGGCACGCGGACGGTCGAACTGGGAAGAACCGCGAATAAGGAATGACTTGTTAACGCGTTGTTAAATCACGGCGCGCATAATCAGGTAACAGTATTCATTCCACGCTTTGACGGAACAGCCATGTCAGCCTTGTCGAGAACTCACTCCGATGGATTCACGCTGATTGAGCTATCGGTTTCACTTGTCATCATCGCCCTTATCATCGGCGGCATCTTGATCGGGCGCGACCTGATCCGGGAAGCCGAAATACGGCGCATGATTGCGCAACTAGAACAATTCAATACCGCCGTCAACACGTTCAGAGTCAAGTATGGTTGCCTGCCGGGAGATTGCGTGGCCGATGGATTCGGGTTCGATAGCCGCGCTAATGGCAACAACGACGGGAAGATATTTCCGCAGGGGACATTCTATCCCAGTCCGGCGTATTGCAATCCGGCCCCCGGCAATTGCGAGAATGCGGATTTCTGGTACCACCTGAGCGCCGCACGATTCATTGGAAATGCTTTCCAGCCGTACGCGGATTCCGCGCTGAACATGCAAGTATGGAACGCGAATACGCCGAGCCATGCCGGCCGGCTGATCCCGCGTGCCGTCATGGGCGCGCGCGGCGGGTTGATCTATGGACAGTACAACAGCGACTACGGCTGGTCGGTTGCCGGGGCGATCATCAGCAATTCCGGAAGCGCGCACTATCAGGAGATACTGTCTCCGGCGCACAATTTCGTGCTGTCGCATTTCGTTCATCCTTCAAGCGATCGCGGCGGGTACGTACCGAGTGATATCGAGGCAATTGACCGCAAGATCGATGACGGGTTGCCATTTACCGGCCGCGCGATAGCGTGGAGTAGCCTGCTTGAGGGAAACGTCAATCCGGCCACAACACTGAACAGCCAGGCCACCGGCGCGTTCAACCACTACTGCCACAGTGCCGACGATCCTCCGCGATACAACATCATCGGTGGTGAACCTAGCGATCCTGTCGTTGCTTATTACTATCGCTGCGGCTTCTTCGTGAAGGGGGCGTTCTAGTGGGGTTGCAAGGCACACATCTAACAGCAAGATATGAGATTCGCATCGACAATGAGGAGTCGGTGCCGTACAAGGATTCGATCGCTGAAAGTGCTAACGAAAACGCCTTCACGCTCATCGAACTGACGATCGTCCTGACCGTAATCGGACTGATCGTCGGCGGCATAATGGTCGGAAGCTCCCTGATCCGTAGTGCGGAACTGCAATCGGTGATCTCGGATGCTGACAGATTCGTACGAGCGGCCAAGCTGTTCCGCGACAAATACAAGTATCTGCCCGGAGACTTTCCCAATGCGGAATCGATGTGGGGCGCTGACACCGGATGCGGGGCGGCGGCTGGGTCGGGCGACACAGACCAGGGGCCGAATGAGCGAAAAAGGCGAACCTGCAACGGTAACGGAGATGGCTACATCGGAGGGTACAACCAGGCCGCGTTTCCGACCGCAGGCAGTATTGGAGACCTCGCGCCGTGGAATCGGGAACCGCAGCGCGGATGGCAGCATCTGTCCAATGCCGGATTTATCGAGGGAAGCTTCAGCGGGGTTGTCAAGAAATTCTATGTGCCCGGCCTGAGCGTGCCATCAAGCCGCCTCAGTGACGCCGGCGGATTCAATTTGTTCTATGCTTTCCCGATCAGCAATGCGAACACGTCGCCGGACGGAGTCGCATGGGACAGTCTCTTTCCGGGAACCTATGGGCATGTTGTAGAGTTCGGTATCGCAAAGAATGTGAGGGTCGGTTCTCCATTCGACGGCCCGATCCTGACAGCTGCGGAGGCGGCCAGCATTGACTCGAAGATTGACGACGGCTCTCCGGCGAGAGGCCAGGTACTGACCTACACGCCTGCAAGCGCCAACTCCCCGAGTTGCGTTACGACCTCGGACCCCGCAACGGCGGCCTACGCAACCACGGTGGAAGGGCCGTCGTGCGCGTTGATCTTCGTCACCGGGCTGTGAATTTCGGCGATCGCAAACCCACGTCCCATTTGCCGGCTACCTGCAATGGAAGATCTGAGCGTTGCCCTGCTTCACGTGAATTATCCGCGGCCGTCCACAAAATCCCAAAAATAGTCCCAGCCGTAATCGGGCAGACAATAAAACGGATGCGCAGTAGGTGCGCCGCATTTTACGTTCTCTATAGGTATGTCACCTGGTGCCGCCTGAGCCGTTTGCATTGCCGCAGCAGCAATAAGTGCAGATAATATCAGATATTTCATACTCGACTCCCTTCTTAGTGTGTTCCTCGTCATAATTGCCCCATTAGTAAGTTGTGTATCTGTGCTACCGTACCACACCAGTGCGACATTATCGTGACGGTTCCGTGAACCTTTTGTGACAACACGAGGCAACCGGGCGTACTTCGCACTTGTCATAAAGTTGCCACACACTGAACCCTGCAACTGTGTAGAACCTATCCCAAAACCGGATTGAGTGAGTTGCGTATATGTTGGTATGGCACTCAAACTTACGGACGAACAACTGGATTGGCTGGTGGAACGGATTCCGGAACCGGTCAAGAGTCCGCTTGGCGGTCGGCCGACGGTGAACAAACGCAAGGTCGTGCGCGGCATCTTCTGGGTACTCGACAACGGGGCCAAGTGGAAGGACCTGCCGCGACGCTTTGGCAGCAAGAGCACGGTCCACCGCTGGTTCCAGAAGTGGGTCCGCGACGGCGTGTTCGAGAACATCATGCGGGATGCCGGACGCTGCGTTGAGGAGCGTGACGGGTTCCGCCTGTACGAGTGTTTCATCGACGGGACCTTCTGCAAGGCCCGGGGCGGCGGCGACGGCATCGGCTGCACGAAGGTCGGAAAAGGCGTGAAAATCATGGTTCTCGTGGATGCTCGTGGATTGCCGGTGGCCATCGACACCACTTCGGCTGCGCCGCACGAGCGTCGGCTGGTGCAGCGGCTGTTCGACTTCATGCTGACGGCTGAGCCGCCCGAGCGGATCATCGGCGACAAGGCCTACGACAGCGATGAACTGGCGGCTGAGCTGGGCGATGTTGGTATCGAACTGATCGCGCCGCATCGTCGCAATCGCCGGCCGGAGAATGTGACCCAGGACGGCCGTCCACTGCGACGCTACAAGAGGCGATGGAAAGTCGAACGCACGATCGGATGGATTCAGCACTTCCGCAGACTGTGCATCCGCTGGGAGAAGTCCTCGCAACTGTTCTGTGGCTTCCTTCATCTGGGCTGCACGTTACTGCTGCTCAAAGAGGTTTTGGGATAGGTTCTAGTGCTCGATCATAAAGAGATAGGTTGCATGGTTGATCGGATACCACGTCGCATCAAATACCCCATCCCATCTAACGGACCGCCAGAAGTCGCCAACGCCTGGTCACAGTTTGTGGACAATTACACGGACCACGGCCGGCGCCCTTATGAATGCCGATCGGCCCCGGTGCCTGGAGCTTTCCTGCTGGGGAAGGGAGGCGTGAACTCGGTGTGTCCACTCTATTCGAGCCGGTAGGTGCCCTCGTGGCGCGTTTGCTCATCCTCCCGGCCCCCTGGTCACTGCATATTCATACAAATGTCATCTACCTGTCACAAAAATGTCACATTCGAGGTGTAGTATGAACTTATGCGCGCCGAAATGGCGGCACAACGTATGAGGGAGAGTGTTTATGAGAAAGCAGTTCATGGCGGGAGCCGCCGTCTGCATGCTAGGCGCGGCGGGGCTGTTCGCTGCCGGAGATGCGATAGCGTGGATACCAAACGGATTTGATGGCGCGGCTGAGGATGAGAATTACAATAAGCAGTTTAACTGCGTCGGCTGTATTTCTAGCACACGCGCGACTTACAGTGGATTCCTCATAGATCACAGCGTCGGCATCTATCCCGGACCGATTTGCACGACCCAAATACTGTATGGCCAGATTGAGGACGGCAGCCCGAACGGACATATGGGCTATCTCTGCGTCTGGGCCTGCACCTCCGGAGGCGGAGGCGGCACATATGTGATGAGTAATCCGCCCGATCTCGGTGGAACGTGCACCTGCCAGAGCGCATGCAGCGCGCCATAGCACGGGCTTAGTTGGCGCTGCGAAGAACGAGATTATCTAGTGTTGCAAGGTAACTAAATGGAGGACAATATGACCAATATTCATTCACGGAGCACCGGCAGCAAACGGCTTGCGGCGCTGACAACGATTATCGTGGTTGGCTTGACACTGGCGGCCGGAGGGGCTGTCTTGGCCAACCCACCGGCACCACCCACACCGCCGCCTGCGCCGCCCAGTGAAGGGGCGCTGCCGGATTGTGTCGGGCGTAATGGCCTGGCAGGCCAGGAGTGCAAGAAGTTGGGCACTAGCAAGCGTTGCGTCACACAAGGCATCGAACGGTGCGTGACATGCGAGGACTCAAATGGCGACGGTAGTGGGCATTGGAGCATGCCTCATGCTTGCTCGCAGACTCTATATGATGTTGAGTTTGACCTAGACGCGGCTTTTGAGATATAGGCAGCCGAGGTGGACAACCTCTTCGGCGATCAAATTGAAATCCGCTCGACCACGTTTCGCGTGACCGTCCGGTCTCGGCGGTCGTAGAGCCGCGTCGTGCGCGGATCGGCGTGGCCGAGCAATTGCTGCACATCTTCAAGAGGAACGCCTTGCTCCAGTAAATCCGTACATGTCGTTGCACGAATGCTATGACATGTAAGGACTGAAGGAAGACCGGCGACACGCAGCCGGCGTTTGAACATGCGATGGATGTCCTTAGCCTGAAACGGACGCTCGGAGAGTTGCGGCGTCCGGCCGAGCGCGGCGCGAAAGAGCGGCGCGTCAGAGCCGCAGGGGGCGGCCGCGATGTACTCCTCGATGTAGCCTTGCAAATCGTGCCGGCACGGAATCTGCCGATCCGCGCCGCCCTTCTCGTCGAATCGCAGATAGTGCTGACGGCCGTCGGTGTAATAGTCGCGAAGCCGGAGCTTCGAGACCGCGCCGACCCGGCAGGCCGTGTACATCATGGTGGCGAGAATCGCGCGATCGCGCAGGCCGATCACGACGGACGTGTCGATGGAATGAAGCAGCTTCCGGGCCTGGGCGGGGTCGGTCGCCGGCGTCTTGCCGGTGGCGCTGCGAACGACGGGGCCGCGGACTGAAGATGCTGGATTCAGTGCGACGGCGTGGCGTTGCACGAGCGTATCAAAGAATCGACGGATCGCGGCCAAGTGAAGCTTCTGCGTTGGCTTCGACGCCGGCTTGCCCTTGGAAGTCGTCAGTGTGCGGATGTAGTGGCCGACGCCGCCCGGCGGGATGCGGGCAAGCTCCAGCCGCTCTGCCTCGCACCATTTCAGGAAACGGTGTACGGCGTAGCGGTACGCCCTGCGTGTATAATCGCTTTGGATCGAATCGCCGAACATCTCAGCGTAAGCGTAACGGGCGTTGGCCCCCGCTTCGGCGACGATCACGGGAATCTCGGCAGCATCGAACGTCGTCAACTCGCACGGTGGTTGAAGAAGTATGGAAGTTTCACTCAAGGGACCTCCGCGGCGTGAATCGTTGACGAAGCGTTAATCGGCGACGTGGGCGTTAACTCGAAGGACATAACTTCCTTTGTGTACCACGAATTGGAAGTAGCACACGAAGGTTACTAATTCGTTAATGACAGCGAACGGCTTTCGATCCGAGATGCGCCCGCCGCAGATGCGTGACCGGACTCGAACCGGGTTGCTCAGATGGCTTCGTTGCCTGCGGCCCGTAACCAATTGCTTCCACAGAGGTTACGACGCTTTACGGCGGCGGGATCGAAACAACTTCTGCAATGTGGTAATCCGCCACAGGCAGGAGAGACGCCATCGATATCATTGAGCAGTCGTAGTGGCTGAGAGGACAAGAGCGCGAAGGTTCCATGATGGCGACACCTTTCCCCAGCATAGACCAATCGAACCCACTGGTGCAGGAGCTTCGTGATTCCTTCGACCGCGAGTGTTTGCCCGAAGGCGGGTTCGAGGCTCTCGATGCCGATATCAAGCGAACATACACGCGACATGCTCGATGTGGGCTCGTACGGGCGCGGATGGCGGATGCACTCTCGGGGCGGTGGGGATTTCGCGGAACCGGAGGGCAGATCGGCGAGCAACTCGCCATGGAACGCACGCGCGTTAGCGATGCAGCGCTCAGGGGCGACATCACCCTGGATCACTTCTTAATGCTTGAGTTTCATCCTGACCGTCCTCGCGATATCGAGCATCGCCGCTTCGAGCACAACGTGGCGAATCGTTCTGGCTTCATAGGTGTGGCGCAATACTTCGCACAATGGGAGACAGACCTTAAGTCCCCCTCATCGTCGCCACTGTCCGAATTCGATTACGAACTGATGTGTGATGTTTTACAGAGCATCCCTGAATGGCTGCGGGCACGCGCGGCCGCCAATCCTGATTTTGCCAGTGCTATTATTAACGAAATCGCCGACGACGACAGTCGTGACATAATCCCGGTTTGGTGTCAACCGAAAGAGGCTGGACCCACAAGGGCGTTGATTAGGCAATTGATGAGCAATTCGCAATCAGCTTTCTCGTACGTCAACAGACTTTGCGAGGGCTGGATCAGAATCTTCGCTTCGACGGAAGCCGTAACGGAAGAGTTGCGGTGGGGTGACAACCGATGACGCCGAAAGAATTCCTCGATGCAATTAAGGACGGGGCAACGGATGAAGCCAGAAGTCGCGCGACTGCTGCGCTCGAATCGCCGGACAGCGAAATCCGCACCTGGCTAAATGGTTTCGTCGTTTGGGCGCGAAAGCAGTTTCTAAGAGTGCGCCGACCGGATCATCTGTTGGGATTCGATATTGATTCCGCTCTTGAGGAAGTGGCCCTGCGGGATCCGCAATTGGCGGGGCACACCAACGCGGAAGGTTTCGGAAAGCCGGATGAGCTGGTAGCGCGACTTGCCGAATTCTGCCGAGGAATGGCCTCGCCAGAAGCGGCGGCGTCGTTGGCAGCGGAACTCCAAGATCGTGGTTCGCGAGCATCGCACCTCATTCAGAGCGTAGCAGGAAAGGGCACGGACTCTACGCTCGATCAGGCAGTCGTAAACTCGGATGCAAGGGGCCGGTTCACGCCGCGAGAATGGAAGATACTGCAACTTGTTGCGAATGGCGAATCAGTCAAGGGGATGTCCGAGATTCTTGGCTTGACCCAGAAAACGATACATGCACACATCGCCTCTCTCTTAAGGAAAGTAAGACTGCACGATACGAGCGAGTCGGCAAGTGTTGACTTGGTGATATTCTGCATGAGGGCGCGAGAGATGATAACCTAGCGGCCTTTGCCAGGGTCAAGTCCGCGGCCGAGTGCGACACGCACCCGTTGCGTAGCGTCAGATAGTTCTGGATGCGCCGAGACGATTGCGTCGAGCATTCGCATGGCAGCACCACGATAGTCAAATGTGGCGGTCGAACGTGTAGCGGATTCTTGCTCCGAATGCGTCTCAAATATCGTGTCCATTTCATGGTTGGTAATGTGCCCAGCGGCGCCTAGCTCCCTAATGAACGCGATTACATCATTGTAATCGTGCCTGGCTGCGCCTTCTTGCAGCAAGCGGTCAGCGGCCTTCGCGCGCCGCGACGAGCCGCGAAATGCTCGCTGCGCCCAGTCTTCCATTCCTTCAAGCCAATCGTGCACGACAGAATGAGGGTCTTTCAAAGCTGAACGAACAAGTTCCTGTTCTTCCGGCGTACCACGTCCGCGCAGCACTTCTATCACCATTCGCGGTGTAAGCAGACTGTCTTTGTCTTCGCCTTTGGCGTCGTCGTCAGGCATGCGATGCACAAGTACGGGGTGGATAAGTCCAACAGAGCCACGGGCACGAGTACGTGTCAATCGAATTCTTCGGTGGATGGCCCGTGTTGTGGTCAGTCGCCACACACTGCGTGGGCCTTGCTGATACAACACATCGCACACGCACTGACCGGATAAATGGAATGTCGCGCTGTGGTAGAGGAGTCCATATGGACACAAGCATAACTCAAGTAACGGTCAGCCCCGTGGTGCCGGATGTGTACGGAATTGTCGCCCAACATCAGCGCGTCGAAGAGTGGTTCGGCCGCGATGTTGTCACCTGTCTTCAAGAATGGGCGGATCGATTCATCGTCGAGTTTGAACTGGACATCCCACAAGTCGTGCTTCGAGTTGACGTTCTTCCGCGATCCTGCCTGGGTCACTTTCGACCCGGCCACAACGGCTTTGGTCTAAAAGGTGAAATTGCCCTCAACCACCTTTATGTGAAGGCGCTGCCGAAGTGGAGGGTGCTCGGTGTGCTCCTCCATGAACTCCTGCACGCGTGGCAGCATGTTCATGGTCTGCCCAGCAAGGGCAATCATCACAACGGCGAGTTTCGTCGAAAGGCTGATTCGCTGGGGCTGATTGTTGGACGCCGTGGAATCACGGGATTCTTTGCAGCAAGTCGGTTCAAGGACCTGCTCCGCACTTTGGGAATTGACGCTCCTTCCGATGAAATCCCGCCGCGCGATCAGCGGGCAAAGGGAAACTCCAAGTCGAAGAAATGGACTTGTGGCTGTGGCACAAGCATTCGCTGCGCCGTGCCTGATCTTGCCGCGCAGTGTCTTAAGTGCGTGCAGGTGTTTCGTCGGTGCGACTAGCGCACACGGAGAAAAGCAATGGAAGCCAAAGCAATCCAGCTGGCCCCGCTAAGCCGGATCGAGGTCCGGTCAAACGTGCGTGATCGGCTTGTGGAATCAGAACAAATCGCGCTCGCTGGAAACATCGCGGAAAACGGAGTTCTGTCGCCGTGCGTGGGTTACGTGGACGGGCCAAAGATTGTGCCCGTGATCGGGCATCGACGAATCGACGCAGCGACTCGCGCCGGCCTGGACTGCGTGCCGATGATTGTCCTCGATCATGTACCGACGCCGGCAGAAATTCTGATTTTGCAGCTTTCTGAAAACTGTGTGCGTTCGGACCTAAGAATCAGCGAACGGGCGCGCGCAATTGAAAGTCTGATGCAGAAATCAGATTGGTCAGCGGCACGCGTGTCGCAGAAGCTCCGACTGGGATCAGAGGCCACAATCTCACGACTTCTGACGCTGCTTGTTTTGCCCCAAACCGTCCTGGACTTGGTTGATGCGGGGCGGATTCCGATCAGCAGCGCCACGTCTATCGCGAGCGTCCCCAATGCCGACGAACGACAGCGCCTTATCGACGAGGTGCTTGCCGGCCGGTTGTCGCGCGACCGACTCGTCAAGCGCGTCAAGTCGCTCAGGACCAGTCATCACCGTTCATCACAGCCGCGACGGGCGAAGCGACCGGCGCGCGAACGGTTCACGGTCCACCTCGGTCCTGGTCGCTCTCTCACCGTCTCCGGGCCGAATCTTTCGCTCACATCGTTGACTGAGTGGCTGCAAGCGCTGCTGAAACGTATCGGCAGGCTGGAGCCACAGGACATGGCGCTTGCGGACGCCGCCAAGGCGCTTTCCGCCGACGCCTCATGCAAAGGAGTTGTGTCATGAAGTTGTTCAAGATCGCACTGGCGGTGCTACTCGCGATTCTCAGCGGTTCGAGCGGAGGCTCGTCAAGCAGCGATTGCTGACGACCGTGGAAATGCGGCGCTTCGTCGCCGAGCGAAGCGCCGCATTGCTGAAGGAGCAAATGACATGAACAGCAATGACGACAGGCGGGAGGTGGCATGATGATCGGACGATTTCTGCGGCAGTCGCTTTTTCGCCGCGCCAAAGTCGAAACAGACGTGCTGTCCACCGAGCTGTTGCGCTGGTCGCGCGACGACGCATGGACCGTTCGGGATGCCGTGGAGGGCACGCTCATACTTGGCGCAACCGGCGCCGGTAAGACAACCGGCCCTGGCCGCGCGATGGCGCTCGCCATGCTCAACGCGGGATTCTCCGGACTCGTGATGACGGCGAAGTCCGACGAAGCGGAATTGTGGGAATCCTACGCTCGTGCTGCCGGCAGATTGGACGATTTGATTGTCGTAAATCCGAGCCAGCCCTGGAAGTTCAATTTTCTGCAATACGAATGCGAGCGGAAGGGTGTCGGTGCCGGGCTGGTGCACAACGTGGAGAATTTGCTTTGCACGGTTGCCGAACTCGGCGACCGTGGCCAATCGCAGAGCGGCGGACTCGAAGGCGACCGCTACTGGCGGGACGCAATGAAGGAACTTGCTCGCGCCGCGATTCACGTCCTGATGCTGGCGAAGGGCCGCGTCAGCGTACCCGACCTGTATCAGCTGATCGTCTCGGCCCCGTCGAATGAAGCGGAGAAGTGCTCGCGGCAGTGGCAGGAAACTTCATTCTGCTACGAGTGCTTTATGGAGGCGGCGCGACGCGAGAAGTCAGCCGACGACGAGCGCGATTTCCTGACCGACTGCGACTTCTTCCTTCAGCGCTTTCCGCGGCTCGCGCCGAAAACGAGAAGCATCATCGAGTCCGTCCTGATGTCGATGGTCGATCTCCTGAATCGCGGGGTCCTGCGACGCCTGTTCTGCTCGGAAACGAATTTCACTCCGGAATTCCTGGATCAGGGAAAGATCATTGTCATTGACCTGCCGATTTTTGAGTACGGCGCCGTTGGTCTCTACGGACAGGGTGTCGTCAAGTACTGCTTCCAGAAGAGCCTCCAGCGCCGAACGTTTGCTTCTCACCCGACGCCGGCGTTCATCTGGATTGACGAGTGTCATTATTTTCTGATGGGTCACGATGCGATGTTCGCATCGACGTGCCGCAGCGCAAACGTTGCCTTGTGTCTTCTCTCGCAAAATGTGAGCAACTTCTACGCGGCGCTCGGCGGCGCGGCGAAGGCGCAAAACGAAGCGGATTCGCTTTTTGGAAATTTGAACACGAAAGTGCTCCTGGCAAACGGCGATGCCGTTTCAAATACCTGGTCGGCCAATCTCATCGGCCGCTCGCGGCAGTTCCTCGCCAGCGGCAACACTTCCTACGACAACGATCACCGATGGGCGGCGGCCGTCGGGCTGGACTGGCTGGACGGCGGCGGCTCCACGTCGGCCGGATTCAGCGAGGTATTTGAGTACGAGGTACAGCCGCGCGAGTGGACCACGTTGCGCACGGGCGGCCCTGCTCACAGTTGGATGGTAGATGCCATCGTTTTCCAGCATGGCCGGCGTTTCAAGGCGAGTGGACGAAACTGGCTCAGGACTTCATTTGGGCAGAGGCCGTAGCGGGAGGGCATTGCCATGCACGACAACCAGTCCGGCGGACCTTTGGAAGGCTATCGCCGATTCCTCGGCGGCATCGCGTTCGTTGCGCGAGCATTCGCGGTCTCGGTCGAGGTCTTCCTGCATCGGGCGGATTCATTCGGCGAGCGGTACCTCGGCCTGCAAGCCGGGGCCTCACTGTTGCTGATCTTCTTCTGGCCCGTCTTGTGCGAGCCGCACCACGACCCGACGCCGATGATCTGCTTCGCCGGGTTGTTCGTCCTGTCGTGCATGTTGGTTCGGGTTCGCGTCTTCCTTCGCCGGCGTCGCGGCGGTCCGCAGCCTCACACGCGGTACAGCGGCACTCCCGACCTGGTGCATCGCTTCAAACGCCTGGATGAAGTGAAGGTCAAGCAGACCGTCGAGCCGTTCATGACATTCGCCATCGGGGCCGTGATTCTGAACTTCAGCCCGCCCCTGGGCGGGTACCTGATGATCGCCAGTGCCGGCTTGCTGATCTCGAACGGGCTGGCTGCGGAATACGAACGGCGTCGCGTTTCGGACATGCACGATGCCTACCTGGAACAGCGCGGTGTCGCGGAGCGGTTCCGCGACATGCGCGGAGAGTAATCGACGAAAAGCGAGGATGAATCATGGCTGACAAGCAACCGCAACCGAAGATTGGGGCAGGCCACGCGCAAGCGATGTTTAGACAGGGCCTCACAGAACTGCGAGCAGCCCTCTACCCGGAATCGAACGTGGCGCAGCCGAGCGTTTACGGCATCGCGGGCACACGAACGCCTGGGGAGGTTATGCAGGAAAAGCAGGGCGAGCTGCGCGACCCCGACGAACGGCCGGCGATTCTCGACAAGTATTTCAAACAGCCTGAGGCAGACCGTGAGTCGAACGTCCGCGAGCCGGAGCCGCGGGAACCGGAAAGGGATTAAGTCTTGATTTGCAGGCTTCGGCGCTGCGTGCGCCGAAGCTGGAGGTGTGGACGATGGAGAGCATCGGAGAAGCGGCAGTCAATTGGCTGTTTCGCAAGGCAGGCGAATGGCTCGCTTCAGGCAATGGCAAGCCGGACGAACAGTCGGGACCGGCACCTGAAGTCGGGTTTCTAAATGATGACTTCGGTCGCCGGGTTCGGATCACCCTGCAGCCAGGGACCGGCGACGGATGCGAAGCCTCAGTTATGGTCGCCACCGCAGATGGGGACTTTGTAAAAGCAGTAAGCGAATACGCCGACAGGGAGGGCGAGTTCGCGCAAAGTGCCAGATTCGATGACGATGAAGCCGCAATGTACATACCGTTCGCTGCTCTCGTCTATCCAAGGGCAGGCAATTACAAGCTGAGCCTGGTAATCGTTCATGTTGACAGCGAGACGGATGAAGTTACGGCCCGCGGGCAGTGGATGTATGACTTTCGGCTGCCGGCGCGCAGGAAGTGGAACAAGTTTGCGCACCTACGCCCCTTGATCGATCTCTGCATGATGGTTGTCCGCTCTGGCGGAGACGCTGTTCCTGAGAAAGTCCGGCAGATGAGAGTATCGCTCACAAAGTTGTTTGAGATCACTCCTGCTGAACTTCCCGCGCTGCGCGATGTAGTGAAAAGCGCGGCGGCGACGGACGTGCGGTCGCTGGTGGAACAAGCTTGGTTGCGGTGCTTCAAACTAAAGGGTGCTGTTCTGCTCGAACTTCTGACACTCATTGCCAAGAGCGATGGTGATCTGACGGCCGCGGAATTGACGATCATCCGCGATACGGCGATGTCTCTCGGCGTAAAAGAATCTGAGTGGCCGTCGATTGCGGAGGAACTGGGCCTCGCGCTCGATGATCCCTGGGAAACGCTGGGTGTATCGCGCGGCGCTTCGTTGGACGACATCAAAACTGCTTATCGCCGCAAGATTTCGGAATGTCACCCCGATCGCTTCGGGCAGGTGCCGAGGGAATTTCAGAATCTGGCCACAACGCTGACGGTCAACCTGCAATCGGCCTACGAACGGCTCAAAGCCCGCTGCGAAGCATCTTGATCGTCACCGGGATCGAACTGTTCGAAATTCTCGAAGAGTTGGACGGAAGGAATGCAAGCGCATGGACACGTTTATTGAAGTACTGGCGTTCGTGATGACGTTGTGGATGCTCTACTGCTTCACCCGTCACGGCATCTATCCGGCGATCCGACTCGTTTTTCGCATGATCGGTGCGGTTGTGCGCTTCTTCGCACGACAGCTGTGGAGCGAGCGTAGCGACGCGGTTGCGGAGCACGTGGCGGAAGTGTGCGCCTCACCGCTCACGATGGCTCCAAATCGGCAGCAAACGGATCATGATTGACACGGCCGTCGAAAACCTGGTTCCCCTGCGCGACGTGCCGCGGTGCCTGCCGGCGCGGCCGAACGGCAAGCGCCTGCATATCAGCGCCGTCTATCGCTGGACGCTGCGCGGTGTCGGCGGCGTCCGGCTCGAAACGGTCAAGATCGGCGGTACGACGTACACGAGCCGGGAAGCGATTCAGCGTTTTTCCGAGCGGCTGTCTGGGGCGGACGCTGCCCCGCAACCGGTCAATCCTGTCAGCCGCGCGCGACAGCGGCAGCTTGAGCAAGCGAATGCGGCGGTCGCCAAGGCACTCGGTCTTGAGCGACTCTCTCACGATTCCGCTGCGCGATAGCGCCATGCTCCGTCAATAAACGATTCAGGCTCCGGCAGCCCGTAAGGACGGCCGGAGCCTGCACGGCAGTTGCCTGCCGGTATCGTTCTGAAAGCCTACCCGACCTCCGCCATGATGTCAGCCGCCTTCGTGCGATCCAGTTCCGCATAGACCTCGGTCACAGCGCTGGAGCGATGCCCGAGCACGACGCGGGCCGCTTCGATGCCGAAGCGCTTCCGCAGATACGTCGCGGCGGAATGCCGCAGGCGGTTCGGTCCCCACACGTCGATGCCGGCCTTCTCGCAGCCTCGCTTGATGGCGCTGTAGTAGCTGCGGCGCGTGTAGCGGTTGCCGGGGATGCGTTTCGGCGATGGCCTGCGCTTTTTCGGCGGGTTGTTGCCCCTCCGCAGGCGTTCGCGGGTCTGCCTCACGGCGTCCTTCGGACTGAACAGGTACGAGTCGGACGGCCGAAGCAAGTACGGCGTGATGATCGCCTGTGCCCTGGGGCCGAGATAGATCAGGCGCTCGATGCCGTGATGCTCCGTCTTGTGGCGGGCAGGCCGATAGATCCACGTCGCCTGGCTGCGGTCGATGTCCACCGGCCGCATGGCCGTCACTTCGTTGGGCCGCATGCCGGTCAACTGCTGAAGCTCGATCATTGCCCGGACCTGCGGCGTGACGAACGGCAGGATGACGCTCACGCTCTCCTCGGGCACGGGTCGAACCGGCCCGGTCTCGCGGGCCTCGGTGCGGCCGGCGCGGAGGGCCGCGACGGCCTGTAGTGCATGGAGGACCTGCGGAGCGACAAGCTGGTTCTCGACGCCCCATTTGAACACGCGGCGGATGCGGTTGACGCGGTAGTTGATGACACGCCGCGAGAGCTTGGCCTCGATGGACTTCTGCCGAACGGCCTTCAGCGCCATCGGCCCGAAGTCGGCGACCGGCGTCATGCCGTAGAGCGACTGCAAAAGGCGCGTCGCGTCCTTGATGTTCTTGGCCTCTCCGGTCGGCTGACCGTCCTTCACGTAGTAGCGGTTGGCGTGCTCGTAGTACGCGGCCAGCAGTTCGCAGATTCGGAAGTCGGCGCCGGACTTCGTGGCCGCGGCAGTCGCCGCGACGGCCGCGGGCCCGGCGGCGCTCCATTCGGAAATCAGACGCTTGTAGGCGTCGAGGCTTTCCGGCGATCTGTGCGCGCCGAGATAATGGTCGCGGCCGGCGATGGTGACGACGGCGTTGCCGGTGGCCTTGTGGCGACGATACGACGGTGGTTTGCGGGTGATTCTGGACATGTGCAGCTCCTTCGGGCGGAGCTTAAAACGGTAATTACCGTTTTTAGCTCGAACCTTCGGGCTGCACTTTCCGACGCGGAAAGGCTCGCTAAATCGCGATCAGCCACGGAATTATATTCAACAGCGGGCGATGGGATTCGAACCCACGACGTCCAGCTTGGGAAGCTGGCATTCTACCACTGAATTACGCCCGCAAAACGCATGGTTTTTTGGCCATGCACTACTTAACAGCCGGGTCTTGCACTACATTGCGCCGACGTTACGCTGTCCGAACGGTCGAATTCGGCAGCACCGGAACGAATTGTAGTGCAGGCCCCAGCCATGACAAACCACCGTCGGCGACGCATTCCAAAACTCCAGTTCACCAAGCTCCGCGACATCGGATGGCATGTCGCCTTCCGCGATTCGAACACCGGCACGCCGCGCCGGATCCGCTTCGGCAACATCGAGAAAGCCGAAGCGGAAGCGAAGTACCACGCCTGGCTTGGCGAGCACCTGCATCTTACCAACGGAAACGGAGCGGCAAAACCCCCGGAGAAAAAGCTCCCGCCGGTGATCGCCGAAGCCCTTCAGAGCGTCGTTCCTGGCAGTCTCCTGAGCGTGGCGACTCAGGTTTTCGAGTTCGACGAGGCTCGAACAAGAAAGCCCGGCGAGCCGCGAGCGAAGGGCACACTCGACGCGGCAGTCGCGGCCGACCGCAAGGCCCAGCTTGACGACTTCCTCGACTTCATGACCCGCAAGCACGGAAACGGCGCCTTGGCTCGAATGCGACTCTCCGATCTGACCATGGGCGACGTAGAGACTTTCAACCGCGAAATCGTCAAGAAGGGCTACTCGGCGTCGCAGGTGTCGAAGCGCCTCCAATTGATCAAGGCGATGATCGATCGTGCCGGCCGACCAGAGAATGGCCTGCAACGACTCGAATGGAATTGGGACTCGCGCGACGTGCTTCATGGCAAACCGTCGAAGAAGCGAAGCCTGCCTACGGTTGAGCAGCTCAAAAAGATCCTTCGAGCGTGCGATGCCCGTGAGCGTGCGATGGTCTGGATGGCGATCGGTTTGGGATTTGGGCAGAGTGACCTGGCGGAAGTACGCGCGGGTCAGATCGACGAGGAATCCTACGACCTACGTCGCGGAAAAACCGGCATCGAACGCTACGGCAGTACGCCGCCGCTGGTCTGGAAACTTATCTCGGAGTACCTGAAGCTGGACCCGCGCCCGGCCGGCGAGCCGCTCTTCATCTCGCGTCGCGGACAGCCGCTGACACACGGCAAGGGCGACTCCGTTCAGCAATGGTGGTACAAGCTGCGCAAGCGAATCGACGAGACGCCGCAAAGTCTGACCGGGTTCTACGTGCTGCGGCATCTCGGAGCGACTGAGTTCGGCTCTCGGCCTCAGTGCTCCATCGGCGACATCAAACGTTGGCTGGGGCACGCGGCCAGTTCGCACATTGCCGACCTGTACATGAAGCCTGTTTCGCCGGAGTATCGACCAGTCGTGGAGTGGGTGCGCAACGCCTTGCTGACGGGCAAGGTCGATCTTCGCACTGATCGCAAGAAGGGGGCGATTAAAGGTACTTCAACAAGTCGCGGTGGATCGGAAGCCGCTCAGGATCAGGCGCGCGATTAAGCCGTGATTGTTCCCATGCTTCGACATCGCAATCGCGGGCGTAGCGAATGCGACCACGCTGCTCGTAGGGCAGTTCGCCTGACAGCATCGCCTCGACGACGCGCTCGCGTCGCATGCGCTGCATCTTGCGAATCTGGTCTACGGACAACCAACGCATTGGTCTTAGGCTCCGTACTTCGCACGTTAGCTATCTTGCTAACGATCGGTCGAAAAAAAATCAGCTCATCTCCTCGTGTTGACGCGCGCCCGATGCACGACGTCGCAGTTCGGCCGCAGCGAAGGCACCTGGCGATGCCCATGCGTGATAGAACCGCGCCGGCAAGAACGGGCGCTGAGCATCCGACATCAGGCGCAGCCCCCGGGCTCGAATCAGCGCGGCAATCCGCGACACGCCGAAGCGGCGACAGATTTGGGGAACCACGAGCGATTGCCAAAGCTCTTCCGACTTGAGTGTGGGCATCATCAATTCCGGCAGTAGCCACTCGGGATCCAGTTTCGCGTCGTCGGCGATACTGACGACTTCGCGTTCCCAAAGTGGAATCGGCATGAGAAAGGCAGCGGCGAAACGGTCGGCCTGCCGTTCGATGCGACGCGTTGATGCGAATCCCGGCTCGACAGTTTCCTGAAACGCGTCGGCGAGCTTTGCGTGCAACACGAAGTGACCGAGTTCGTGAGCGCACGTGAACCGGAAACGGCCATCATTCGGGAGCGCCTTGTCCGAGATGAGGATCTCTCGGTCACGAATGAACGCAGCGCCGAGAACGTCCGCGCCAAGATGAGAGAGATCTTCCACGCCGAAGCGAATGTCCATCGCCTGTTCGATCCACTGCTCGATGGGAATCGGGAGCGGAACGCGCTTCAGGCCGAGGTGGTGCCGGCAATAGCTCAGACAACGGCGCGCCTTGCGCTCCATCATCCGCAGGCCGCTGCTCGGCTCGAAGATCTTGCCGTACCGAAACTCGCGCACGCTATTTCTCCGGCTTTCGTGGTTTGCCGCCGGTGAGCCGGCGTGCTTCTCCAATCAAGCTGTCCCACTGGTCGGCGTTCAACGTCCGCGCCTCCCGAAGAAACTCAGGGAGCTTTCTGGCGGTTGTCAGGTCTTGCGTGGCTACTTCTCCGACAATCTCTGCTGGCCGTCCCCAGCCGGCACGCAGCACGGCCTCCTCGATTCCGTAGACGCGGCCAATCTTCATGAGCAACTCCTCGGACGGTGTCCGGCGACCCTTCTCGATGTCCGTCAGGTGCGGCGGCGTGATTCCCAGCACGCCGGCAAGCTCGCGCAGCCCGCGACCGATGCGGATTCGCTGCTCTCGGAGCAGTTGATGAATTGGCTTTTCGGCGGGGCGATCCTTCGCCATCGGGTCACCTCCAATCACAGCGTTCGCTCATATGCTAACACGCCTGGAGGTGCGTGTCAAGCCCGGCCATTCCGGGCAGTCGCGGGGCAGGTGACGCGCGGCGACCGGGCGCCGCGGGAACTGGTACCGGTGGGTTCCGCTACCCCGCGAGCGGGCGTCCCACGCGTGAGCGGAATCAGATCGCGCCAACGTTTGCGCGTGACGCCTCGCATGTGCTATTGAGCAGGTGTGACCCCCCCAAGAAAACCGAGAACTGCAATTCTTGCGGTCGTTGATCGGCTTTCCGCCCTCTTGATGGAATGGCCATGTAAGGAAATTGTGCGCCTTTTTGAGACGTGCGACATGACAGTTGCCGGTGGCGCGCCCCCTGGGAATGGCGCTAGACGATGGCTAATCCAAAGGAGCTTCCGCCTCATCGATTGGAACAACACCATGGACGTTGTGCGCCTTCAAGTTCTATGCAAGCTCGCGATTAATGCGGCACATGTACGCATTGCGACCTCGGACAACTCAGCGAATGTCGCTTCCAAGCGGATAGCAGTGAAGCTTGACGACCTGGAAATGGCCATTCGGCTGTGTCCAGTTCGCGGTGGTTGGCAGAAGAAGTCGCGTGCCTAAAACCAGAATCCGAAAGCGTGACTAGCCCCTCGGAATGTGCGAATCTCGACATGTGAATCAAACATGGTTTGGTTCGCGATCGTCAGAATCATGCAAACGCGTGGCCTGACGTCTGAATCGTGGGATCGGACTACCGGTAAACCTGACCACCAATCAGGCTAAGGAGGCGGACTTCATCACCCGCCATGTTCGAGGCTCGTAGCGCTGGATTGCGCGGAGACGCGCTCGTCCAGTGCGAGGGAGGCTCGGCTGAGTAATCCCAAGCTTTTTGGAGTAATCCAGCCGTTCGATCCCATAAACATCATGGGCGATTCGCTCGCACGTGGCCGCGCCGCGGTTGATCCGACCGGCTAGGGCTCGTCGGAAGCGTTCGCCTCGTTCTTTGCATATTGAAAATGGGCGACCGGGACACACTCGCGCGTATGCGCGAGCCGGATCAGTCAAAGTGGGTGATGCCGCCGCATGGCGGCCAATCCCCCTGCGGGGTTCGGGCCAACCTTCGAGTGAATGCTCGAAGACGGCCCGTTCAACGCCAGCCCAGGCAGGGAGCTCGTCGGCAGCGATGCCGGCGACCGGGGCGATGAAAAGCCTCGGCGTTCCACGCAAATCGTGGACGGTGAAAAGCTCAACTGCGAAAGGCGGGATGACCGCTTCTGGGTGAGTTTGATCGGAGACGGTGCCAAACCGCGATAGAAAGACCTGCGCTGAGGGTAAGGGGAGCTTCTAGATTCGTACCCCGAAATCGTCCGCAACCGCGGACGTAAACATGCCAGCCGGCGGGAGCCGGCGGGTGATCAGTGTTGTGAACGCAACGTGCGGGAGAGACGCACGCAGCGTTTCCAGGTCCAGCGACGTGACCGATCAGACGGAGACTGGTTCTAACCGGGGAAGGGCTCTGGCGGCCGGGGTGATGCCCGGTGCCCGCGACAGTCGCGCGGGTGTTTCAAATGCCGGAGTCTGGGAGCGGAGCCTAAGTAGGAGCACGCGGAAGCGTGGCGGCAGCGCGGCAAGGCAGTCGCGATGCCGTTCGTGCATTTACGGGTGGTGCCGGATGCATAACGACGACGAAAGGGCTGACGGGCAATTCCCATGTTTGCAGACGTGTCGGCGCGGCGCCGGGGCAGGGAAGTCCTGCCCCGGCCCGTTTCGGCGTGTCGGAAGACTGCCAATGCGG
This sequence comes from Phycisphaerae bacterium RAS1, assembly GCA_007859745.1. NCBI lineage: Bacteria > Pseudomonadati > Planctomycetota > Phycisphaerae > Phycisphaerae bacterium RAS1. The sequence continues at coordinate 1,009,317 of SMLU01000001.1, read as the reverse complement.
TCAAACGAGGACCCTCGGGAGAGGGCCGTCGTTTGGCAGCGGAATGACGATGCACAGGCGGGGTGTACCCGCATGTGCGTTGAGGTTGCGTGGCCGCAACCGCTCTGGATCCGCACTGATTTGTTCGTGGTGCAGGCACGTCGAATTCGAAAAGAGATTCGGCGGGTTATGCAGCGAAACCAAGAATCGGTGCGGTGTTCTTGTGCATTGAGCAACTGCAATAGATGAATCTAGCCGCATGGTGCGGATGGATGCCGAGCGCAGGATGTGAGCCGATGAGCTGGCGGTGGTGCCGACAGCGGCGATTGGTTCGCGATGGCGGGGAAGCGCCGGCGTTCGGATGCGCCCGGTGGTGTCAGATTCAGAAGAGGCGGTGCGCTCAAGGCACGGCGGCAAGCGGCCGGGTTTTCATGGAAGGAGTGGTTTTGCACGTCGAGCCGGTGACGCGGGCGACCGCGTGGCCGGCGTGCAGGAGGATTGAGTTTCGAGCGAAAGGAGGTGATTCGCATGGGTTGGTGGTGCACGGGGAGCGGCGGGGTCATCGGCGACAGTCCGGCTGACATCATCGAAGAATTCGATGAACGATATTGGCCGGAGCCGTCGAGTATTCCGCCCGACGTGCGAGCACGCATCGTTGCGTGCTATCGGGAGGATTTCGACCGGGAGCCGACGACTCAGGAACTCCGCGAACTGCTGGAGTTTTGCGGTACCGGTCCGGAGAAGGATTGAAGCTCGAACGAAAGGAGGAAAAACGGCTTTGCGGGTTTGTGCCAGAACAACCCGCTCATTTGAAGGGGAGGAGGAATCGCATGGAGTATCGGTCCGTCGCTACGTCGGTCGAGGGGTTCGTTCAGCAGCTCGCCGTCGCGTACATCACGCACGGGTATTGGTTCTACGTCGCCGGGGAGATTCCGGAAGGGAAGGATCTGGCCGCGGTTGATACCAAACTCATTGAGCGGTACGGCATCGCGATCACGAAGTGGGCGCGCTGCCGGCGAAAGAAGCAGGGATTGGCCAACATGCAGTACCTGCGACACGAGCGGTTCTTCGTGCTGCTCGCGACGAAGGGCCGGCACGAGTTCTTCGAGCGAGAGCAGGCTTCGATGCGCGACGTTCGCCGCATGCCGATCAAGTTGGCCGGGTACAGCATTGGTTGCCGCAAGGGTCCGGATGGGAGGTGGCATGTGACGGTACGCCTTGCCGGACAGATCCTCAGAGACTTGAAAGTCCAGGTGCGCGACCTGGTGTTGCCGGGTTGCACGGGGCGCGGGAGACGAGGGTTGGGCGACTTCGCTCAGATAAAGTGGCAATTGCTCCACGTCTTGCAGAGCGCCGCGCTCGGGAAAGCAAACGGCGACTGCCCGTCACGTAGGAAAAATGCGCGTCGCACCGCCGTTCGAGATGAGTAGTTCATCGACCTTTTCGAAAGCCGGAGTGCACGTGCGCCCGTTCGCGTCAACTTCCTGAAGGTCATTCCAGCGAGCGATGTGCAGCTGTGAATCCAGAAGCGTCACGTCTGTAGTTTCACCGGGCGGGCCCGCATCGAGCCCAACGTCAAAGCGGAGTCCCCCGCGTTCAGTCAGGATGTATCGCGCATGAAATGTCTCGCCTCCGGCACGCTGAGCCCATCTGACGACTCGAAGTCGGAAGTTGGCGCCGATGAGCCGGCCCAGGCGTGAGCTACATTGTCCCTCCCAATGGTCCGTAGTGCCGCTCCTGGCGTTCGAACAATGGAGCTCCAGCCGCCCAGGGGGGGTTCGCGCTCCGCACGCTTCGCGAATCAGCGACTGAAAAACGTCGAAAAACCTCGGGACTTGCGGGTCAAAATACGGGTCTACTATCAGGAGCTCCCTACTGCAGCGAACAAGAGGTACTGCGACCGCTGTCAGATCGTGCGCAGTTCGGGCGATCTTGGCTTCTCGACTCACGGACCAGAGCCGATCAGTCTCATCGAGTTCGGAGGCGATGCGTACGGATGGGCAAGTGTTGGGGTTGGTCGTGGCAATGATGGCGCGGAATGGGTCGGAGCCCTCCTGCTGACGCACGGCGTTCGGAAGCCAAGCCTGCGCAGAATCGTAGGTGCGGTTCGACCGTGTGAGCTTGCGACTAAACGATTCCTGCTGGAGCCGTTCCTCGATTCGCTTCTTCTCCACGTCGCCGGCGCCGGCGAATGCGTCATAGACCAGTTTCTTCCAGGATTTCGGAAACTGAGCGATGAGGCGCCCGTTATCTACGCCGAACTTCTCGGTTAGATAACGAAACTGCTCCCATGTCGCGAGGGTCGCGGGCTCAAGGGCGAACTCGTGCACCATCAGAAAAGTTCCTGAGCACGTTCTTCAAAGAAGCCCTTTGGCCAGCGGTCAAGGAATTCGCCAGAGGCATCGACGCGGAGGCGCGTCGCGCGCGTCGCACCGTCAACTGCTTCAATGAACCAGACGGCGACGTCGTCCGGCGAAAGCACATGCTCGTGCTGATCAGGCCCGTTTTCTTCCGTGTCACGGATGCGACGCAGCAGCCGTAGTAGCAAGTGTTCGCTGTGCGTCTCGATTACTCGTGTCGCGCCATGCACCCCCATTCCAAACGCGATGAGGTCTCCGAGGCCGACTTGGATCGCCGGGTGCACGTGCAGTTCCGGTTGCTCAATCGCTATGACGCCCGGCGTCGGATCGAGAAGTGCCACAACGACGGGGAGAAGCTGCGAGATTCCTTCGCCGACATCGAACGGTTGGTACTGGACGCCGGTCGCCTCATCTATCAGTACGATCCTACGGCGTATCGGGATTCGCCGAAGTCGATGCCGAAGATCGTTCAAGTCAAGGTCATCGAAAGCGTGTCCGCCCGAAAACTGCACGAGAATCGGGTCGTCTATGGCAATCTCGCGATACTCACTGCTCGTGACGCTCACTCCTGCCCCAAGACGGTCGGATCGACTGAGCCACTCGCTAACGAGCGTCAAGAACGCTGTGTCGCGCTGAAACAGGGCATCCCAGGCCGCAAGTCCGCTGGCCCATCGCCTCGCCTCACCCACGTGATGGGCGTCGTGCGAGCGGATGGGTTTCTCCCGGAGCGGCCCCAGATAACGAGTCGACGCGAGGGCTTGCGTGAGCAGTTCACCAGGGCCAACCAGCAGTTGCGTCAGCAATGCAGCGAATTGCTCGGCTGCTTCATTCATCTTTGACTGTGAACGCGGCTGGCCGGCCTCGGCATTGGGGGCGGAGTCGCCGTCCGCGGTCGACGATGGGGGCGGGAGCGCAGGTTCGAGCACTGTTCCCCATGTCGGGAGTGCATCGTTCAATCCAGCCAAACCCCAGCCGGGCGTCGGTTGTACATTCGCGTCATCGACGCCGAACGCTTTGCTCACCAAGCTATGCAGAATTCCGAACGCGAGATGCGGTGGCGGGTCCTTGCGCAAGCCGCGCTTAGCTGCTTCTTCATGTAGAACGACGACCTTAGAATGAAGGCCCTGCAATTCCTGGTCTGCTGCCGCCTGCTCGTCGCCCTCCTCGCGCAAGACGGGATGGTTCCAGTTCAGCTCGGCGAGCACGGTTGCGCGGCGTCCGGGGTCGGTCTCCAAGGCGGCAAACCGCTCGCCGTCTAACTCCACCGCGTAGCGCGAGACGATCGGCATTTGACTCTGGTGGTCCCAGGTGACCTGAAATTCGACGGCGGCGCGCTCGACTCGGTCCGCATAACCCTCATCAAAGATTGAGAAGTCGGGCTCATGCTCGCCGTAGGTCGGCAGGCTGTGCTCGCGCAGGTCGAGTTCGAACCGCATCGACACGCGGCGCTGCAGATCCCGGCCGTGAACGAAACTGCGAAATCCGCCCAGATCGATAAACTCGCCGCCGGACGCGGTGCGCTCAGCGTCGCAGTTGTGCCGTTGGAGAACCTCAAGGGCGTAATGGAGTGCGTGAATGAACGTGCTTTTGCCGGAACTGTTGGCCCCGAACAGCAACGTGATCGGGGCCAACTCGATCCGCTGGCGCGGGCCGATGCCCTTGAAGTTCTCGATCTCAATCGCCGTTATCAACGCGCCATCTCCCGGCGGCTATCCCACTGAAAGAGCCAAGGTACCGGCCGCCTGCGGCTCGGGCGATTCCGGCAGCTCCAAGGCCCCAATCCGCGGCAGTGAGCCGCCGATGATCCCCTGAAGGTCACCGTAGACACAAGCCAGTCCACCCAGCGCCTGGTCGATCTGCTTGTCGCGCGCCGCCCAACCACGCTGCGTCGCGATCTTCTCCTTTTCCAACGTCTGACGCATCGCGACGAGCGGTTCCAGCATGCCGACGACGCGGTTCTTGAACTCCACGCCGGTCAGGTATTCATATACCAACTCCATCTTCCCGTGCTGGCCCTCCAGGGCGCGGCGGGCATTTGACGCTTCGAGCATACCGGCCCGGATCGCCTTCGCCAGAGCGACCGCGCAGGCCCGGCCGGTTACCCAGACCCCTTCCACGGTCCCGACATGCGTGACGCTCGGCGGGAGCACCTCGCTCACAATGATCGCGACCGCGGCACCGGCTTCTCGCTGGTCCTGACGAGCCTTCCGAAGCCAATCAGCCTGCCAGGTCTTGGCGCGTTTCGTCTCCCAGAGCATTGTGCCGGCATCGGTGCCGTTAGGTGCACGCACGTGCTGCAAGACATCCGCGCCATGGACGCCCTTACGCACCTCCTCGATACGGTCGCTGCGGAACGCGTCGGCGAGCATCTCTTCAACAACCAGCTCTAGCGTTTCGCCCTGGGCCTGTTGGGAACCCTGCTCCGCGCGGCGCTTCAGTTCGTCAATCTGTTTGCGCAGCGCCTCGTTCTTCTCCTGCTCGTCGCGGAGTTTCAGCTCGAATTCCTCGCCGGCCTGACTGCGGGCGGCCTCCCGAATCTGATGCCGCTCCGTATCCAGCGTGCGGTTGATTTCGAGCTGCATCTGCTCCGCGCGCTCCTCTAATTCACGCCGCTCCTTGCGGAGCGCGAGCTCCTGCTCGTTGGCGGACCTGAGCTGCTCTCGCAACCCGGTCAGTTCCTCTTCACGCTCGCGGACCTGCGCTGCGAGTGCATCGGCGGCTTTCGTGCGCCCTTCTTCAATCAGTTTGTGGCGCTCGGCGGCGAGCTGCTTCTGCATTTGCTCGGTCAACTCGTCGCGTTCGGTGGCGATGGCCGCCTCGCGCGTTTCGAGATCGCGTTCCTTCTTCCGCCACGCGAGTTCGCGATCTTCAGCGGCCCTGATCTTGGTCTGAGCCTCCTGGAGTCGCTCGTCGCGGTCGCGGAGTTCTAGCGCGAGGTTGGCAGCGGCCTCCTCACGCGCCGCAGCGGTCAGTGTCTTGCGCTCGGCGTCCAGCCGCTCGCGCACGTGTGCCTCCACTGCGGTGCGCTGCGTCTCCAACGCCGCGCGGCCCGCGTCTAGCTCGGCGGCCTGCTCGCACAAACGGCTGCGCTCTGGCGCCAGTTCGGCGTCGAGTTCGCTTCGCAGCCGGTCGCGAAGCTGGCTGGTCATCACCTCAGTAATTTCGATCGGAGTCTGGCACTTCGGGCAGTTGAACGTAGCGGTCATCGGTTTCTCTCGCTTTCTGTTCGTGCCAGACCGGTATTGCACGAGGCGTGCCACGCGAAAAATCCGCAGTCGCGCGGGTTGTGCAAACGTCGAGAACCGGGAAAGCACAATTCTGCATGTCGCGAAACAAACACGTTTGTGCGCCCCGGGCTGATCAGATGTAATGCTTGAATGGGAGGGGTGGAACGGTCCCGTCTAAAGGGCCAGCTGTGAGAATCTCACCAACCGCCTTGGCAAACTTCAGCGTGACCGGCGCACCATCCGCAAAGACGCACGAGTTGTAATTGAGCTTTGTAAGCGCCAATACATCGCGCACGACGGTTTCAATGTCGGCCTCGCCGCGACACACGTCGATAAACAGGGGATTCGGCACCTCCAGACCTGGGTAGCTGCGCAACCTCGGCACAAACCCTCGCGTCCATAGCGAGGCCATTCTGTCGCCGATGCGGAACCAGTGCCCGCGCAATATGGGAAAGGCGGAGCGGCGGAAAACCTTCAGATCTTCATCGTCGCGAATTCTGACACCAACAACGCGCGTCTTGCCGCCAGCACCATCAAGAAATCCCGCCCATTCGTCATCTTCAAAGCGAACACGTCCATGAATAAACACTTCGTCGGGCGGCTCGCCATCGAACCGGTCAGCGTAAGAGTCGATGCACATCCGGATCACTTCAGTAGCGGCCTCGCGGGAAAGATGAAAGAGCCCTCGTTTCCCGCGATACCACGGACCGACAGCGCCCTTGAAAACAACGCCGTCGCCCGAATCGAGAAACATCTGCGCGGCACAGCAGGCCGTCCGTGGGTCGCGGTGCTTCTCATCTTGCTTAAAGACTAGACCGACGTAGCACACGCCAGGCCGAGCGGCGCCAAGCTTCCAAGGGCGGCCGCCAGACTTGTAGAAAGCTGCCGTCGATATTGTCCACGCAATCGCTGACTCCATCCCGTCCAATTTCCGTGTCGGCTCGCCCTTCGAGTCGAGAAAATCGCGATGGGCGATGGTCGTTTCCCGAATGATCTGCGTCGGAGCGTTGTGAGAAAGCAGCCGCGCCTTAAGCTGGTGGTGGAAATTCAGCTCGTACTCGTACGGCTTGGCAAGCTTGTTTTCCTCCTCGAACAACAGCGGTGCAGCGGCGATGGCCTTCGCCTCCGATCGCGTCAAGCGAGCTTCGGCCTTGACTCGCTCGCTCGTTTCCACGTAGGACCGTTGTCGGCAATTCAGATAGACGTACTCCGGGATTGCAACGCACCATACGTCCGGCCTTGCTTCTTCGCGCCGAAGACAGTCGATGATGCGTTCGGAGTACGCGTTGACCGTGTTGAAAACACGCTGATGCGGGTCATCGAGAAACGCGACTTTGGCCAGTTCCTTTTCTGGCACGGTGAGCCGCTGCACCGGCTTATTTGACCAGGGAATCTCGAACGCCGCGTGAAATCCGGGATACGGGGGGCGCGCGAGATCGGGCCCGCGAGCGCTTGGCGACTGTTTTCGGCCATAGCGAGCAGGCTCGGAATCGACAACGCGCCTGTTAATGCCGGACACCCACCGCTCAACGCGTTGAAGGCTGTCCTCCGGCCCGATCAGCCCCCAACGAATGCCGTAGGGTTTGCCCTCGTCGAGAGGGCCGAACAACGTCAACCCATCTCGCGGGTCCTCTACAGCCTGATCGTGCCGGAAGAGCAGGCCGGGTTCCTTGATGTATCGCAGTTCAGGCATCGACCGAACCTCCGTTGTCTGCCTCGTCGTCCTGCTCAGCCGCCGGCTCGGTGTCTTCAAACGTAACTTCGTTCAACTCCGCATGACGAGCGAAACTGTCACGGTAGGAGATGCTGGCCTCGAACGACACCGGTGTTGTTGAAATCAGGATGTTCTGACTGGACGCGACCGGTAGCGCAATGTGCGGTTTACCATCCGCAATCCATGACACGGCCGCCAGCAGTCGGTCTCGCCAATCATCGTTCCACCAGCTGCTCCCAAGACTGCGACGTGCCGTGTGCAATCGCTTCGGAGAATCCCAAATCGTCTTTCCGTCGTTGGAAAAGAAGATGTGCCCATTCAGGATGAGGACCGACACGGGAAAGAGGCGTGCGTCGGCGCTGAGCCCATAATGCCAGTATCGGCGCACTTTTCTCTGCGAAGCCGCACTCCACACCGTCTTGTGCCCCACAAGACCGCGGGAGCCAGAAAAACCATCCGGAAGTTCGAAAGACACTCGGGCCGTGTCATAGAGTCCCTTCGAGAAATACGATGCAGAACGACGGCGTGCGAGCGCCTTGTGTGGCAGGCCGCGCTGGCCCACGGCGCGGTCCCAAGCGAGCCTTAGCAGGTGAACAACGCTGTCGCGGAACTGTCGAGCTGTAAGCGGCAAGGCAGGGTCGTGTGAATTTAAGGCGTGGTCAAGCAGAACTTGATGACTGTGGCCGAACAGTTCGCCAAAGTCCGAACGGGGAGCAAACGACACTGTGTGGTCGCCGATTCGATGCGCGGGCTGGTCCAAGTCCCATGCGCTTCCGTTCCAAGTAGCGTGAGCGCCAAGCTCGTGAACAAAAATGGCGGTCGGCAGCGCCTCAATTGGAAACCAGTTCGAAAGATGTATGTCCTGTGATTGAACCAGCAGTTCGTTTCCGGCGTGTGAGCCCTGCCACCACTGCGTAACAGCGGCTGGGGTAAAGCGAGGATCCGTCGGTACGCTGTCTTGGGCGAGCTTCTCCAGCAGTTTCGCCAGTCCGGTGGCCCAGCTTTGCGAGAAGTCGATTGCGTTCTTGCGGCGAATCTCGATGTTGATGTCCCCGAATGGCAGGTCATCGATCCGCAGGGGGATTACGAAGTCCGTCAGCTTGTCCCGTCGCTCGATACCAAGCCCCAGATTGAGCTCGTTGAGGGCGCCGTCCTTGACGTTCGAGTTCCTTGAAAGCACGAAGAGGAGCTTCGCAGTGCGATCCCGGATCGCCTTCTCGATATCCCGCCAAAACGTCTCGCCGCCCAGTAGTTTCGTGAGATCGCACCAGACCGGAAATCCCTCGCGGGCAAGGCGGAGCGCGAGCCACTGGGTGAAAACGTTGTCCTCTGGATTCGCGTGACTGACGAAGAGCATGTTCCGCGCCAGGTTTAGCTCCCACGCGTGTTCCTTCGGAGCAAGGCTGGACGCCGATGCGATTGCGCTCATGTGCTGGTCCTTACCAGGTCCACGAACTCCTCGGTCATCCGGAACACCGGTGTATTGCCCGGCGTAACGTCGATGATGTAGCCGCGGTTTTCAAGGATTTCGAGCTGGCCATGCAGCTGTGGGTGATCTTCGACGTAGTAGGCGAAGCGCGGCTTAGAAGAGCGGCCCATCGCGATGCTGCGCCGCTCGATTATGAAGAACTCGCGGACGACCTGGCCATCTTCGCCCTCCAGGTCTGACTTTATCTCCGTAATCAGCGGCAGCATCTGCTCACGGATTGACGCAAACGACTTGCGATCGGCGGTCGACTTCTCTCGTTCGCGCCTGCGGTCGGTGAGGCGGTTCCCGAGATACGAGCCGGCGGCGCCTGTGGCAACGCCGACCACGAAACCGACGGCACTGGAAACTACGTCGAGCGGCACGAGCAAGCCTCACTTTTTTTGCCGGTTGTACGGCGACTGGTTCGTTGGCTTGAGCGAGACGTTTTCTTCGGAGGCTTTCGAGCGGACGGCGTCCTCGCTGCGGCCGAGCTTGATGCCGATCACGCGCGTGGGCGTGTTCTGGTCGGCGAGCTTCTCTAACTGCCGGACTTCGGCGGGCGTCCACTGTTTTCCCTGGTTGGCGGGCGTTTTGGCCATGACGGAACTCCTGAATTGTGCTGACAACAAGAGGTTGCGCGCCGCCACGCGGCGGCGCGGTCGGAAACGAGCTATGTGCAACAGCGCCGTGTTGCCCGTCCTCCGCTCCCGCGCGAACAAGGACGGCGCTGGTTCAATCCGGGCGTGTCGCCGCGCTCCATTCGCCGGCGCGGCGGCAAAACTGGGTCAAGTCGTAGCAAGCAGCGTGCCAAACTTGATCCTAACATTCACGGCCTTGGAGCAAATCGCGTAACTCATTCTTGTGCAAGAGTTTATGATTGGTGCAGCCCCAAGATGTTGTGTAATGCGCGTCGTCGGAACACTTTGGGTCGGGCGTTGTCCCGCCAGACCGGCACTGCCAATCTGACACTCCGCGACCCTAACATGAGCCTTGACTGCCAGACTCACAACTCCCCTCGAAACGCCCGGTGGACGAGCGAGTTGAATAGGTCGTCGGTAACCTGTCGAACCGCTAACGCGTGCCCCTGCGACTCCCGGACCTCCCCGACGATTCGCGTAAATCGCTCCTGAAGGTGCTTAGGGGGCACCGGAATTTGTAGTGCGTTCAGAATCGCAAGGTTGATGTTCTTCTGCGCGACCTGCGGTGCAGACTGATCCAAGTTCTTCTGGATTCCGACGAACCACTCACGGACGTATTCGATGGTGACGCGCTTGCCCGCAACGAGGCCGACCACGCTGTCCGGGAAGCAGGCGTCGAACGCGAGGATGCCAGTCATGCCGATGTTCGCTGCGATGGTGATGCAGAGCGTGCCCTTTGGCCACAACTTGCTCTGTGCGAGTCCCTCCTCGGAGTAAGTCTGCGTGAATTCTCGGATGACGCCATTGCAGTTGGCGATGTCGCCCGTCTGAATAAGTGGATACGGGCCTCCGTAGAGCGGCGGCCAATCGCGAGGCCGATGGCGCGATCGGCCTCGGTCGAGCTGAGCCACTTGGTCGAGATTCTCAGTCTGCCACCCCTTCGGATTCGTCACCGGGTCGCCGAACATGTCATAGAACAGGCTCGGGATGAGGTGGTCGGTTAGGCGGGCGGCTTCGTGGCGGCGGCGGCGGATGGCGTCCGCCTTGTCCAGAATCGCCGCGATCCGCTTCTGCTCCGCGAGGCTCCGCTTCGGGTCGTCCGGGTACGGGATCGGAATCTCGAACTCGGCGACTGCGCTTGCCGGCATGCGCTTTTGACCGGCTGAGCCGGTGAATCGCTGCTCGCCGAAGTGGCGAAATGTCGGGTTCCAAATCATGTAGAAGAGGTAGCGACCGTCGAGCGTGTGGCCTGGGCGAATGACATGGAACTCTGTTGAACCGAATCCATGCCCACCCTTCAGCCCCTCAACGTAGGCGGCCTTACCGTTCTGGAGGCAGGGCGTGATTTTGGCCACGATTACATCGCCGTTCGCGAAGTAGGTGTAGCCCTGTGCCAACTCGCCGACTGTTCGCGCCTCACCGTTGTGAAGCCGCCCGTCCTCGCCAACCCGTGCCATTGGCACGAAGCTCACTTCGCGCTCAGGATGGTCGAACAACTCGCGCGGCGTCGGCGGGTTGAGCCTAGCTACCTTCGCAATCGGAACGGTGGCCGTCACTTCAGCATGCCCTCCAGCGCGCGCAGGTCCGCGCCTTCCTGCTCATTCAGTTTCTGAAGCCGCTTTAGGATTGCCTTCGGCGAGTCGTACTTCGGCTCTTCGTAGACTGTCTCCTTGTAGCGGTTGATCGACAGGTCGTAGTTCGGATCGCGGATTTCGCCGGCGGGGACGAAGAACGCCTTATCCTTGCGGTCGGTGTCTTTCTTCGGGTTACGCTTCGGCCAACGACTGCGGCAGTCGTCGATGTCCTGGAAGTCGGTCGAGCCGCCGATCTTGTCGCGCTTGTCGTCGAGCGTGTAGCCGTCGGCCTGCACGTCATAGAACCAGACGTTGTCCGTCTTGCCGCCCTTGGTGAAGAGCAGCAGGGCGGTCGAAACGCCGGCGTAGGGCTTGAACACGCCGGCCGGGAGCTTGATGACGGCGTCGAGCTGGTTGTCGTCGACCAAAAGCTCCCGCAGGGCGCGATGGGCCGTGGACGAGCCGAAGAGCACGCCGTCGGGCACGATCACGCCGCAGCGGCCGCCAAGCCTGAGCATACGGAGCATCAGCACGAGGAAGAGCAGCTCGGTCTTGCGGGTCTTAACTTTGCCGGTGAGCGAGGAATGCACGTCAGAGTGGTCGAGGCTGCCCTTAAACGGCGGGTTGGCGAGGATTAGGTCGAAGAAGTCGGCCGCTGCTCGCTTGGTGACCGGGTCGGTGCTGTCGGGGAAGGAGTTCGAGAGCGTGTCCTGGTAGCGGATGCTGGGATTCTCGACGCCGTGAAGCATCATGTTCATGCAGGCGATGCGGAGCATGGTCGCGTCGAAGTCGAAGCCGAAGAACATGTCGTTCTGGATGTGCTTCTTGTACGGCTCCAACAGGTCGCCTGTGTAGATGACGGCGGGTTTGCCGTCTTCACCAAGGACGGGTCGGCCATCGTCGTCGGTCTGCTTGATGATGCCTTCCTTCGAGGAGTGCGTGCGGAGCAGGTATTCCATCACCGCGACGAGGAAGCCGCCGGTGCCACAGGCCGGGTCGCCGATTTTCCAATCGGGTTGGGGCTCCAGCAGATCGACCATGAGGCGGATGATGTGCCGAGGCGTGCGGAACTGGCCGTTGATGCCGGCGGTAGTGAGCTTGCTGAGCAAGTACTCGTAGAGGTCACCCTTGGTGTCGCCGCGGTCGAGCGGGAGCTTGTCGATCATGTTGACCGCGGAGACGAGCAGGCTGGGCTTTTGGATCATGAGCTGGGCGTCGGCCATGTAACGGCCGAAGGTGGTCCGGTCGCCGTTGCCGCGCTCTCCCATTTTGCGGAAAAGAGCGAAGACTTCGTCGCGGACCAAGGGCAGCATCTGCTCGCCGCCGAGATTCTTGAAGCTGCGCCAGCGGCGCGGGTCATCGGGACCTTCGAAGGCAGTGTGGGGTTTCTGGCCCGTGCGTGCAGCTTTCTTCTCCTCGCGGGCTGCGCTGAGGTCGAGCAATCGCGAGAACATGAGGAACGAGATCTGCTCGATGACCGTGAGCGGGTTGGTGATGCCGCCGGTCCAGAACTCGGTCCAGAGCTTGTCAATGTCGTTCCGGAGTTTGCCGGTGATCATACGGTGGCGCCTCCTTGCGGCCGCGACGGTGAAAACTTGTTGAGAATGTCGAGCAACTCCTGCACGGTACGCTCGTCTGTGAACACGCCGTCGAGACCGTCCGTGTGGAGCGTTGTGAACGGGTCCTCGTAGAGGCGTTCGACCGTGATCGCGCCGTAGCGGGCGATGTGGTTCTGTAGCATGTCGAGGAAGCGAATCTGCGTCGAATTCAGGGCCGGGTGCAACTGGACGAACTGCTCGAAGCGTTCGCGGACGGCCTGGCCGTCGAGGCCGATGATGGCGCGGATCGCCTGGTCGAGATGCCCGGCGGTCTCCGGGTAGTAGTCGAGCAGGTCGTTGAGGTCGAGAGCCGGGTCTTGCGCGAGGACTAGGGCGGCCAATGACTGAAGTTCGTCCGCCGCAACCGATTCGCCAGCGCGGATGCGTTGGAGGATCGGATTGTCGGCAAAGAGGCCGTCGAGAACCGACTGGACGCGCTGGCGATATGCGGCGAGTTCGAGGCCTTCGAGTTGAACCTTGTGCGCCTTGCGCTCGATGAGGGCATCATCCTCAGCGATGTCAATCACCTTCGGCGTGAAGGCGGAGCCGGTCGAGGGCGTGCGGTACTGCATGACGCCGCGAAGCTCGGTGCGGGCGCGGTCGAGGTCGGCGATCGTTGCGTTTGTCCAGAACGTGCTGTGGCGAACCTCGGCGATGACGCCTTCCTTCGCCCGGACCTGGCTGAGATTCATCTGAAGCTGCTCGACCTGGTTGCGCAGGTCGTCACTGTAGTCCGCGTAGCGGCTGGCCGCTTCGAGCTTGGCGACCTGAGCCTGACAAATGCGCAGGTCGAATTGATGCGCGGCCTCGTGGCCGGCGATATTGCGCCACTGCATGAGTGGGGCGATGTCTTGACGCAGCACGTTCTTTACGACGGCATCGAACTGCTTGAGGATTTCGTCGCGTTGAGCGTTCTTGACCTGCTTCCATTTCTCGCGGATCGAGACGGAGCGCTCCGGCAGGTCGGCGATGTCCTGCTTGATCAGCGAGATTGCCAAGTCGAACGCGGCTGTGTCCTGCTTTTCGAGTGCAACCTCGGCTAACCGAATGCGCTGCTCGAACAGGCGCTGAAGCAGTGACTTTGGCGGGCTGATGTCGGCCGGTTTGTATTTCTCCTCGAAGTAATCGAAGTTGCCCCAGTGGTCGAAGATCAGGAAGTGCGTCTTGTCGCGACCGGGACCGAACAGGTTCTCGCGGAGGCGCGTGCCGCGGCCGATCATCTGCCAGAACTTCACGTACGAATAAACGGGCTTTGCGAAGACGAGGTTGACGATCTCGGGCACGTCGATGCCGGTGTCCAGCATGTCGACCGAAATCGCAATCGCGAGGTCCGGGTTCGTGCCTTCGCCTTTGAAATCGTCGATCAGGTCTTCGGCCCGCGGGTCGTAGTTATCGATCACGCGGCAGAAGTTTCCGCCGTACTGCGGGTACATCTCGTCGAACAAGTTCTGTAGCAGCACCGCGTGATTGTGATTGCGAGCGAAGATGATCGTCTTGCCGGCGCGCGTGCCGGTGGCATCGCGGATGCCGCGCTCCATGAGGTTACGCAGAATCTGGCGGTTCGTGTCCTTGTTGAAGACAGCCTTGTCCACCTGCTGCTGCTCGAACTCGATCTGCTGGGGCTCAGCCTCCTGCTCTTCAAGCTGCTGCTTCTGAGACGCGTCGAGCTGCGAGTACTTGATGCCGCGTCGCAAAAAGTCGGTGGTGTGCTCCTCCACCTGGAACGGGACGAGGTACTTCTGAGCAACGGCGTCTTCCAGGCCGTAGTAGGCGGTGGGGTCGTTATCCTCGCGACCGAACAGTTCGTACGTGTTGTGCGATACCAGGTGCCGGGGGGTCGCGGTCAAGCCTACCTGTAAGGCATCGAAGTAGAGCAGCAAGTCGCGGTAGCGGTTGTAAACGCTCCGGTGCGACTCGTCTGCGATTACGAGGTCGAAGAAACCAACATCGAAGCTCTCGTAGCACTTCATCATGGCCGGATACGTGGCCAGGTAGATTCGCTTATCGCGGTCCTGCGAGGTTGTGGCCGTCACGAATGTCCGTGGCTCGCCGGGCAGAAACTGCTTGAAGACGTTAGCGGCTTGCTTACGCAGCTCGCGGCGGTCACAGAGGAACAGAATCCGTCGGGCTCGCTTCGCACGGATCAGCGCTTCGCACAGCGAAACGGCAACGCGCGTCTTGCCCGTGCCCGTCGCTTGCACGATGAGCGCCCTGCGCCGCTTGGTGGCGAACGATTCGGTCACGCGTTTGACAGCTTCGACCTGATAGAGGCGGCCGGCGATGGTGGCACTCGGCGCGATTTCGGATGGAACGAGCGGATGCTGACGCCGGAAGAAGGCGTATTCCAGGCTGTCCTTCGAGTAGAAGCCAAAGATCTTTCGCGGCGGCTCGCCATCGGCGTCGTGCCACACCCAGATGTCGAAGCCGTTCGTATAGAAGATGACAGGGCGCTGGCCGAACTTCTGTTCGCAGCCGTCGGCGTAACACTTGGCTTGCGTGCGGCCCTGGTCGGCGTCCTTCGCGGTTTTCTTCGCCTCGATTACGGCCAACGGTTTACCGTCGTCACCTAGAAGGGCGTAGTCGGCGTAGCCGATACCGGAGGTAGTCGGTTGGTTGGGTAGCTCAAGTTCCTGCACGACCGTCGCCGTGGACGCGCTACCGCGACCAACGTCCCAGCCGGCCGATACGAGCATCTCGTCGATCATGCGACGGCGCGTTGCGGCTTCGTCGAAACTCAGTGCGTCAGCGGCGGCTTGGCCCCGAGCGAATGCCTCCTGAAGTTCGGCCGTCGTCGCTTGCGCTGTTTGTGCAATGGTCCGAGCGGCTTCTAACTCTGCGAGAAGTCGTTGCATCTCGACTTCTTGCGCGGCGAGCTTTTCCAGGACAGCACGCTTCTCGCGTTGCAATTTCGATTTCGAATCATCGGCCGCCGTCGTCGGTTCAGCGAACTGGGGACAGTCCTCTTGTCGGCCGCCTCCGAACGCGACGAGCAACCAGCGGCCGAGCTCGAATGCTTCCCGGAGCAACCAGCGAGCGGATTGACCAGAGGTGACCTCGCCATGCGCGGCTTTGTTTCCATGGATGCGTAGGGCGTGGAGCTTGGAGACTACGACGCGCGGAACGCTGGCTTGAAACGACGCGTCGTTCAGCTTCTCATTGAAATGGGCCTGAAATGCTGGTCGGGGAAGTCGCGCGGCTGACCACACCAACTCTACGACCTGCTCGGCGAATGCGCGCAGTTTCACCGCGGCGCTGGCGGGGTCAGGTCCCACGTACTGCTCAGCGAAACCGCCAAGCAGAGCCAGCTCCTTCCATTTGGGCCGCAGGAACTCGAAGTTCAGCGACTTCATGGCCTCCAATCCGCGCGAAACGCGCGGTTCCTTTGTAGCGATCGACCGGCGCCGGTCGAGCAACCACGGCGCGGTCACAATTTGGCCCGGCGGTGTCCTCACGGTCTGCACTTAGCAACGGCCGTGCCACTCGCGCGCGGGCGACTCAATCAACCACGACCATCCTTCGACCACGCCACTTTCAGCCGCTTAAGCTGGGCGTCAAGCGTTTGATAGTTCTGCATCCCGAGAAGCGCGGCGGCGCGGGTCTTGACGCCGCCAGCCTGCTCCATCGCGAGCGTCAAAAATCGCCGTTGAATCTCCTCTAAGTGCTTTTCAAGAACGAAGTTATCGTCGATCGTCTCGGGCAACCCATCGGTCTGCTTGCGCGGTGAGTCGGCTAGCGCCGCAGCGATTTCGGCACGATCGATCGCGTCCCCGCTTGCGAGCGTAACCGCCTGGACCAGCACGTTGTTGAGCTGGCGAACGTTTCCGGGCCAATCCTGACGACGCACAAATCCCATTGCACTGGCAGAAATCCCTTTGTCCCGAAAGCCGGGCTCGTGCGCTCGAAACTCATCATTGATTTTCGCAAGCAAGTGGCTGGCGATCAGCGGAATGTCCTGGCGGCGGTCGCGAAGGGGCGGAAGCCGAACGGATACGACCGCGAGTCGGTAGTAGAGGTCCTCGCGAAATCTTCCCATCGCAACTTCTGAAAGCAGGTCGCGATTCGTCGCCGCGACGATACGCACGTCGCGCGCTGTGTCCACGATCGCACCAACCGCCCGAAAGACGCGCGCACACGGACCTGACCCGGTCGGTGGTTCAAGCACGCGGAGGAGTTTGACTTGCATCGCCGGGTCGCATTCGCCAATCTCGTCGAGGAATAGCGTACCACCGTCTGCCTGGTCGAAGGCGCCCGGCTTGTCGCGGGCCGCTCCGGTGAACGCTCCTTTCGCGTAGCCGAACAGCTCGGATTCGAGCAATTCGCGCGGGATGGCGGCACAGTTAATCGCTACGAAGGGTCCGTTGCGTCGCGGGCTGGCGGCGTGAATCGCCCGCGCAAACACTTCCTTGCCCGTACCGCTCTCGCCCAAAACTAGGACCGGGACATGTCGGACCGCGGCGCGTTGAGCACGGCCAACTGCAAGTCGGATGGCGGTGCTATCGCCGATGATCGTTCGAAATCCCTCGACTTGTCCGGGACTCTGCGCTGCAAGATGCTGCAGGTGCGCGTCAGGCGCCTTGAGAAGTTCCGGAACGAAATCCAGTGTGATGTCGAACGGGATGTCCGTCTTCCACGCGCGCCCCTGGTGAGTCTGGTAGAACGTAGCCGGGTATCGCGTCTTGCCCAACAGAATCCAGATCGCCGCCATCGCGGGCGTGCCGGGACTCAGATGCAAGTTCAACTGGATGTTGCCCGCTCTGCCGTCCACGATAGTTCGTAGAGCGGTATCCGCCGCCTCGAAAATCTCACCGTAATGGGTTGGATCTTTGAGAGACACGGGATGAAGCTTGACTTTCTGTCCTAGCCAACCGCAATACCCCCTGATCCAGCGCTTCTCGTAGTTTGCGAGCAGATTCACCTCGTCGAAGCGCTCAGCATCGAGCAAGGTTTTGAGGGGGCCAGGGGCGTCGGCCCTGCCTTGGCCGAGCACTTTCAGCAGATTGGTCCGGTCTTCTTCGGGCAGCGATGCTGCGAAGGCCCGGAGGTCCGCATGGCCAATCCACGAAGCGAGTACGCGTCGAACCATCCACCAAAATCCTTGTGCCAGACACAACCCGAATTGTACCGAGAGTCGGGCGGTCGTCAACGCCATGCGACGTTGCTCTCCCGGTCGACCATAACGCTAATGACCGTTCTGCCGGTGTTTTTGAAGAGGCTCATGGCGAAGTTTACGCAGTTCCAGTTCGATTGGTCCGTGGCTCCTCCCCGCGAAACGGAAGGGACGCTAGCTGGTGCCGAAAGAGTCGGAAGCGAGTTGGTGGCGAAGCCAAACGGCGATGGGCTGGCGCTCCCCGTCGCCCTACTCGCGCGGCGGGTTGCGTCGCTGCTGGAAGCTCAATCCAAATCGGTGTTCAACAATCACACGCTGAACCAGCTTGCCGGAGAGTCCTTCGGAAGCTCGGCTGGTCACGCACGCGACCTGTACGACGCGGCCGAAGCCGGAATGAACATCTGCATAGCCCGCGCGGCTCTCGACTTGGTAGACGTGCCCGGGTCAGCCGAGGTGCTGCTCGCGCTACAGGACCGCATGCCACGGCAAACTCGGCGAGACGTTACGCAGGTCGAACTTCAGCAATTCAGCACGCCGCCCGCCGAGGCGCTGCTGGTCGTGAGCGCGGCGGCTATTTGCACGGGCATGAACGTCCTTGAGCCGAGTGCGGGGACGGGGAGTCTCGCCGTTCTGGCGAGACTCGCTGGCGCGACCGTCGATACAAACGAGATCGACCCGCGCCGCCGGGGCCTGTTGGAGCTGCAAGGCTTCAGGCCGACTGCGTTCGACGCTGAGCGGCTCGACAACCTGCTCCCACCGGACCGGCTGTACGACGCCATCGTGATGAACCCGCCATTTTCGGCGACCGGGGGTCGCGTGAACGGTCACAACGTCGAGTTCGGGGCACGTCATGTGGAACAGGCCCTATTGAGGCTGAAGCCGGGTGGCCGATTGGTCGCGGTCGTCGGACGGGGTATGGCGCTGGACCGCCCCAAGTTCCAAGCTTGGTGGGCTGACATCAAAGATCGCTTTCGCGTGCGGGCCAACATCGGCATCGACGGCAACGCCTACTCGAAGTTCGGCACGACTTTTGACAACCAGATCATCGTCATCGACCACGACGGCTCGACCACTGATCCCTCGACAATCGTCACCGGCACAAGACTCACGCTACACCAAGCATGGGTGCAGCTTGAAGAGATTTCACAGGAGGATGTTTATGGGCGAATTCGCAGATTCGATTCGAGTTCAGGCGGCGGGCGCACTTCAATTCCTGACCAGGCAGGAGTGCCCGCACGGAGCGGATCCGTTGGTGGAGCTGATTGCACACCTTCTGGACGCGTGGGACTCACCGGTGAATGCGGCGAGCTTCGAGATGTCCGAAATCTGGATCACCTGGAATCGCCTGCTAGCGGAACGACCGCGAGCGGCGCGAGCCGCCATGAATGCGACGCTCGAATGGGAGAAACCGCCGCTCCCGAAGAGCGAAGGAATGATGCGGAGTTGGGCAGCGCGTCTGGTGGTCAGCACGCTGGCGCGCCTGAACATTGCGTAGCATCGCCTGGCGAGCCGCAGCAGTCGCATCTCCTACGGATCGAAGAGGGGTCGGTCTACGCGGCCTACCGCGTTCAGAAAGCCCGCGTTCATGGCACGGAGTCGCATCCCGCCAACGTCGTCGAATCTACGGCGATGGCCTCGGTTGAGCCGCCTGATGTGCAGTATCGGCATGCACTGCCAGGCGATGTCGTGCGTGAAGGCTGGGTTTCGGACATACAACTTGAAGACGTGATCTACGCCGGCCAGGCAACCGAATCACTGCTTCCCGATGGTTCTCGACGCGGGCACTGGAATGGCGATGGCACGGGAATCGGCAAGGGCCGCGAAATCTACGCATTCATCTACGATCAGCTTCAACGAGGTCGGAGCAGGCACGTTCACATTTCAGCATCGCATCAACTGGTCGCTGACGCCGAGCGCGACCGCGACGCCGTCGGGTTGCCGCTTCGCATCATCCATCAAGCCCGCTCGAAGCACTCGGACGTGATTCAAGCCGATTCCGGCGTTCTCTTCACGACGTACACGCTCCTGTCGATCGACTTCGATGGCGAGCGTCCTCGATTCAAACAGCTCGTCGATTGGCTCGGGCCGGAATTCGACGGCGTGATTGCCTTCGATGAAGCTCACCTGATGAAGAACGCTGCGGCGACGCCGCATGGGGGCAAGGCCACGGTTGATGAAGGGACACTGCGGGGGAACATGGGCATCGCATTGCAGCGGATGTTCCCCCAGGCACGGGTGCGCTACTTCAGCGCCACCGGCGCCACCGAGGCGCGGCACATGGCCCCGTATGAGCGACTAGGGCTGTGGGGCGACGGCGCGCCGTTTCCCGATTTTTCGGCATTCCTGGTGGCGATGGAACGCGGCGGTGTGGCCGCGATGGAGATGCTCTGCCGCGACCTGAAATCCGTCGGCACTTACTTATCGCGCACGATCAGCTACGGTCCGACGCGCCGGACGGATGGCACGATCGTTCCGGACAGCGCAGTTGAGTACGAGCCGCTCCTGCACAAGATGACCGATGACGAGCGGCGGCAGTATGACGTGATCGCCGACCTGTGGTCCGAGCTGCTCGTCGCGTTCGAGTCAGCGGAACAACACGCGCATCAGAAGCGCAACGCGCACCGTTACGCTCAGTTCTACGCCGCGCAGCAGCGTTTCTTTCTGCAACTCATGCTGGCGTATTCGCTGCCGGATGTGATTCCGGCGATTCGGGCGGACCTGAATGCCGGTCGGTCGGTAGTGCTCAGCTTGTTCAACACGGGCGAGGCCCAGGCAGACCGCAAGGTGCGTGACGCACGCGCCCAGGGCGTGGAGTTGAGCGAGCTGGACGCCACTCCGCGCGAGATGATCGTTCAGCTCATAGAAACCCAGTTTCCTTTGTTCCAGTATCGCGAGCAGACCGACCCGCTCACGGGGAACGTCGTCAGCGTTCGGGTCCTGGACGCCGCTGGCAATCCTGAGATCAACCGCGAGATACCAGCGTCGTCAGAAGGAATTGCTGGAGAAAGTCGCCGACCTGGACTTTCCGCACAATCCGATGGACGCGCTTGTTTCCCACTTTGGTGTGCAGAGCGTCGCGGAAATCAGCGGCCGGACACACCGGTGGGAGAACGGCAAGTACGTCCGACGGAAACTGCATGGCGTTCCGCGGCGCCAGCTTAACGAGTACGAAACGCGCCTTTTTCAATCGGGTCGCAAGCGGCTCGCCATCATCTCCGGCGCCGGCTCGACCGGCATCAGCGTTCACGCCGATGTCATGGCTCACAATCAGCAGCGCCGGGCGTTCTATGCCTTTCAGCTTTCCTGGTCCGCTGACCAGCAGATGCAGGCATTCGGTCGCGTGCATCGCTCGAACCAAACCTCAGCGCCGATCATTCGGCTCGTCCTCCTGGACCTCGCCGGCCAGAAGCGGCTCGTCAACGCAATTTCCAAGCGGCTTGCGGCGCTCGGAGCGCTCACCAAGGGTGAGCGGCATTCGTTGTCGAGTGACCTGTTTCGACCGGAGGACGTGACAGACGAATACGGCAAGGCGGCACTGACCCGCCTGTATCGGCAGGTGGAGCGAAATGAGCACGTGGACGCCGGCCTTGGAATGCGCGACCTGGAGCGGATGGGCGTTCTGAACAAGGAGAAGACGGCGGTCCGCGACAACTACGCGCGCAACGTCGAGCAGTTCCTCAACCGCATCATGGTGCTGCACGTCGAGAAGCAGAACCACATCTTTGAGTTGTTCTACGCGCGTTACGTCGAGGCCGTGGAGGCTGCCAAGCGCGCTGGTGCATTCGATTTCGGAGTCGAGGAGATCCGGGCGAAGAATCTGCGGTCCGTTACCAAACCGCAGTTGCTTTTCGTCGATCCCGCCTCTGGCGCTCGCACACTGTTGCACGAATTGGAAGGCGAGGTCGAAGTCGAACGGCACACGTTCGCCGCCGCGATCATGCATGCGGGCGAGGGATTCTTCCGCAATCTCCGTAGCGGTCGAATCTACGCCGTGAGCGAGCACATCGAAACACGACCCAACGAGGTGTTGTTGACGGCGGTGAAGGGAGCACGGCGCGGACTGGAGCGCTACGAACTGACTGAAAAATACGAGCCCGTTGAGCGCGACGTTGCACGACCCTGGTGGGACCGGGAATACGACAATACGCCGGCAACCGAGCCGAAGCGGTTTTACATTCTCAGCGGCGCCATTTTTCCCATCTACGACAAGATCATGGGCTCGTCCGGCATTCAGAGCGTCAAGATCGCCCGGGCGGTTCTCGCGGACGGGCGCGCGCTCGTCGGTCTGAACCTGAGTCCGTCCGATGTGCCGAACGTCAAGCAACGCCTGGGAATCGGTACACCACTGGGCGAGGCCTCGGTTGGCGAGATTCTGGCAATTCTCGAAGGCGGCGGAGTCATTGAGCTGGACAACGGCTGGCGGCTGATGCGCTCGCGACTCGCGGGCGACGAGATCGTTGAACTGGTCCTCAACGGTGTTCCCGGCAACCGCGACGAATTGCGGCGTTATGGTTTCGTCGAGGAAATCGTCCAGTTCAAACGGCGCTGGTTCGTGGTGGTTGACGACGCGGAAATCGTGCTTACCAAGCTCTTCGGGCGTCGGCAGCCCATCCGCGACATTACCTCGGGCGAGCCATCCGAAGTCGGCGACGCGGACGAACCGTAAGCGTCAGATTGCGATTCGTTCGACTATGTTTCGCGTGACTTCACGGCGGCGACGGTCGTACAACCGCGTCGTGCGCGGATCAGCGTGACCGGCCAGGTGTTGTACGTCTTCGAGCGGCACACCTTGCTCCAGCAGGTTCGTTATCGTCGTCGCGCGGAAGGAATGGCACGATAGCGAGTCCGCAGGCAGGCCACATCGCCGAAGGCGACGCTTCACCATTCGCAGAATGTCGCCGGGATGTACTGGAGCATGTGGCAACGCGGTGCCTCCTCGCCGCAGCGAAACAAATAGCGGCGTTGCCGGCGGAGCATCCTCGGCCGCTGTGAGATACTCGCGGACGAATCCCTCCAGATCGTGGCGGGCGGGAATGATGCGTTCCTTGCCGCCTTTCTCGTCGAACCGGAAGAGCCACTGCCGACCATCGGTGAAGAAGTCTCGCCGGCGGAGCTTGGCGATCGCGCCGACGCGGACAGCGGTATAGATCAGCACGCCAATGATGGCCCGGTCGCGCAGCCCGACAAGCGTCTGCACGTCGATTTTCGCGAGCAATTGCCGGACCTGGGCCACGCTCAAAGCTGGCGTGCGGCCTTCGACGACGCTATGGCGTGGTCCGCGGACGGATGCGGCCGGATTGAGGGAAACTGCGTGCCGTAGCACGAGGTGGTCGAAGAAATGCCGCAGCGCCGCCAGATGGAGCTTGCGCGACGGTTTGGACAGCGGCTCACCGCACCTGTCCCGCAATCCACCGAGGTACTCGCCGATGAGCCACGGGCTGACCTGCGGGAGCGCAACATCACGCTTCCTGCACCAATCGAGCAGGCAATCGACGGCGTGCCGGTAGGCCCGTCGAGTGTGGGGATTCTCGATGGAGGCCTGGAAGAACTCCTGATATGCGAATCTTGCACTCGTCCCTGCGCTCAGAATCGCCGCCGGCGGCTCGATCGGCTCGATCACCAAAACGGCGTGTGATGTCGCGGCGTTGTCCTCTTTCATGTGCGTGAAAACGTGCTTGATAACATCCTTTATCACGCTTGTCAGCGGCTTGTCGAGCAGGACATTCGCCTGAAGCAATGCGGAACTAGAACGCTGTTTGAGTGAGATTTGAGGCTGAGCAAGGACGTGCGTCGTCGTCGGAGCGACGCCGGCTGGATAGACGGAAGCGAGGCTCACCGCGCTGGTGGAGCGCGTGTCCCGCAATGGCGATTCAATGCTCGGTATTCCATGATTTCGGATGGGTGAGAGGCCCGGTGGTGCAGAGTCTCTCAACCTTCAAACGTAGTACATTGCGTCGTACTGCGAAACCTCCTTTCAGGCCACAAGCGCCAGCAGCGCCCCAGCCCTTTCGTCGGCCTCCGTCCGCTCACCGGCGTTCCGAATCTTGCCGGCAAGGCGGGTCAGGGCATCGACAACGCTGAAGACCGTGAATCGACCGTTCGCTCGGGCCAGCTCCAAAGCGTCCTTGGCGACGCTGCGCGGAATGCCCTGCTTGGCCAACAGCTTCATGACCTCGTCGGCATCACTGCCGAGCGTGGTTTCCATCGCCCGTGTGATCGTCATCACGAACCCGTCGCGGCGCTGGTCGCGTTTCTCGACCAGGCTGGCGATCAGGCGCCGCACTTCTCCCAGGCACTCGTGCACGTTGGCCGTGTGCTTGCGGGAAAAGTCGATGACCTCGACGGCGTCCCAAACGATGTGATTCTGGCAGACCGCCTGGAACCAGAACGTCTGCATGCCGACCGAACGCTTCCCCACCTCCGAGTTCCACAGGAAGAACCCCGGTGCGAAAGCTTCACCGTTGATGTCGGCCCAACCGAGCGGGTCGATCAGGAACACAAACATGTCCTGCTCACCGCAGTACAGGCCCGTGCCGCCGTTACACGCCGTCTGCGGCGGCTGAAAGTCGGTCGCGAACTCGCGGACGACGTTCAGCAGGTCTACGTTGTGCAGCCGCGTGTAAGCCGTGCCGTGGATCGAACGAATCGCGTCGTCCTGCGTGAGTAGTTGCAGCGGCTTGTCACCGCTCGGCATGGTCTCGCGAAAGATCTGCGCCGCTGTTCCGGCCGAAACGCGGTTGACGGTCTCCTTGCTGACACCGGCGAGCCGGCAGAACTGCCCAAAACTCCAGTCATTCAGTGAGAACTCGCCGTCGTTGCCGACGGTGACGCGGAACCGGCCGCCGCCTGGCGCCGGCTGAATCGACTGCGGCGGGTGCCAGCGGTCGATCGAATTGGTTCGCGTCGCGTAACAGTGGTCGTACAGCGATTGCAGCGAATCGAATCGTTCGTCCGGCCCGCGCCGGAACAACTCATCGGATGCCCTCGTCAAGGTCTCCATATGCACGTCTCCTTTGTGTTGGTCGCGTTAGCGAAATGAAATGAACCGTATCCAAACCGTGAAATGCACCACCGGCCTCTCGGCGCACGCCGCGCGTCCATCGAGGGTCGGTCTGTTCGTCTACCCGGCTCGGTGTGCGGCACCAACGAGGAAAGCGGAGTTCCTGGTCGCCGCAGCAATGTACGAGGGAACAGAATCGCACGGCCCAACGTGCCGGACGGTTGTTCAGTTTGAACGATCTCGTGCGTTGCTGCGGCGTGACACCGTGCGACTGACAATCGAGGTGTGGACCGGCCGTGCTGTACGACGCTGTTCCCTTCGACATACTGCCACAGCTGGTAGCCGCTAATCAAACAGTGTTTGGTGCTGCTGCCGTACACGGCCGTCGTCATCGGGGCTCGCCCCGCGAGGCCGGCAGGCCCCCCGCCCCGATGAGGGCGGACGTGCCAGGCAGCCATCGGCGCAGCCCCGCTGCCGGTATGGACCAGAGTCGGAGGGCGCTCGTCCGCGCCAACGTGGCGGAGGACTTGCGTGTCAACCACCCCGTTCAGGTCGAGTCGTCCATGCTGTTGCTTGGCTCGAACAGATCGACGGCACCCAGCCGACGCAATTCCGCGCGGATCCATTGCACGCGGCCCAAGCCCAGGCTCACATGCCGGTACTTGAGCGCGAGTGTGGTTGCGCGGGCCATTGCGTCACTGGTGTGCGCGATCTCGCGGTCGTAGCGGCTGAGCGCTTCCGCTCCGCGCTCGACGATCTCCATGTAACGCGCGCGATCAGCCTCCAACAGTTGCGATTCCCGCGCGAACAGCTCACGCAACCTCGCGAGCCGTTTGGCGGGATGCTTGGGGAGATCGCGTTCAACAAATTGGCCGGCCTGGTCGTCGGCCGGTATTTCGCCTACGGGGACCGGAATCGCGTTGTCGCCGGCGTGGAAGTAGTGCCACGGATGCGTCGCGTCGTATGAGGGTGACACAGCGCACGCGTCGGCGGTTGCCTTCCGGACCCAGACATCCAGCGCCTGGGCAGCTTCGTCGCCGAACGCTCCCGCGTAGGCGGCGACTGCGTCTGCGTAAGCCGTGCTCAGACGATGCGCCTCCGCTTGCAGGGATTCTGCGAGCCGGGTTCGAGCCTCGGGCGTCTTTGGCACACGTCCGGTGCGCGGATCGCAGCCGTCACGGATCGAATCTTCGATCGCGTTGCAGTCGGCGAGAAGGACGATCATTTCATCGGCGTGTTGTTCAGTAAGCGCCGCAACCTCATCAACGTCCGGTTCCACCGGCCCGTTAACGGTTTGGCCGAACACTCCTGCATCTACAGCCTGGGGTAACGGCGCCGGAATGGGCAGACCGTCCGGTCGGTCCGCGCGCTCCGCTTGAATCAGGTTGATTTCATCGTGCGCAGAGGTGGGCTGCCCGGTCGGTTGACGTTCCGGAAGCGATGCGTCGAGTTCGGCATTTTCAGCCGCAGGAGGCGGTTTTTTCGTCGCATCGCCGGCGTCGAGCCACTGGAATTGCTGTTGTACCGCCTTCATGCGCAACAAAGGGGATAGCACCAGCGCGCACCGGCAGTGGAGCCGGCGCGTCGACGTGGTGCCAAAATGTTCTGATCTGGTTATGCGCTTTCACTGCGATGATGTGCCCTATGAAAACGCTCCGCGTCATGTGAGCTGAGCAAACCTGGGCGCCCAGCGGGTCGCTGGGATGGTGTATTGCCGGGGGTCGTCGAAAGGAATCTCTGGGCTGTGATACGACAGCAAGACGAGTTCCTCGTCGGGCGCGCTGAAGGTGTGCAGCAAGTTTCGTGTGAATACGAGCACGTCACCCGCCACTACGGAGACTGACTCGATTTGTCGCGCGTCGAATTGGTCGAGCGTCTGTTCGGACCACCAGAACCGGCCGGCCCCACGGAGAACCGCGATAAATCGATCCGAGTGCTCGTGTACGTGGACGGGCAGGTCGAGCGTTCCGCGAGCGAATCGCAGTTTGGCGAGGCCGTCTTCTCGTTCTTCGCCCAGCAGCTCCTTCCCGGACCACAAGGCCCCCGCGATCGACTCGGTCTCTTCGAACGGCGAGCGCAGCTCGATTGGGTACTCGTGGTCGATTCGTCGGCTCAGAAATTCGAGGGTCGCGCCCAACCCGTGTTCACCGGCCGAGCCAAACAAGAACGCGGGTGAACGAAGCCGCCCCGAGCGGATGTCGGCATGGGCTCGCCGGAGGAAGCGCCGCCCCACGTCGAAGAACTCGCAAAGTGACCCGGACCAGCCAACCGCCGGCGTCCTTGCGGCGCCGGCCAAGACCTGCAATCCAGCTTCAAGATCCATCGCAACTTCTAACATCACGCACCTCCTTATTGACGTGCCACAACGGGCCTTGAACCGTTCAGCCGACGCACATCATCAGAATCCTCTGAATGTCAGTGGACGCAACTACGCAACGCATTGCCGTGCCATCGCCGCCGGGCACACTGAGCGAGTCGGAGCGCATCAGCGTTCTCACCGAGGAATACCGGGCTCTTTACGGTTTGCTGTCGTTCCGGTTGGCCGCGGTCGATCGTCGCCTGCCCGTAGCGGGGGGAGCGCTTGGGGCCGTTCTGGGCGGTTTCAGCGCGCTTCCCGCGGATTCGAAGCTCGTTGTCCTGCTCGCCATGCCGCCGGCGCTGACCTGGCTGATGCGGACCACGATCAGCCATTCGCGCTCCAAGGAAGACGTTCTGCGCCGGATCGACGAAATCGAGCGGCAGGTCAACCAGATCGCCGGCGAGGAGCTGCTCGCCTTTCAATCGCGGCACCCCAATCGGGGCCAGAAGGTCGGCGGGCGGAGCGGCTCGGGGATTGTGTTCGCAGTGCTCGCATTCTGCTTCACGGCTCTGGCGAGCTGCGCCTATCTGGTCGGCCCAATGATTGGGCTGTCGGCTCACATGCTGATCGCGTACTGGGTGTTCCTGGCCGCGACCGGTGCGGACATCGCTCGTTCCGTCGCACGACTGCGCCGCTACCGCTACCAAAAGCCCCCATCTGACGCCTGCCCCTTGTTCGTCGGCCGGCGCTGATGATGGACACGCAGCCCACTCATCGCGCCCGAGCGCGTTGTGGCCGGCGACTTCGGCTAGACGATCATCATAATGATCCAGAGTGGTTCTCATACACGTTATAGATGCTAACGCGAGTCTGATGCGGATCAAGAGGTGTTTCTGGAAATCTTCTCAACGCATAATGTGCGCGAATTCAGAGGAGGCGCCGCATGGACATCCAGCGCGAGTTCGGCAAGCGGGTCCGCGACCTGCGGGTGCGGCTGGGCGTGACGCAAAAAGAGCTGGCGGACCGCTGTGGCGGCAAATTTGCGATGCAGCGCGTCGGCGAAATCGAACGCGGGCACATGAACTGCACGCTTCAAACGGTGCGCGCGCTGTGCCGCGGCCTCGGCTGCGAACCGCTGGACCTGTTCCTGTTCGGACCGGTCAAAGCCGGGCGGAAACTGGCGCTCCCCGATGCGCGGCTCATGGATCTCTGGAGCGCGGCCGACGAGAAGGTCAAAGCCAAGATGCTGCGCGTACTGACGGAGCTTCTCTAGTTTCTCGCTAGCCGGCGATTCACGGACTGAGCATGCCCTGCTCGACCATGACTTCGCCCAACTCGATCAGCAGGGCCTGGGCTTTCTTCGCTTCTTCAAGCTGCTCGGGCTTGATCTTGCGCATGTCGGACGTGTAGGGCCAGCGGGGCCGCACCTTGTCGAAAATGCCGTACTTGATGTCCTTGGTGGCGACCTGGAGCAGCTTCTGGATTCCGCCCGTGGTCGGCTGCAATGCACCGAACCCTGAGAGCTTCGAATACGAGATCGGTTTGAGATCGACGTTGGCGCCCACCTTGTCGCCGGGCTGCCAATAGCCCTTCGTGAGGAACGGCGCAAGGAGTTGCTGGACCTCGGGACTCTGGCACTTCTGGATCCGCTGCTGTTTCAATGCCGCTTCTTCGATCTTCTTTTTCTCGATGTCCGCCGAAAGATCCTCGGCCTTCCGACGGGCCTCCGCCAGAATACGCGCCCGCTCCAGTTCGGCCATCAGATCCTTGTAGCGGATTTCCGCTTCGACGGCCTGCTGCTTCTGCTCGGCCAGCATCGCCTTCAACCGAGTCTCATACTCGATTCGTTGCCGCTCCATTTCGGCGCGCGACTCGCGCAGCAGCCGCTCAATTTTGGCCCGCTCCTCTTCCTCCTGCGCCTTCTTGGCGGTGTCGCGCAGTTCCTTCTCCATTTCGCGTTGCGCCTCTTCGCGCGACCGCATGATCACACGCCTGGCTGCCTCGCGCCGCTCCGCTCGAAAGGCTTGAATCGCTTCCTCCAGCGTGACGCGTTTGCTGAGGTCCAGTTCCTTCGGGGCCTTGGCGATCGCCGTGTCGAACCAGGCCTGCAACTCGCCAATTGCGACCAGACGCTCTCGTGCCCATCCATCGGCGTCCTCGACTTCCCGCCGCGGCGCCTCCCCTGGAAGGAATCCGACATTCGCGTTGTCGGTGTCGCTGCGCAATCCGGTGAGAATCGCCTCGATGGCCCGCTTTCGCGACGCCACTCGCTCCGCTGTGAGTGGAGGCTTGTCAACCGTCTCAATGAATTCCATGAATGCGTCGGGGTCAGCGGCCAGTCGCTTGCCGTCATCATTCTTGAGCAGGGCCTTCATCCGCGTATCCAAGGCCTCGCCCTTTTTTCCGAGCTCGCCAAGGGTGCCGACGACCTCGCGCGTTCGGTCGGCGAACTGTTGAAGCAGCCTTTCAATTCGGCGCTTCTCTTCCTCCTGCTGGCGCTTCATCCGTTCGTCGATGCGCTGCTGCAGGTCATCGGGTTGCGTCGTTTGGGCGCGCGCCGCGGGCGTGAAGACCGGCGCGAAACCCAGCACCAGGAGTAGGACGGGAAGTGTGCCGACGTGGATTCCTCCAACCCGATGAATGTTCATGGCTTGCTCCGGTCTGGCTTGTCGAGCGGCTGCTCAAAACGATCCGCTTCCAGCATGACTCGAATATGGTCGATATTGGACAGCTGGCGTTGCGTGCGCTCAAGCATTGATTTCGCCCACGCCTCGGCTTCAATTGCGGAATCGGCATCCGCGTCCCGCACTTCCTTGGCGGCGATCCGTTTCTCAATCTCTTCCAGTGCAGCGATGCGTCGCTGAATCTCCAGCGCATCGACCCGTTCGGCAAGGATCGCGGTCCACGCCTCCTTTACGGACTGATGGCGAACGACCGCAAGGTCCAGTTCCTTGGAGCGGCGGCCGCGGCGGGCGAGCGCTTCGGCGATGCTCACACCGGCTACGGCTTCGAATTCTCGATAGACGCGAGCCTCCTGCTCTTCGACTCGTTGGAGGTCGGTCCGGGTGTGTTCGCACCGGGCAGCCAGCTCAGCATCCGTTAGGCGCTGTTTGCCCTGACGTGCATCCGGCGCGGGTTGAGTGGTGGGGTCTGAGTGAAGCGAGTTCAGTGCCGCAGCCCGCAGCAGGTTCCACCCGCCGACCGTGATCACCCCGAGCACAACCAAGTAGGCCAAGGCGATCATGGACCGCGCCCCGGCGGACCGATTCTGGAAGACTCCACCGAACAAGTAGCGCTGAATCCACTGCTCCAGCCGCTGGCCCCAGCGCATGCGCAGGTGCGACATCGTGCGTGGGTCGTACCGCACCCAGCGGGGCACCGCCTGGCCAGCCAGGCACACGGCGAACAGCTCGCGCTGCTGCGGGTGCTGAAACGGCGTGATCAGGCACATGGCGCAGAAACGGACAAACGTGTCGGCCTCGCCATCACGGATCGGAATGTTCGTTTCCTCGGCGCAGGAGCGGAGCAGGTCGCGGTAAAGCTCCAGGTTGGCAGGCACGCGCAGCACGCTGAATGCGTTGCGTACGGCGGGGTCGATCGCCGCCAGATTCCCGTCGGCCGCCTGGACGACCTCCTGCCAGCGCGCTTCGACGTCGTCGGACGTGGCGTTTAGCGCCACCTCGGCGATCTCGAACAACGTGCTGGGCGACGTTCGTCGCATGGGCGCAGGGCTCCGCGGGCCAGAAAAGCGGGGATTATAAGCGCGCGTGGGCCGTTGCTCACCAGCCGCCGGACCGGGAAAGCGGCGGACGGCTCCGAGCTGGTCGGGGGCTTTTTTCTTGGCGCAAAGGGCTCCCCTGGGTAGCCTGACAGGCTGTTTTCTTGTTCGTTTGGGCCTCGTGCTTGCTCACAGCCCCGAACGTACAACGATCCTGCGGCTCATTTGGATCGCGGAAAGAAATGAGCCTTTGCTCTTGGATGATGCTGACGCCTATGGCTCTGGCCTGCACGAAATTCCGTTTCGGACTTTCGTGGAGGTACGAAGGTACTCCAACGACCGAAAGGTCGCATGAATCACCTTCGATAAGGAGAAACATATGGAACAGCAAACTTATGCTCGACGCAAGTCGCGCATCATCATTCATGGAGCAGATCGTTGGGCGCCCGCGTTGAGGACGGTCGGTCAGATTGTGATCGCCGGTCCGAAATGGAAGCAGCCCGTGATTCTGAAAGGCGGTTACACCCTAACCGTTTTCAAATCACGGAATCAGGACTTGCGAAAGGCCTTGATTCGCTTCCACCGGGACCCCTTGGGCAGCTTCTGGAAGGTCTTTGGCCTTCTCGCTTCCTTCGGGCTCGGCGCAGCAGTGATGAGGAACTTCTACGAGTTCGTCATCCTCCGCTAATCGGGCTCAACGAGCCAACCTGTGCGAAGATCGCGAAAGCGATCTTCGCCTCTTTGAAATTCACGGCCAGAGGCCGAGACAGATCATCGCGGTGGCGAACAGCATGCCGGCCGACAGGCCGGTGGCCACGATTCGCGCCGCCGAGTTTTTCACATCGGCGGACCACGATCGCGATAGCGGTCCCGTGTTTTCGATGGGTGAGGTCAGTCGAATTACTCTCATGGCTCGACGCTAGCACGAATCCTTAGACGCAAGCAAGCCGAAAAATCGCCTTGAACCCGACCTTGTTCGAGTGTATGCTAATGAGCAATTAAGCGTGCCTCTGGACCCGTCCGGACGATCGGAAGACGCGGACATCCAGAGCCAGCCCCCGGAACAATCAGAAAAACACCGGGGCTTGGCACGTAATCAGACAACGGGTCCCTGTGGGGGCCCGTTGTCTTTTTCGGTCTGCTCGTTCACCTGCGCGCGCCGACGGCGCTGAATCTCACGAACCACGCGGGCCGGAACCACGTCGTTGTCGTCCTTCACGGTCACACCGAATTCGGACGCCAGAGCGATGATCTCCGGCACGGTGCCGAAGTTTTTCGAGAGGCTGTGCACCGTCCGCGGCTCCGGCAGGATCTGGTCACTCAGTTTGCGGCCTACGTCGCGGATGCTGTCGCGGAGTTTCTTGTCCAGCCGCTGATCCTCGCCGTTCTCTTTACCCGGCGGCGCTTTCGCCGATTTTCGGTCCGCATCGGACTGTTTGGGGCGCTTGCCACGGATTTCACTGATGGCGCCCCGTGGCAGGCGCGCCCGACCCTTCTCGATGAAGTCATCGGTCGGCACGGTTTTCATTTCCCAGCGCGCCTCACCGCGGCGTCGTGCTTCCTCGGCGTGGAACGGATACAGCCCTTGAACGAGCGTCGGAATTCCGCCCAGCGGCGTAGCCGACCGCTCATCCGTGGAGTGAACGTGAATCAACGACAAGAGCGGCGTTCCGTTCACCGCTGCAATCGCCTCAGGCGTCAACCCGGCAACGGCCTCTTCCTTCCAACTCTTCGTATTCGACTTGCCCTCATTGGTTGAATTCGTGGTTGAGTTTGAACTGTTCCGGCCGGATGAAT
Organism: Phycisphaerae bacterium RAS1; assembly: GCA_007859745.1. Classification (NCBI taxonomy): domain Bacteria; kingdom Pseudomonadati; phylum Planctomycetota; class Phycisphaerae; species Phycisphaerae bacterium RAS1. Next base: position 976,838 of record SMLU01000001.1, on the reverse strand, counting down.
GAGTCACCCCATCGGTCGTCGAAGAATTGACGAACCAACCATACGTTTTCGCCTTCGAGGTTCCGCTGGTCGAGGACTCGCCGAACGATGAGCCGTGGGACTTCGACGTACCTTCCGTCGTCCCCTCGGATTCGCCCTGCCGGCGTTCGATTCGCCGTCCGGACACCAATTGCAGTTGCTCAACGATATTGGAACTGGTGAGCGACAGGAACTGCTTGTAGCTGCACAGGTCAGCGATCATGCGATAGAGGTCGGTTTCCCGGGTCCGCAGCGACTCGGGTGACTGGTGCGCCAGTACAAACCCGACCCCAAGCGAGCGCGAATCTTCGAGCACTTCGACGATGTTCTGCGCCGCCAAGCGCTGAAACTCGTCGATCGCGACAAACGCCTGACGCGAGTTGCCCTGTTTCTTGCGCTCCGCCGCTGTCTCCATCAGGGCGAAGATGATGAGCTTGCCGATCACCTTCGCGTCGATGGACTGCGAACGCGAGTTCAGGTGAACGTACAGCACTTCCCCATTTTCGTAGAAACGCTCCAGATCGATGAATTCACTTCCGGAGCGATCGTCGCGCTCATCAAGATGGAAGGAATACTGCAGCGGCGCCAGCGCGCTATACAGGCCACGAGCATCCTTGTTCTTCTTGTTCCCGCGCGTGGCGGCATCGATATATTTAATCATCTCAGCCAGCGTCTCCGGCTGATCCTGGTACAGCGTCTTGAGCAACTGTGTGTGCTGCTCTGCGGTGAAGAAATCCGACCCGTAGCCCTCCTTGTAGATCAGGGAGAGCGCCTTCAGGATCGTCTCCGCCTTCTTGAGCGGGTAGCGGATGGAACGCAGGCAGTAGAGCGGGTCGAACTTCAGGCTCTCGAAGTCCGGGTCGTTGGAAAAGAACCGCAGCGTTTTCTGTTCGCGCGATGCGGCGATCTGCGCGGCGATTGTGCGCAGGTAGTTGTCGCCGCCTTCCTTGAGGTCGATGATGAGCAGCGGCGGGTGGGGCTCAAAACGCCCCTCTTTGTCGGTGTACGCCTCCGCCAACTGCAGCAGCAGCGTGGCCAGCGCCTGCGCCGTCTTTCCGGTTCCGGGCAATCCAAGGATGTATGCGTGGTGCTTGAACACTTCGCGCGGCGCGAAGATTGGGCGCTGGGTCGGAGCGCTGTCCTGTTCTACGCGGCGTTCAAGGCCGATGAACACTTCGCTGCCCCTCGGCGCCGGCGAGCGACGGCGCAGCTGCTGATAGCGCTCCCATTCGGGCGTCGCATCGCCGGGGCAAAGTTCTCTCACGCGCTTGCGCTCTAGGATCTCCCACCACATCGCAGTCGGAATCTCCCGCCAAATCTGATCGAATGTGATGGGTTCAACGGGACGGAGAAGTTCTATTGGCGGCCGGGTCGTGGTACCGATCGGCGCGAGGGCGCCGAAGGCCGGGCCTGGCGTTTGTTCGACAAACAGCTGGATGCCGGTCAGGTCAAGCGGCTTTGAATTCTTCTGCGAGGACACGCAGGGCCTCCTCCAATCCTGATTGCATGGGTACTCGCTCAACCCGGATCAGCGCGACATCGCGAATCGGCCGCCGATCATGTTCATCGAATTCCGACTCGTCCAGCAGTGCGTTGAAATCGGCTTCGAGGGACGGCTGCTCAACCAGGACCGTATGCACATAGCGCCGGTGTTGGAGCCATGGCGCCAATTCCGGCACAGCGAAAGCTCTGTTGAGGTGGGCGCGCGTCTGCGTGAGCATGTCGCCCGCCGACGTTACCGTCTCCGGGGCATATATGTGGTGGACGCACTTCGCGTGGACGCCGCACTCCAGGCAGTGATATCGACCGATCTTGGCTTTTTCGGGCGTGCCCAACAAATCGTCGCGCTCCTTCGGCAGCAGCAAAACGCGCGAGCGCTGTTTGAGAAAACAGAACGAGAGGATCGCCACGGTAGTCTCCAGCGCTTCGCTGCCCAGATGGTCCGCCGCCCGACGACGCGCCTTTGCCGTCGCAACTCCCTTGCCCGTGAGTTTGTAAGCCCGCCGGTTGCCGCCGAAGCCGGGCTGCGATTCGATCAGTCCGTCATTCCTGAGTTCGTTGAGCGTCTTCTGCGGGTTCCCGCCATCGAAAAACAGCGCGCCCAAAATCTCCTGGAACGTCAGCCGGTAGCGGCCGATGTGGTCCAAAATCTGCCGGCCGAGATCCTGCCGCTCACCAGATTTCATAGGGCAGTCCCTCGTGCCAGCAGAACTCGTGAAACTCTTCCAGCTTCCTGGTTGAGTACGCGCCGCCGATCTCGATCACGGTCCGGGCGCCGTCCATCACAACCATCGCGTCCGGAAGTCGGCTCTCGTCGCCAAATCCCTGTCTCCGTAGCCGTGCCTCGGAAACCCACTCCGCGCCGGCGGGCGCCCGGCGTCGCCAGTGCAAGTAGACGCCGGCGACCGTCAGGTCGTGGCTGCCTTCGCTCCGCCTCGGCCGCCGGCCGCCGTCTCCATCCAGCCAGCGGCCCGACCTGAGCGTCGCCGTGACCAGGAGCGTCGATTCGACCGGTTCGGTCCACCGACGAGCCAGCTGGCCGGAGATCCGCTTCAGATCCGGCGCGGGGTCGTTGGGCTTCCAACGCGCCAAGGGACCAGTCAGCTCCAATGGAGGTCGAACCCGAGCCGGGAAGCAACCGACGCAGCCCATCGACGCCAACTCGCCGGCGCGCCGGCGAGCGTTCTTGACAGGATCCGCGGTGGAGGCGAACCACTCCGCCGCGATCTGGCCGACCGACAGAACGCGCACGCGTAACGCGAGCGTGTCCAGGATGTCGCGGTCCCGCTCGGTCAGATTCGTCCATGGTAGCCTCATGCCGCGTCCGCCGATCCACAATCTTGGCAGGTCAGGAGATTGCGCACAACCACTTTCGTAACTCCTTTATCAGGTGTCGCTTGCAGCTACGAATCGGGACGTTTCGATGGACGAATCGGGCCGGGGAAACCGGCCGACTGCCGGGAGGCGGAATCGAACTTGCGGCAGCGACCGGAGCACGGTTGAGGGTCAGGCAGCCTGGCGGCTCAGCGACGAGACACGTTTGAATACGACACAAAACTCGTGGCGGATGAGCGGGTCTTCCATCGCCGAGTAGGACACGCTGTCGGAGTGGCAGTTGTGCTGGGCCTTGATGATGACCGAACGAAGTTGGCCGATTTCGCCTTCGAGGCTGAGCACGTCCCGGACGATGGGGATGTACCGGCCATGCCGGCGGACATCGCCGACCAGCACGGCGAGCCGCCCACCGGGGCGAACGGCCAAATAGCAGCGAACGAGGCACAACCGCAGGGCGTCGCGGAACAGGCCGTAGTCCGCCAAGCTGCTCAGGTCGTCTTCGTGCTCGCCGTAGCGGATGATGTTCCAGTACGGCGGATGAATCCAGACCAGGTCGAATTTGCCGGGGATGTCGTCCTTCAACAGGTTGAAGCCTTTCCGCAGGTCCCCGCCCCAGTAGCCGATGTTCATCGCGTGTTGTTCGTTCAGCCATTTCACAACGTCGCGGCTCGTCCCCGAGCCTTCCATCGGGTCGGCCACGCTCCGCGGCCGGTAACGAACAATGAGGTCGAGAATGAGCCTGCCATCGCAATTTCCGCGATAGCGGGCGTCACCCCAGAGCGGACTGCGTGTCGGGTAGGAGACGATGGAGCCGTCCGTGGGGCGTGGGAGCGAAGTTCGGGATTTCTGTTCAAGCATGGGCCTCCTGGATTGTTTTTGGTTGGCACGGCGGCCCTTCGCCGCCGTGCGGGTGTTCAGTAATCTTCCGGCAGTAGCACGGTGGTCACGGAGCGGTTTGCCTCGGTCACCACCCAGAACGCCGTCCGTGCCCGGTCGTGAAAGACGGAGAGCAATCGGTCGCCCCTTACCATCGCAACGTCATTTGCCAGGGCATCCTGCGGGTGTGTGTCTCCCCAATCCCCCGACGCGTGCCGACCGAGCGAGGTCTGAACATCGTCGGCGTTGAGTGCTTCCTGTGCTGCCGGCGTGATGACGGTTCGGCCCAATCCCAGCTTGAGCGTCGTGTCCGGGGGTAGGTCTGCTTCGGACGGTGGAATCTCGCGGTATTTTGATAGGAACCTTTCCATCACTTCCGCCGCGTCCCACTCGCCGTCCAGATGGTCAAAGACATTGTAACTCGCACACCAGCGGATGAGATGCTCGGTGCAGACGAACCAGTTCTCCTTGTACAGGTTGAACGGTCCCTCGCTGAATCCGCAATACGGGCAGCATCCGTACAAGCCCCGGTAGGCCCCTTGCTCGCGTCGCAATATCAGTTGTTCACGGGTTCTCTGATTCTCCTCCATCTTCATAAGCTCCAGCCCTCCCCGCGAACCTGGGGTGCAGCCGAGACTTCCTCGTCGCATTCGTCCCGTCGGATGCCGACCAGGTGACACCGCACGGTCTCCAGAGCGTCGAGAAACGCCTCGCTGATTTGACCGTTCAGAGGAACGTACAGGTCGTATCTCCAGACCGTTTCGTGAATGAGCGTTAGAGCCCGCATCAGGTCCACGGGCATCGGTGTTGGAATAAGAGTCATCTTGCTTGTCTCCAATAAATCGGCCGCGCCCTCGCAACCGGAGTTACGTTCAACGAAGCTGCCAGAGGCAGCTTTTTCCCGGAGGGCCGGGGGTTTTGTTCACTCGTAGTTCCTCGTGAACAAAACCCCCGGCCCGGCGGGAAAACAAAAAACGCATCGGGCGTCAGCCCGATTCCTCAGACAGCCCGCGGCTGCCGGTGCAGGCGCAGGGCAGCGGGGCAAATGCAGCGACCGTGACCGCGTAGCGGACGGCGTCAGCCGGCGGCCTTGGCCGGCACGGTCGCTGCTGACCCGCAACCGGAGCCGAGCCGGCGAACGCGACATTGGGGCCGGCGAAGCCGGACCACGTGCCCGAGTCGCTTCGAGCGTTTTGAAATCCACACGCGACGGGGCCGCGAGATGTTCAACTTCAAATCTGAGCGTCGAAGACGTGGACTTTACCGTCGCAACAGACCGTGAACACGTCGTCGCCCAGCTCCAGGTCGCGACCGATGCCGTCATAGTCGATGTGGTAGCGGATGAAATCGGGCAGGCTCTTCAGAATGTCGGCATAGCAGTCCTCGATGAGGTCTGCGGCGTAATCGGCCAGACTGTCGAACGCTCCCCGGTAGGCCTCCTCCATGTAGCGGCGGGCCTCCTCTACGTTCGACGCGTCGCCGAGATGGTTCACCAGCTCAGCAAAGAGCGGGCCGTGTTCGACGATGAGTCGTGCAACCTCCGCGACACGTTCCAGGTCTTCAAACTCGGAGAGTCGCAGGCTGCCGAAGTTGTCGTAGTCGTGAATGGCCCATTCTTCGGCAATCGGCTGTTTCGACTCGGCGAGGAGTTCGGCAATCTCATTACGCATCTCGTCCGCGGACTGATCTGCGTCAATCCAGCGGCCATGCAGATAGCCGGCGTTGTAGTCGGCGAGCGAGGCCACGTAGATGCGCGGCGTCTCAGGTGCTTTCGCGGTGTGTTCCAGGCATTTCGATTCCATCGTGTTCCGTTTGAAATCTCGGCCGCGCCCTCAACCGCCGAAGTGTTGTCCCGTCGAGGCTGCCGGAGGCAGCTTTTTCCCGGAGGGCCGGGGGTTTTGTTCACTCGCAGTTCTTCGTGAACAAACCCCGGCCCGGCGGGAAAGCAGGAAAACGCATCGGGCGCCAGCCCGATTCCTCAGACAGCCCGCGGCCGCCGGTGCTGGCGGCGGGCAGCGGGTCAACCGGCAAGGACCGTGACCGCGCAGCGGACGGCGGAGCCGGCGGCCTCGGCCGGCATGGTCCTTGCTGACCCGCAACCAGAGCCAAAGCGGCGGCGGCGACGGTGGAGCCGGCGAAGCCGACGGCGATTCTCGACTGCGGGACGTGATGGTTGGCGTCATGTGGTTGAGAAGCAGGTGGTTCCGGCCTTCGGCTAGAACCACGGATTGAGCAACCTCGGTCAACTTGAATGCGAATGCAATGGAGTTACGCGGCCGTGGACTCCGTCTCCGCCGCCGGCTTGCGCTCGGTGTGGGCGTGAATCCAGGAATGCACGTCGTACGCCAGCTTGGCGATGATGGGCAGATCCTCGGTGTTGAAGCCCGAGCTTTCCTTCCAGTCTTCGCCATCTTTGTAGAGCCGCGCGAGCGTCACGTTGAACATCGTGCCGTTGCTGGTCTGGTTGCGCCAGATCACGGCCTTGATGCCGCCGTAACGAATCTCGTGTGCGGGCCTGTTCTTCTCGCTTTTCATGTCGTTTTTCATGGTCATCTCCTTTGCAAAGGTCGGTTGTTCCACCTGCTGAGGCTGTTATGCGGAATTGCACCGGTGGCGTGACATTGCCGGATGGGCGGCCTGCTCGCACGTTGCGCGCCGCCGACGGCGGCGGGAGCTGTTACCGGTGGGCTCCGCGTGCTCGCAGCCCCTTGGGTGCGCGGGTTGCCTGCCGTATTCGGCCGTCGTCGTTGGGGCTCATAGCGGGGGTCCCCGACGGGGACGGCCGATGAAGGTCAGGCATCATTCCGCAGTCTTCCCCCATACTGCCGGATCGGTCCCGAGTCGGAGGGCTCTTCAGGTCCACGCTGATGCCACGGGTTTGCTCGTAGAAGTGGTCGTCGCGGTCGGCGCATCGCCGTCCGCGGTGATCCAAGCCGATGGACGCAAAAAAACGCATGCCTCGCCTACGGTTCCTCAGATTCCAAGCACGCAGCCGACCGCATCCCGTTTGCGATGGCCTGCGCAACGCGAAACTCAAAGCGGTCGCGCTCCGCATCGCGTCCGCGCGCGTTGGCGGGCAGTTTGCAGGGGCCAGTGCGGCGAGCTTCTCGCTCGATGGACCCCATGCAATGCGCCACGGCCCGCAGGAGCGCGCGTGCCGTAAGGCTGGTGCCCAGTCGCGTACGAGTCGCACGGCGTAACACGTCCACCAACTGTGTTAACGCTTCGTCGGCTGCCGGCGTGAGCGTGATTTCGCGTTTAACCAGGACAGCGCATACCTGCGCGGGCGCTGATTGTGTTCCCTTCTCAATCGGTTCGTTCCGAGCGCTGTCGTTCAACAGCGCCGGACCAATGGCCCGTGCTGCTGCCTCGGCGTCGAGCAGTCGCGCGGCGATGGAGCTGGACGGAGGCGGTTGTCGCAACGGTTGAGGCATCCGACGGCCTATGGACTCATCACCTGCTCGGGAATTGGCTCCGGCGAATGCGGCGTTGAAACGGCGGCGGCGCCGATCGGACCCAGTTCGCCGCGAAGAAACGCATCGCGGTGCAGGACGCGATGTTCAATCTCGGCCGCCAGCCGCAGGTATTGATGGGCTACCTTGTACTTGGTGAAGCCCGGCACCTGGAAAATCGTCTTCCCTCGGCCGGAAAGTTCGGGGAGCAGCACGGCCTGAGAGATCGAGGTCTCAAATTGACGACTGGGCAAGGCCGCGGCAACCACGGCTTCCAATTCGCCGCGCAATCGCGTCGCCCGCCCATCGACGTTCGTGAAAATGACGCCCAGGACTTCCAGCCTGGGATTACGGCCACGTCGCACATCGGCGATGTCCTTGAACGCCTCGGTGAGGCCAGCGAGTGATAGCGGGTGAGGAAACGCCGAGAGCAGGAACCACTCGGCCGTGGCGTAGGCAGCGACCGTGGTCACATCGGCCGGAGCCGGGGCGGTGTCGAGGAACGTGAAGTCGTAGCGCTGCCGTGCTTCCGCAATCGGCCGGTCCAGGATCGTCGTGCGATCCACAAACTTGGAAAGGAGCGTGGGAAGCTCCGCGAGTTGCGAGCGGGCGGGAATCAAGTCCACGCCACACGGCATCTTTTCAGAGACGACGAGGTGGTCGAGGCTCTCATGCGTCGTGAGCAGTTCGAGCGTTCCGGCGAAGCTGTTCTGGGGCACGCCCAGGTGTTTCGTCGCGCCAGCCGCAGGATCGAGGTCAATGATCAGACATCGATATCCTCCCTGGCCGAGCGCCGCGGCGATATTGACGCTGTTGGTGGTTTTGCCGACTCCGCCTTTCTGATTGCCGACGGCGATCAGGGTTCCCAATGCCTTTGATTCAGCCATGCTCCTCCTCAACGCTGCGTGTTTGGCGTTGTACGGCCCGCGGGCGCCCCCCCGCAATCGGGAATGCGCGCCAGCGGGCCTGCCCGCACACAGCACTGTCTCAAGGCATAGCACGGGCGTCTAAACGGCGCAAGGCTTGTTCAAATCCCCACCGTGCCTCACGGCGGACGAGCCGGCCAACCGGCCCACGGATTCGCCGGGCCTACCGCTCGCCCGCTTGCGACGCGGTCTGTTCTGGAGAAATCGCGGCTTGCGCCGACGGGGCAAGGCGCGTTAGCGTGAGGCGAGCGACGGCGCGTGAACCGCAGCGGGTTCAGGCGTCATCTCGCAATTGGACTATGAGCGAAGGCGGTTAGTACGAAAATGGCGACTGAGGGGTCGCCATTCGTTGGCTGCTGATCGACGGGGCGTCGAACGCCGCACAGGATGATTCTCGCAAAATCAACCTAGCGCAGTTCCGCGCATGCTGTCAACCCAAGATCTATCCCAACGACCGACACAAATCGGGTCGGCTTCTTTCGCTCCGGGCAAATCGGACGCCCGTCGAGTGTTCGACCAAACATCGTTGGCTTATGGAATCAAAACAGTGGAATAGGCCGTGGAACAAGCCGTGGAACAATTCGTGGAACAGACGTAAAAGCGAATACAGCCGGATCAAGCCCGACGGCGGGTATTGCTTCATTTCGGCAATGGCGCTTATACGGGCATGGTGGGCCTACAAACGCCGCATCATCCGGCTGTATGACCTTCGGGTATGGTTCGCCTGTTTCGAGCTCGTGGCGCGGCGCTGCAACGTTGCCCCCAATCGATTTCCGAGCTACTCGTTCGAGGAAGTTCACCGCCTCGTCGGAGGCAGCGATCCGGCCAACGTTCACACAGCGGTTCGGCGATTGTCACACGCCGGTCTCGTGAACTGGTCCGAACGCCAGATTCGATTCGCGACCATCGACCAAGACTTCGCACTTGACGGCGATGATGAATTACAGCGGATGCTTGACCTGGTTGTGAATCGGCGTCGGAAAGTTCCTGTCCCACGGCGAACTCTGCGATTCCTGGCCGGGCTGACCAGGCCGGTCGGCATGGCGACGATGATCGGGCATCTGCTCCGCTGCCTCTATTTCCGTCAGGGGATGTGCGCGCCGGACGGCCGTTGCAAGGCGTCCTGGATTGCTGAGACTTTCTCCGTTGATGTCCGAAACGTGAAGGCAGCGCGTCAACACTTGTGCAAGATCGGCTGGCTTGTGTTCGAGCCCTCGACGCAGACGGCGCTCAACCGCTGGGGCGCGGCCGTGCGAATCAATCTGGCGTGGAAACACGAGCGGGAATCTGGAAACGGATCACCACCGCCAGCTTCAAAAAAGCGGCCCCAAACACCACCCCCAAGAAATAACCGGAAACTCTCTTCGAGAATGATCCACCAGAAACCCGCCCAAGCGGTTTCGACTGGTGCTTATCGCGAAGAGGAAACGGATGCTCGATTAACGGACGTGAAGATGGCGGATCTCACAGACACACGCCGTCTCGAATCGCTCTTCCTTCAAGCCCTGCGCCGCGGTTGGACTCACGGCGGCGAAGCCGCTCGCCTGCGATTCTTCGCGGCAGCCGAGCGCGCCAAGTTCCACGGGCGCAAGAATCCGTGCGGCCTGTTCGTATGGCTCATCCGTCAGCAGCGTTGGGATCACCTGACGCTTCAGGATGAGGACCGGGCTCGAACAACACTCCGTCGAGTTGTGGGTGGCCAGACGCGCTCGCGCCGTTCTCGGACAGCGCATGCCCCGCCAATCTCAGCGGACTGCTTCGCGGCATCGCGGTCAGTCGCGCCGGTCGCCGCCGGAACCGTGCTCATGAACGCGCTGGCGGCGAAACACCCCACGATGGAGGGCCTTTCGAGCCTGCTACAAGCGTTTGGCACAAGCGAGTCGCCGATGACCGGGCAGGTTGTTTCGCGCAGCAACGCGTTGTGAAGCTGATCAAATCTGCCGTACGCCGTCCGTCGCCATCGGGTCCTCGCCCCGCGAGGCCGGCAGGCCCCTGGGACCCGATGGTGACGGACGCGCATGCCCGCATCTGCCGGTGCCGACCCCGAGCCGGAGGGCTCCTCGCCGGAGGGTTCGGCTGGCATGGAGACGAGCCAACGATGACCCGTTGGATCGGCCGTTCAGCGAAGCGATCACGCATGAAACGCACGATAACTGTCCATGCGTTACGGTGCGATCTGAGCGTTAGACGGTGCTTCAGAAGGCCAGGAATGCGATCTTCATGCGTTGCAACGAGGCTTGGCGATAGCGAATGTGCGTCGGGTGGCCGGTCTCTACCGAACGACCCGCCACTCGGCGCCGCGACCACGGCCAACGAGCTTTACCTGGCCGGCACGTTTCATACTGCCGAGCACTTTCTTGATGAGTTGGGGGCTCGCTGAAGGAAGCTCGGCAGCAATGTCGGCGAGCGTAAACGAGTCCGGCCTGCCCAGCGCGATGCGGCGAATGAGTTCGCTCTTGGCTTGTCGTACCGGGGCAGAGGCGACCTGCTCCTCAAACGCCCGGTACGCACTTCGCATCACGCCCAGAAGGAAATTCCACCACGGGACGATCTCGTTCTCGCCTTTGTGCCAGCCCTTCGAGCATCGCTCCAACACGGCGTAATAGTCTTCTTTCCGTTCCTCGATGAGCCGTTCGATGCTGATGAATCGGCCCACTTCAAATCGGTTTTGCTGGAGCAAGAGGATGGTGGCGAGTCGCGAGACTCGGCCGTTGCCGTCACGAAACGGGTGGATGCAGAGCAGGTCGAACACGAAGGTCGCAATCGTCAGCAGCGGCGGGAGCGATTCTTGCTCACAGATATGCTCATAGGCCGTGCAAAGCTCGTTAAGTTCCGCAGCGGTGCGTGCGGCAGGGGTCGGTTTGAAACGAACCCGTCGCCCACCCGATGGCAGAATCTCAATGATTTCGTTGTCGCGGGCCTTGAGCTTTCCGGCATCACCGGCGCCTTGCTGAGCGAGCTTGTGCAAATGTTGAATGACGGCCGGCGTGACCGCGACGGGGCGCTTGCGCGTGAAGATCCAATCGAGTCCGCGGCGATAACCGGCCAGCTCTTCTTCAGAACGGTCGCGCGGCCTTGCGTGTCCGATCACAAGAGGCCTCAGCCGGTCGGCTGCGACGGTCACGCCCTCGATGCGGTTGGACGATTCGACGCTTTGGATGATCGCCAGCTCGCGCAGCGCCTTCACGACCTCCGGCTTCTGCCGCATCCAGAGCTCCTGCTTTCCGCGGGCCTCCATGCAATCGGCGAGCAGCCAACCAGTACCGACCGGAAGCAAGAGTCTGCGAATTCGTTCGGTTTGAAGCGTAAGCACGAAACCAGACCGCCTTTCAGGTCGGTAGCTTATAAGTAGCCTATTCGTTCGTCAAGTAGCCGATGAGCCCCGCGCAGCACGGGAAAGATGTCGCCGTCGAAGTTGACCGAGCGACGTTCTTGAAGCATGTCTTCGCCGAGGGTGCGCGGATATTGTGCAGTGGCGCCAGGACGGCCCAAGATTCCCAAGATCAGCAAAGCTGCCATTGTCCTGCAGTAAGCACACTCCCATGCGCGTAAAACCTACATGGGAAGGACGATGCACGCTTCCGCTGGATCTGCACGCACTGAGTATCAACTGAGGAGTGCATGCGAGTCGAAGACTCCCAAAGACGTATGGCGGTGATCTGATCTTGGGTGGGCCGAAAAGCAGTGGTCTTGCAAAGCGCAGATGTCGGGCTTACGAACCTGATGCGATCCGCGGCGCGACCTCTCACATGTGAGCGCCGACAAATTCACGGGATATTCACGCTATCGCGAAAACCACGATGATCGTCACGCCGACGTAAAGCAAGAGGCTGGTACACACAAGTACGTTGGTGCGGGGCTTTTCGTCGTCAATTGCGCGGGGCATAGTGCCGGCAAGGATGCGTCGGCGCAAAACCAGGTACCATGGGAAGCCGACGATCCAAAGCCCGAGCATCGCGAAAAACAGCTTGACTGGCGAATAGCGCAGGCTCGATCGGTACTTGGTCAGCTCGATTCTTGACGAATCCCATGCCGCCCAGAGCGATGTCGCCACGACAATCGGCGCGACCCAACCAAGATCGGCGGAACCGGCTGCGTAAGCGGCGAAGTACAACGCGGAGGCTATGATGAAGATCGTGTGACGGCGTGCCCATCGCCGAAGTCGATACCGCCAGCTGTCCGGTCGCGCCGCAATCGGCTCGTCAGCCAGATATGCCAGGACGTCGTTACGCAGAGCGGACACCGACTGGTAGCGCCTCTCGCGTTCCTTGCTCAGCGCTCGCAACACGATCGTTTCGAGTCGGGTATCGATTGGGGACCGTGTCGAGGAATGTGCGCGAGAAGTGCATTCTGCGACGCCGCAATCCGCCGACCATGCGCGACTCGGCGGAGTGGGCGGCGTGTCGATGATATGCCTGAGCACGTCCGTCGTATTGCCGGAAATGGGATAGGGGTATCGGCCGGTTAGAAGCTCGTAGAGGACCACACCCAGAGCGTACACATCCGTCCGAATGTCGATCTTGTCAGCATCGCCGCGGGCCTGCTCCGGCGACATGTAGGGAAGCGTTCCCACAATCTGATGCGGCTGAGAGATGGTCGTTGTTGGCGGGTTGGCAAGGGGCTTCGCCAGCCCAAAATCCATGATCTTCGGTTTGCCCTTCTCGTCAACGAGGATGTTGCTAGGTTTCAAGTCGCGGTGCACGATGCCGTGTTCATGTGCATATTGAACGGGCACGCAGACCTGCGCGAAGAGCCCGAGAGCATCGGCTATCAGGAGGTTGTTGTTTCGCACGTGCCGATTCAGTGGCGCGCCGTCAACAAAGTCCATGACGTAGTAGGGCCGTGCGTCGCTCGTCTCGCCAGAATGAAAAATGGTGGCGATACCCGGGTGCTTAAGGTGAGCCACGACCTCGATCTCACGCTGGAATCGCTTCCGGTCGGCCGGGCTGGCGTATTGCCCGTTAAGCAAAACTTTGATGGCAACGGTGCGCTTCGTGCCACGCTGCATTGCTGCGTACACGACACCTTGTCCACCGCGTCCGAGCTCGCGCAAATCGTCGTAGCCATCAATTGGCAGTGCGCTGATTGGGCGGGCAATCACGGGACTGCTGGAAGCGTCGACCGTTTCGTTCCCTGCCGGGGGAGAATTGGGCCGCTCTGGGGAACTGAGCGTCGGATCATCGCCGCGTTCGAGCGGCGATGACGCGGGATTCAGAAAGCGCGTGTGCGCCTCGTGGTCGTGGCGCAGGAGAGATTCGACTTCCTTGAGGAGAATGGAATCGCCGGCGCAGGCTTCGAGCAGGAACTCCGAACGTTCTTTTGGCGGGCACTGTAACGCCTGTGCGAAAAGATCGACCGCCTTGCTCATCCGGTCGTTCATCGCGTGAATCCTCTAACCCTCTAACCCGGATCTCCGATCATGATGAACGCGGCCCAGTAGTAGGGGTGAGCGAAGGGCGCGTCTTGTTTCAGCTCACGGCGGGGTGCGGTGGTGGGCTGGCCGATGCCGCGCGAGGCGGCGTACAACTGGAACTGCTCCTCGGTCATTTCGGTTCGCTTGCGGGCTTCTTCGCAGCTTAACGATCTCAGCCAGGCTTGTGCTTCGCGCAGGGCTGCGAGCTTCGGCAGCGGTTTGCCGGCGGCGTAACTCTCACCATCGACGCTACGTAGGGCGTCGAACTTGCCGAGCAGATTCTCATAGAATCGGGTCATCAGCAGCTGCGCGGCCGTGTCATCGACCTTCCACAGACTGGCGACGACGGTCTTCGCTCCGGCGAAGAAGAAGCCCAACGGCAAAGAGAAGCTGCTGTCGCCCTTCTGAATGCCGCGCTGCGTGTCGCACGCGCTGAGCACGACCAGCTCGCAGCCTTTGAGCTTGCCGCCCCAGCGGCCGATCAGGTCGTCCAGGCGCAGGAAGCCGACATCGTCCGGTGTCGGCTTCTCTGGTTGGGTTAGCGCCAGGCTCGCATCCATCGGCCGGTCGGCGCTGCCCATCAGGCCGTGCGTGGCAAGGTGCAGGTACTTGGGTGGACTCGCTGTCACCGCGTCCCAGAGTTTTGGAATCGACGCATCCGTGCCGGTGAGCAGCATCGACTTGCTGCCGGTGGCGCCGACAAGCGCTGCGATCGACTTGGCTTCACGCTGCGTCCCGGGCAGCGGCGGCAGAACGCCGCCGTAGAGGCGCACCTGATCGGTCGCGCTGACGCCGGCTTCGAACTCTCCGCCGCCGCGGGTGACTGCGTCGATGAGAGCCATCGAACGGAGACCGTCAGCGGGCTTACCTTCTTGTGGCTGAACACCCAGCTTGCCGAGCGGGACTTCAGCTTCGATCTCCTTCCCTTTGCGCCAATAGGCGATTTTCACGGGGGCATCGGCCGGGCGCTCGCCTTTCTGCACCGAGGCCGTCACGGCGGTCATTGCCTTCTGGAGCGGCGTCGATTCGTCCAGCTTTTGGTCGCTGTATCGCAGTAGAACGTCGCCCCGACGAAGTCCGGCTTTTGCGGCGTTTCCGTTCTCGACGACTTTGGCAAGCAGGACACCCTGCGTGGGATACACAAGCTCCTGATGGTCGCGATCGAAGACCGGCGCACCGAGAACGACGGCCGCGGGCGGCGACATGGTTGTAAGCGGACTGCTGGTTGCTTGATCGCCGGTCCCCAGCTCCATCCGATCCAAATACACCGTGACCGAAGGCGCATACACGATCGCCTTGCCGGCCAGGGGGGATTGCGAGTCGAGCGCGGCTAGGGCCTCGAATGGAACTCCGCTCAGGGGGCCATCTGGAACAATCAGCACGCGCTTGGCGGCGGTTAAGTAGGTTTGAATGGACTCCGGCAACAGCGTGGTCAGCAACTTGTGCACAGTGGCCACGTCGAGGGAGCTGGCGGCGCTCGGTGAAGCGAGTGCGGCTCGCAGATTCGTGGCAGTCAGCGTGAGCTTCGCTGTTTGATCCTTGCTCTCCGCGACGATTGCGGCAGTCGTCTGACCGCCGCCAGCCACGGCGACCAAAACGCTCTCCGCACCCCACGAAAAACTGACCGCCGCTTCCGTTGGTGCCAACACCTTCAGAATCTCTTCGGTTGATCGGGGTTGCGCAATTGGAAAAAGGCCGCGCAGTTCGACCAGTACCTCGCTGCTCGCGCGCGTACAAGCTTGCCGCTTCTGTTTCACATCCTCCACCAACGTTGCGATCTCTTGATCGAGCGACGCGATTCTCCAATTGCGTTCGTCATCAGGCTTATCTGTGACATTCTCCCAAGCCGTGCGTTCTTTTCGCCGGCCCGCGAGCAAGCTCTCGGCATCGCTGAGCGCAACGCGCGCTGCCTGTTCGATTTGACCCGCTGACTTAAGCCGAACCGGGCGACCTTCGTCATCTTGCCGATGCGCATCCGCGGTGAGATCGGTCTCAGACCGCATCAGCAGGTCGAGCGCTGCACGACCGCGGCCACGTTCCGTGACCGATAGCACCTCCGTTCGCCGCCCCAGCTTTGCGAGGAGGATGCAGTAGTCACGAGCCCTACCTCCCAGCCGCAGTTCATGGGCAAACTCAGCTCGCTGCGTCTCGCCGCCGACTACGCCCGCGCGCAACCGTTCGCTCATTTCGAACGCCTCCCGAACCAGCGGCTCGGCCTCGGCCAGCGCCTCCCGAGTCTCAAGGATCGCCGCCAGTTGGTCCAAGCTGATTGTCTTATCCGGATGGTCGCCCGGGAATAAGCGTTGACGCAAAGTCAGGGCGCAGCGGGAGAGTTGCTCAGCCTCGGCTAGGGAACCGCGGGCGTGTAGGATAGACGCCAGGTTGTGAAGGGCTACAGCCACATCGGGATGGTCGTCAGGAAACAGTCGTCGGAGCATTGCCAGCGCATCGCGACCGAACCGTTCCGCTTCAGTCAGTTCCCCCGTGTTTCTGAGGTTGGCGGCCAAGTTTCCTAAGCTAATCGCCACATCTAGATGATCGGCTGGGAAAAGGCGACGCCGTATCGACAATGCTTCTCGATAATAGACTTCCGCCCGTGAAAAGTCTCCGGATGCAGATAAGGCACCTGCAAGGTTGCTTACGCTTGCTGCAATGTCAGGATGGTCGTTCGGAAATAACCGGCGCTGCATCGCCAACGAATCGCGGTAATAGGGTTCGGCTTCCGCAACTGCACCGCGTGATTTGAGTGCGCCGGCTAAATTGTTGAGGGCGGCGGCAACGTACGCGTGATCGTCAGGAAATAGTCGCATGTACATCGCAAGCGCCTGCCGTTTGAGCGATTCTGATTCCACCAGTGCGCCGCGACTGTCGAGGATGGTTCCAAGATTGTTGAGCGTCATTGCAAGGTCAGGAGCGTCGCCTCGGAAGAGTCGCTGGTAGATCGTTAACGCCTCGCGGGCTAGGGTTTCCGCTTCGATGAGGTCGCCGCGATCTGCAACGACAAGCGCAAGGTTATTGAGCGCCTGCGCTACCTCCGTACCGTCCGGATTGGTACGGCGACGAATTTCCAAAGCAACGCGGTTAAGGGATTCCGCCTCTGGCAGTAAACCACGAGCTCGAACAATGACAGATAAGTTATTCGCACATGTGGCCGCTGCAGGCGAGCGATTGCCCGTGAGTCTCTGGAACATCTCGAGTGCGTCGATTGCGAGCAGCTGCGCTTCCGTTAGTGAGCCGCGATAGGCTAGTGTGTCAGCAAGGTTGTTCAGGCTTGTCGCGATTGCAGGGTGGTCTGTTGAAAAGAGCCGAAGATGCATTGCCAAAGCGTAGCGGTAGAGCCGTTCAGCGTCTGCGGGTTTGCCGTAAGCTCGCAATACCGCAGCGAGATTGTTTGCACTCTCTGCGAGATCGGAATCGTCGTCGGAGATTAGCTGACTATACGTTGCTAACTGGCTTCGCACGATTTGCTCCGCGCGCTCAAGCTGTCCAGTTGAGTAGAGCTGCTCGAACTCGGCCAGCCGCACTTGTGCCGCGCACCACAAGCGCCTGTCGTGACCGACGAGTCGCTGTGCGTGTTTGAGGCTTGTGATGCGCTGATCGACGGTGGCCACTTCGTGCCAGGTGCGTGGTTGCCCTGCGTCTTGGCGTATTCGAGAGATTTGCTCGGTTAGTTGTATCGCCTTGCTGAGGGCTAAGCTGTATGTATCGTCGCTGGTTGTTAGCGCCTGGTGTTTGGTAAGGTCGGCAACCTGGTGTTCTAGTTCCACTATATGTGTGGCCGCCGTGCTAGACAAAGCACTGCTGCGCGCGATTTGATTGGCTCCTAGCATTTGGATGACCTGAGCAAGCGTCGGAATAGGAGGGCGAGCGGCGATAACTTCCTGAACCGTTGGCGCACGCAGGCTGTTGATGAATGCGTCGAGATCAAATTCGCGTCCGACGCGAAGAAACTCCTCGTCGCTCATGAAACGCTCTTCGGCGGTCTGCGAGGTTGCCGGAGCGAATTGAGTCTGAGAAAGCGCGGTAGCGGCGTCCTGCAGGGATACGAGCGTTGCTGCGAGGCGGACCGCGAAGGCGAATCGCGAAGACATGAGCCGGCTCCGAATCAGGGGCGCGTTTCCCCGGCGACATGGGGGAAGGCGAGCAAGCGGACGTGTTGGAATCTCGTCCGCCAAGTTTGCGGAAGGTCGCGGAGGATTCCCCGTGGTGCGATCACCGATTCCTTACCCAGCCCGCGCGTGGGATTCCAACGCAGGATGGGGTTATCTGCATCGCCGACAAGAAGCGATGATTCGTCGAGCGGCGGAAAGCGCACATGTGTGAGCGCGTCCGTCAGCGCCTTTCGATCGGGTACGGGCTGGTCGGAGACCAACAGCAGGAACGCCTCGGTTCCTTCGGGTGGGGTCAGTGGCAGCCACCGCTGATCGTCGGGGTTCTCTGCGAGCGGCGGGACGTCGAAAGAGCCGACTTTGCGGTCCGGACTGCCGTCGTCCGGGTAGAGCAATGACGGCGGTTCACCCCCACCGATGTGGAACATGTAAGGAAACCCCGGGGTTTGCAGAGCGGCACGGATCCAGATTCGAGTATCCGTCTTCAAGGGTACGCGGCGCTCATCGAGCAGGTAATAACCTGCGTCGTCGCCGGGCGGCTTGAAGTAGACCTGCAGCGTGGGTTCGGCCCCGGCCGTCAGCGAGGTCGGCCGGTGCTTGAAGTACAGCTCCCATGCAAGCGCCGCACCTACCAGGGCGAGCAGGACGACGCCCGTCCATGCGATCAAACGACGGCGGCGAAATGCTGGTTCGCGCGGAAGCAGCGCGGCACGCATTTCGGACGCGTTTTGGAATCGCTTCCCCACGTCTGGGTCGCAGGCCCGGGCCGCGACGCCGCAGATTCGTTCAATCAGCGCCGCGTCGGTCGGTCGCGGAATGCGATCGGCCGTAGCACTCGCCCCCGGAGCCGCACCGGTGATCAGTTCAAGCAAGAGTCGGCCTACGCAGAACAGTTCGCCGCTGCGGTCGCTGACGCCCTCCGGCGGCGCGTACATCGGCGTCCCGGCGCGAATTTCGGTGCGGGAATGCGAAGTGATCAGCCCCATGTCGCCGAGTTTCCAACGGCCGTCCTTGCGAAAGATGTTGGCGGGCTTCACGTCGCGATGGAGCAGCCCCGCATCGTGCAGATGCTGGAGCCCGTCAAGAAGCTGGCCGATGATCCGCACGGTTTCCTCGGCGGGAAGCGCGCCGTGTCGCTTCAGATGTTCTGCCAGCGTAGCCGCTTCATATCGGGTCGGCGTACGAACGCCGGATCCCCGTGCATCGTCCGCTAGCTCCATCACGTAGTAATAGAACTCGTCAGTCTGTCCGACGTGCTCCAGCGTCAGCAGGTTCGGATGGCCGCCGGCTCGCTGCTTGCACTCGCGCACACCCTCCATCTCGATTTCGCCGATCTCGCTGCGCGGAATCGTCTTCACGGCGTAGAACACGTCTGTGAGCGACTGGCGAGCGAGCCAGACGTCACCAAACCCGCCCTTTCCGATGAATGTGACGATTTCGTAGTCCGGTACGGCGGGCCGGGAATCTGCGTCAGCGGCAGTGGCGCTGCCGGGCGGCATGTTTGCACTTTTTGTCAGCGTGCGATCATCTTCGGCTCCCGATCTGAGTCGCATGAAGTGTTCGCCAGCGATGCCGTCGTGTTCGAGGAGGGACTCGACTTCGGCTCGCAGGTCCGTATCGGCGCCACTGCCCTCCAAGAACGCCTGCCGCTCGGCCGGAGCGCGTAAGAGGGCTTGCTGAAATAGCTCCTGAGCTCGCTGAACCCGGTCGGCTGTCATGGCGACGCGTCCTGCTGGGTCTGCGTGTCCCCTTTGGTCAACTCCCGGTGCAGCCACGCTCGGGCGAACCGCCACTCGGTGTCAACGGTCCGCGGCGAAACGCCGAGTGCCGCGGCCGTTTCGTCCACGCTCAACCCGGAGTAGTAGCGGTGCGTCACAATTTCGGCCTGTCGCGGCGCGGCCAGTTCGAGGATTTTCAGGGCTTCGTCGATGGACAAAATCTCCGCCGGATCATCGTCGAAGATCGGGGCGTCATCGACCAGCGGGGCCGGTGCTTGGTCTCCGCCGCGCTTGATTCGCCCTCTTCTACGTGCGTCGTCAACGCGAATCTGGCGCATGGCTCTTGCTGCGGCACCAAAGAAATGGCGATGGTTTTCCCATTCGATCTGCTCGGATCCAACCAGGCGCATGTATGCCTCGTGAACCAGCGAGGTCGTTTGGATCGTGCAGCGTGGGCCTTCGCCAGCAAGCTGCCGCCGAGCCAGTCGGCGGAGCTCTTCGTACACCTCGTTCCACAATCGCTGCGCGGCGCTTCGGTCCCCACGCCCAGCGGCGTGAAGGAGCTGCGTAATCATGCCGTTGTCGGCGGTTGACATAACCGTCTCCGATGCGCCGCAAGCCTTCGATTTGAGGAGCTAGGATAACCTGCGCGCGCCCTACAACCAAGCGACCTCGGGGCGGGCCGTTCCGCAACTCCAAGCGCGACAAGGTCTTGCAGCGTTGCACCCCCGTTGAAGGCGATACGCGCGCGGCGGGATGTGTCCGGACCTCTGACAGATTTCGCTCCGCGCTGCGTCCTCGGTCGGCGCTTCGCGCATGCATCCCTGTGAGTCGCGAGCCGATCGCGGCGCAAAGACAAGTGGCTGGCGAGCCGGCACCGAACACAGGAGTATCGATCCATGCTGACGATCCGACGCTCGATCATGTCCGCTCTGTTCCTTGTCCTGGTTGCGGCAACCGGATGTGAGTGCAAACAAGGATGCGGACCATCCGGGAACGGCGGGTTCTCATTCACCAACACCTGCAACCGCTGATGAAGGCCGGCTTGAGCGCCGGAACTGTCATCGAATCCGTTGATCAGCGGGCAGTTGGCGGTGTTTCCGATTCGAAGGCCAAACGGCTGGCAAGCGCCTCGATGACCCGGTCTCGATCGGCATTTGGCGGAAGCCGAGCGGTGCGTGGAAAGCGCGCGAACAGGATGATTTTCGTCCGGTGGCGCTGGCGAAAGTTCCGACGGGCAGCGTCACTGTGATCAGGAATCCGATTTAGGTCTGGCGGGACAGGCCTTCCTGTCCCGCCCCGGCCTATCCTGGGTCTCCGATCATGATGAACGCCGCCCAGTAGTAGGGGTGAGCGAAGGGCGCGTCCTGCTTGAGCTCGCCGCGGGGAGCGGTCGTGGGCTGTCCGATGCCGCGCGAGGCGGCGTAGGAGTGAAACTGCGCTTCAGTCATTTCTGTGCACTTGCGGGCTTCCTCCCAGCTCAACGAGCGCAGCCAGGCTTGCGCTTCTCGCAGTGCAGCGAGCTTCGGTAGGCATTTGCCGGCGGCGTAGGTCTCGCCATCGACGCTCCGCGGGGCGTCGAACTTGCCAAGCAGGTTCTCGTAGAAGCGCGTCATCAGAAGCTGCGTGGCGGTGTCATCGACCTTCCACAGACTGGCGACGACGGTCTTGGCACCGGCGAAGAAGAAGCCCAAGGGCAAAGAGAAGCTGCTGTCGCCTTTTTGAATGCCGCGCTGCGTGTCGCAGGCGCTGAGCACGACCAGTTCGCAACCCCTGAGTTTGCCGCCCCAGCGGCCGATCAGGTCGTCCAGGCGCAGGAAGCCGACATCGTCCGGCGTCGGCTTCTCTGGTTGGGTCAGCGCCAGGCTCGCATCCATCGGCCGATCAGCGCTTCCCATCAGGCCGTGGGTTGCAAGGTGCAGGTACCGCGGTGGGTTCGATGTCACCGCCTCCCAGAGCTTCGGAATCGACGCATCGCCGCCGATGAGCAGTGTGGACTTGCCGCCATCGGCACCGACGAGCGCGGCGATCGACTTCGCTTCGCGCTGCGTGCCGGGCAGCGGCGGCAGAACGCCGCCGTAGAGGCGCACCTGGTCCGTTGCGCTCACGCCGGCTTCGAACTCGCCGCCGCCACGGGTAACGGCGTCGATGAGAGTCATCGAGCGGAGACCATCGGCGGGATTGCTAGGGTGAAATAGCACGCCGATTTTGCCCAACGGAACTTCGGTACGGAATTCCCGCCCATCGCGCCAGTACGCGATCTTGACCGGGGCGTCGGCGGGGCGCTCGCCCTTTTGCGCGGAGTCCGTTGCAGCGGCGATGGCTTTCTGGAGCGGCGTCGATTCGTCGAGTTGTTGGTCGCCGTAACGCAGCAGCACGTCGCCGCGCTTCAGTCCGGCCTCTGCGGCGTTCCCGCCGTCGACAACTTTGACAAGCAATACACCCTGCGCGGGATACTCAGGCTCCTTACGGTTGCGGTCGAAGACCGGAGAACCGAGCACGACGCCTGTTGTTGTCGATGCCAGCTTGTCAGTTTGGTCTCTAGCTCCCAGCTCTTCGCGGTCCAGATACATGGTGACCGATGGTGCGTAGACGATCGCTTTCCCGGCCAACGGAGATTCTGGATCGATCGCCGCAAAAGCCTCGAATGGAATGCCGCTCAGTGGGCCGTCAGCAACGATCAGCAGGCGTTTAGCGGCGGATAGGTAACCGTGAACGGGCTCCGGCAACAGTATGGTTGCCAGCTCACGGGCAGCCGATGCGTTGAGCGGGCCGAATGGCCGGAGCGTACAGAGTGCGGTCCGTAGGTCAACCGCAGCCTGCGTGAGCTCTGCTGTCCTCTCGTTGTTTTCGGCAACAATCGCAGCAGTCGTCTTGCCGCCGCCAGCAACGGCGACCAGGACGCTGTCTTTGCCCCAGGAGAAACTGACCACGGCCTCCCCAAACGCCAACGTCTTCAGGATCTCATCTGTTGAGCGGGGCTGGGCAATGGGGAACAGGCCACGCGTCTCTGCCATCACATCGCCCCCCGCGCGGGTCCACGCTTGCCGATTCTGTTCGACGTCCTCAAGAAGAGACGCAATCTCGTGATCAAATTCGGCAAGCCGCTCAGCGCGTTCCTCCTCCGGCTTGTCCGTGAGCATTTTTGATGCGGCGCGTTCGTTGTATCGCTCCGCGAGCGCACTTTCGGCGTCGCTCAGCGCAATTCGCGCGGATTGCTCAGCTCGCGTCGCTCGTTCGAGCCGTTGCTCGCGGTCCGACTGCTGGGAGACACCCGGTTCAACAATTAGGTTCGTTTGCGAGCGCATGAGAAGATCTAAAGCCGCCCGGCTGCGGCCTCGCTCCAGGGTCGCTAGCACTTCGCCGGTGCGCTGTAATTTCGCAAGCACGATCGCATAGGCGTGGGCCCTCCCGAATAGGCGGAGTTCGCTTGCGTACTCGGCTCGCTGTAACCCCTCCCCGACGATCTGCGTACGTAATCGCTCAGTTACGTCCATCGCCTCGCGCGCTAGTGGCTCCGCGTCGGGATATCTACCTTGAATCGCCAGAACGCGAGCGAGGTTATACTTACACGTCGCCGTTGCGGCGTGGTCGCCTGGAAACAGGCGGCCATACATCGCAATCGCGTCTACGTAAGAACGCTCCGCCACCGCCAGCGCGTCCCTGGCCTGTTGCACAAAGCCTAGGTTGTTCAACGTGCGTGCTTTGTCAGGATGATCTCCTTGAAAGAGGCGGTTATACATACCAAGCGCATCGCTGTAGAGCGCTTCAGCTTCAACGAATCTCCCAAGATCGCGAAGGTCATCCGCAAGATTACTCACGCCCCTTGCAATCGCTTGGTGATCGCCTTGGAACAGCCGTCTGTACATGGCCAACGCGTCTCGATAGAGCCGCTCAGCTTCACTAAAGTTGCCGCGCGTCTGAAGAATCACAGCGAGGTTGTTCACACACTGCGCCTTGTCCGGATAATCGCCAGGAAACAGTCGCTGGTACATCGCCAGGGCGTGCACACAGGACGATTCTGCTTCACTTATCGCGCCGCGCGTTCGAAGAACAACAGCGATACTATGGAGACTTCTCGCCACTTCGGGGTGATCACCAGGAAACATCCGGTGGTACATTGCTAACGCATTGCGACAATACGGTTCTGCGTCACGCAATGCCCCGCGGGACAATAGAACATTCGCAAGGTTGTTGAGCGCGCGCGCCACCGCCGGATGATCTCCTGGGAAGAGTCGCTGATACACGACGAGCGCCTCTCGGTAGAGTGTCTCGGCTTGAACCAGCGCTCCGCGGGATTGAAGAACGAAGGCGAGGTTATTCAGGCCCAAACCGATATCAGGATGATCGCGTGAGTAAAGGCGCCTATACATTTCCAGAGCATCACGATATAGGCCTTCCGATTCGACGAAATCGCCACGTGCAGCAAGGGCTGACGCGAGGTTGTTCAGGCTTACGGCTACGCTCGAATGGTCACCAGAAAAAAGACGCTTCGACATTGCAAGCGCGTTGCGACAAAGGGGTTCGGCCTCGGTGGGTTTTCTGCAATCAAGAAGTATGAACGCAAGACTGTTTAGATTCAGTGCAACATCTGGATGGTCTCCGGGGTAGATTCGTTGTCGCATTGACAACGCGTCGCGCGAGAGGACTTCGGCTTCGCTTAGTGCACCACGAGCCTGCAAGATCGAAGCCAAATTGCTCAGAGCCTCCGCCAATCCGGGGTGGTCGGAAGGCGAGATGCGGAGTCGCATCGAGAGCGCCTCACGGTACAGCTCTTCCGCATCGGCCAATGCCCCGCGTGCTTGAAGCAGGACCGCAAGGTTATTGAGAAGTTGAGCTTCGCTATCAGAGTCAACGGGAAAGAGGCGCGAGCACATTGCCAGCGCACCGCAGTAGAGTGGCTCGGCTTTGTCCAGCATGCCTCGACATTGGAAAAGGTAGGCGGCCTCATTCAGAGTCGTGACGATCTCCGCGTGATCAAAAGGAAAGAGGCCTCGGCGGATCGCGAGTTGCGACCTTACTGTGGCAAGTTCTCGGTCGTTATTTGGAGTGGCCTCGTGGTTTGTGTCGCGGCGCTTGGCAGCCAGCCAGCGTCGTCGCTCAGTGCTAGTATTGTCGCGCAGCCGCGTGAGCGTGTCAACACGAAGACGTGCGACAATGACTGGATACCAGGTTGCCGGAGCTCCGCTCTCGGTTCTTAGTTGAAGCACGCGATCGGACAAGTCAATGGCTTCGTCGATGGCCCGCCGCTGCTCAGCGGCACTGTCGAACAGTACGCTATTTGCTTCGAGCCTCGCGATTCTTGATTCCAGCTCTTTTACTTCTCCCGCCACTGAATCAGGCAATGTTGGCGGCTTCGGTCGCCGCTCCGGTTGTTTCAGGTCGTCGCGGATCTTCTCAACCGTCGGGATCGGGCGGCGGCTCTTGATGATCTCCGCGACCGACGGAGGAGTCAGGCTCGTGATGTAGGCGTCGAAGTCGAAGTCCTCGCCGATCTTGATAAACTCCTCATCGCTCATGAACCGCTCTTCCGCGGCTTGGGAAGTTGCTTGCGCGGACGAGGCGGGAGACTGGCCCTGCCCGTACGCGATGGGGAATTCGTAGACACCGACTGCAAGCGTGGTGACGCACAGGACGTGCTTCGCCAGCGAGTTCATCGGCCGCTCCGTACGGGTGGGACGTCGGTGGGTGTCGGTAACGTGATTCGAGTCATTCTCATGGAGCTGCTTCGGAGCTAGGACCAGCACGGTCACGGCCGAACAACGTGGCCTTGCGTGCGTTCCGGATCGATCGTCGGCGCGGCCACGAGTAGAACCCGCCTCCCGTCACGCGCGGCTTTTCCGAGGGCCTCCCTTACGGACCGCCGGTCGTGCTCCAACAGGTGTTCGACGTGTCTCGCGGGTTCGAGTATCTCCCTTGCTCAACTCCCGATGAAGCCACGCCCGAGCGAAGCGCCAGTCCTTATCAATCACGCCGGAAGAAACGCCCATCACTTCCGCTGTTTCGTCCACGCCTAACCCTGCGAAGTAGCGGTACTCGACGATCTCCGCCTGTCGGGGCGCAGCCGTCGCGAGGCGCTCCAGCGCCTCGTCGACGGCCAGCACCTCGGTCGGATCGTGGTCGAACGTCTCGACCTCATGAACCAGCGGCACGGGTTGCGCACCCTCTCCTCGCTTGATCCGCCTTTGCCGCCGTGCTTGCTCAACCAAGATGCGGCGCATCGCCGTTCGTGCCGCACCGAAGAAGTGCGCGCGGCCATCCCAACGAACCGGCCTTTTGCCTATTAACCGCGCGCAGGCCTCATGGACGAGCGAGTTGGTTCCAATAGTGCACCGCCGACGTTCAGCTCTGAGCCGCTCCTGTGCAATACGGCAGAGTTCGTCATAGACCACCGACCATAGGCGGTCGACGGCTGCGCGGTTTCCTGTTGCCGCGGCCTTAAGCAGCTGCGTGACCGTGCCGTCGCCACCAGCCATACACGTTCCTCAACGAAACCTGCCGTGTTCGCGCCCATGATACTCGAATTGTCAGGCGGGGCTGACGGTGTCACATAACGCCTTCCGCCAAAAGACGTTATGTCTGGGTTGGCGTCACGATGGCTCTGTCCTTCGTTCTTCGGAGCAGCTTCCTCGACAAATCGGCGATTGATGCGCCCCCACTCTGAATTTGGCGCATGGACTAGGTGTAGGCGGTACGCACCGCCCCTGGAGGTCGAGCCATGCACGTTGGACCGCAAACCCGATCGCACGCGCGCCCGCTTGCTCGCGGAATCGTCGGAGCAGTCGTTGCAGCGTCGGTTGCACTCTTCGGCGGATGCCCGCTGCAGGACGCGCAGACCGACAACCCGGTCGCAGTTCCAACCAATTCCGGCGGGGGCGGAACGCAACCTGGAACGACGCAGATGCCCGGATCGTCCGTAGCAGATAACACCTCGCCGGCTGCCAACGTCGTCGTTCTTCCTGAAAGCGGGGCGGGTAGCCTCGCGGTCCAGCGTCCGAGCGAACTCGTAATCAATCCCGGCGCGCCGCTCCCGAATGTCGGCGACATCATCGTCAGCACGGTGAATGGCGGCGCGCTCCGGCAGGTAGATTCGGTGACGGTGGAAACGGATGGAAGCGTCACGCTTGCGACGTCGCCGGCGACGATTGCCCAGGCCGTGGAGAATGGGGAGTTCTCATTCAAGGAGCCTGAGGGTGCGGCCAAGACTCGGGCGCGGGCGCGACTGTACGACGTGTTCGCGCTGGACGAGAACTTGGATCACGAGCTTTACAACAGCGACGGAGTCATCGCGTCGATGGCCGGTAGTTTCGCGATGGATCTCGGAGTGAACATCGAGATGGAGGTTCGAGAATACCGACTCGTGATGTTCGCGTCCTCAATCGAAGGGAACGCGAGTATTGAGCTGTCCGGTGATCTCGTCGCGAGTCTGAGTGGGCATGCCGAGCGCGAGTTTCCGCTGCTTGCCCGGCCGCTTCGACGCTATCTCTACGGTCAGATCGGACCGTATCCGGTCGTTATCGAAGTCTCAGCCAATCTGATTGCGGGGTTCTCCATCGACGCGAGCGCGTCGGAACAAATCCGCGTGGGGGTTTCGACCGAGTCGCTGATTCATTGCGGAGCCCGGTACGAACGAGGTGCGGATCCCGAGTGGTCGCCCATCGCGGAGCAGAACTTTGACCTCGCGACTAGTGGGCCGACGCTCTGCGTCGACGGGACTCTCGATAGCCGGTTCTTCGTCCGTCCCGTTGTTGAACTGCAGCTCTACAGCGTTCTAGGGCCCTCTTTCGACTTGGAGCCCTATGTCAGCGTGATCGCAAGTGGTACGGCATGCGTGAGTCCGGGTCAGTCCCCCAGCGGGACTTATTCGTGGGAAGCGGTTGCGGGCATCGCGGGACACGCCAAGGTCAAAGCAGACATCCTGGACCGATGGGTGCTCGAATCGCCCAGACTCAGGGTGTTCGATGTGAATCGTACGTGGAGTGGCTCGGGGGTGACCCCGCCGCCGAACCAGCGCCCGGTGGCCGAGAACCAGAGCGTATCGGTTGGTTTTGAAACGACAACGCCGATCGTGCTTTCGGCTTCCGACCCCGACAACCTGCCTCAAGCCTTGACCTACTCGATCGGGGTTCAGCCGAACCACGGAGCGCTCTCTGGATCGCCGCCGTTGATGTCGTACCTGCCCAATCCTGGATTCAGTGGATCCGACAGCTTCACGTTCGACGCATATGACGGCAATCTTCGGAGCAACACCGCAACCGTCACCATCACGGTGCAGGAACGTCCGCATGAAAATCAACCGGCGGTAGCGACGGATCAAACCGTGTCGGTGCCGTTTGAGACGGCTACGAACGTGACTCTGACGGCGTCAGATCCGGACAACGGTCCGCAGCGGCTGACGTACGCGGTCATTGGCCAGCCAAGCCACGGGATCCTGACTGGCACTCCCCCATCGGTCACGTACGTACCGAATTCGGGATACAGCGGGACGGACGCATTCACGTTTCGGGCGTTCGACGGGCTCGCATATAGCGCAATCGCTACGGTGTCGATTACTGTGCAACCACAAGGTGCGCAGATTGGCAATCTAAGCGTGACGGTTCAGAACCAGGATGGCGGTGCGACGAGCGGCGCATCGGTGGTGCGCTACAACCAGAACTGGCAGTACATCGACGAGCGTACGGCGAACGGCAGCGGCGTGGCGAGCTGGTCAGGAATCACCGTCGACAGCTACAACTTGGAGGTTTATTACAACGGCGAGTATTGGGTCAACGACGTGAACGTGCCGGTCACGCTCAACCAGACCACCAACCGCACCCTCCGCCGAAACGAGCCGTACAGTTACGAGTTCCGCGTGATTCGCACCGACACGAACCAGAACGTCACCGGCGGTTCAGTGCCGCAGGGAACGCCGCTGCGACTTGAGTTGCTGGTGCGGAACAGCAGCCCGGTGGTTCGCGAGGCGCGCATTCGGAACCTGCGGTTGGACCGCGACCGTGCTAGCTCCTGGGATTTCGAAACGACGACTGCATCGCAGACCATTACTTCGGGGGGCGGGACGCGCACGTTCAACGTCACGAACTTCTCGCCATCGTCAACCGGTACGTACTACCGTTCGTTCGAGACGCAGACGCTCGTGAACGGCAACTGGATCAAGACCGACGCCTGGGCCTGGGATCCCGCCGTGATCATCACGCCCAACACGGGCAACCTTTGCGTGACCGTCCTGAATGCCAACGGTTCGAACGTGGCCGGGGCGGGAGTTCTCCGCTACACGACGAACTGGCAGCTTATCGATCAGCTGACAACGAACAGCGCCGGCACGGCGTGCTGGAATGGGATCGCCGTTGGCAGCTACAACTTGGAGGTCTATTACAACGGCGAGTATTGGGTCAACGACGTGAACGTGCCGGTCACGCTCAACCAGACTACCAACCGCACGTTGCGGCGCAACGAGCCGTACAGCTACGACTTCCGCGTCATCCGTACCGACACGAACCAGAACGTCACCGGCCAATCCGTGCCGCAAGGCACGCCGCTTCGCGTCGAGACGTATGTTCGTAACGAGAGCCCCGTGTCACGCGACGCACGTCTTAACAACCTGCGATTGGACCGTGACCGAACCAGCTCCTGGGATTTCGAAACGACGACCGCATCGCAAACCATAAGCTCCGGAGGCGGGACGCGCATATTCAGCGTCACAAACTTCGCACCTTCCGCAACCGGGACGTACTACCGGTCGTTCGAGACGCAGACGTTCGTGAACAGCAACTGGGTCAAGACCGATAGCTGGGGCTGGGACCCCGCCGTGACCATCACGCCGAATACGGGAAATCTTAGCGTTACGGTTCAGAACCAGGATGGCAGTGCGACGAGCGGCGCATCGGTGGTGCGCTACAACCAGAACTGGCAGTACATCGACGAGCGTACGACGAACAGCAGCGGTGTGGCGAGCTGGTCAGGCATTCCCGTAGGCAGCTACAACTTGGAGGTCTATTACAACGGCGAGTATTGGGTCAACGACGTGAACGTACCGGTCGTGCTCAACCAGACCACGAACCGCACGCTCCGCCGCAACGAGCCGTACAGTTACGAGTTCCGCGTGATTCGCACCGACACGAACCAGAACGTCACCGGCGGCTCGGTGCCGCAGGGAACGCCGCTACGACTTGAGGTGCTGGTGCGGAACGGCAGCCCGGTGGCGCGCGAAGCGCGCATCCGGAACTTGCGATTGGATCGTGACCGCGCTGGCTCCTGGGATTTCGAAACGACGACCGCATCGCAGACCATTAGCTCGGGGGGCGGGACACGCACGTTCAACGTCACGAACTTCTCGCCATCGGCAACCGGCCCGTACTACCGTTCGTTCGAGACCCAGACGCTCGTGAACGGCAACTGGGTTAAAACCGACAGCTGGAGCTGGGATCCCGCTGTTACTCTCACGTCAAACACGGGCAATTTGAACATTACCGTACAGAACGTGAACGGAAACTCGGTCAGCGGCGCGACGGTAGTGCGCTACAGTCAGAGTTGGCAGCCTCTTGACGAGCGTACGACGAACGGCAGCGGCGTGGCGAGCTGGTCAGGTATTCCCGTCGGCAGCTACAACCTGGAGGTCTATTACAACGGCGAGTACTGGGTCAACGACGTGAACGTGCCGGTCACGCTCAACCAGACCACCAACCGCACGCTGCGGCGCAACGAGCCGTACAGTTTTGAATTCCGAGTCATCCGCACTGACACGAACCAAAACGTCACCGGTGGATCCGTGCCGCGCAACACGCCTTTGCGAATTGAAGTGTACGTGCGCAATGACAGTCCCGTTGCACGATCGGTTCGAATAGCAAACCTGCGGATCGATCGCAGCCGATCGAGCCCTTATGACTTCGAGAGCACGACTGGTTCGCAGTCTGTCAGTGCAGGCGGCGGTACGCGCGTGTATTCCACGACGGTGCCGACGTCAGTCACGGGCACGGCGGGCACATATTACCGCGTATTCGAAACGCAGACTTCAGTGAACGGGACTTGGGTTCGAACGGATAGCTGGCCATCGTGGTCGGTGGCTGTGACGGTCAACTGAGGCGGTGCAAAGGAGAACGAGGGCGCTTGCGTCCAGAGTGGTCGATTCGCGCACAGGTGCGCCGCGCGGCTGGATTTGGCGCATGGATTAGGTGACGGGCGGTACGCCCCGACCTGGAGGTTGAGCCAGGCACCTGGACCACGGTCCGCAACCAGCGAACGGAGAAAAACGATGTCACGCGAACCAATTAATTTCGACAGACCACCCCTCGAACGCCACTCGTTCGCAAACGAGCCTCCACCCGAATACTGGTCGTATCATGGCGGGGCGACGCCGCTTCCGACGATCGACTACGACACACTCGGTGCGCGCGCTCGGGCGCGCGAGTTGTACATTCCTCCCGATCCGGAGCCCCTTCCTCCATTCAAAGGGTTCCCGGGGCCGGCCGACGACTTTCTGACGCCTCCGGCCAGTTCATTGTTGTCGCCCGAGCTGGAGGCGGAGCTCCGTTTGCCCGCGCTTTCCATGCCGAAGGAGCCGATCATCACGACGGAGGTCTTCGAGCGTTTTCTTGAGCGCGCCCGCATTCAGGACGAGATCCGTCGGTGGAAAGGCTCGTCGTCAAATAGCGACGGCGAACACTCTCCTCCGAAGGACAGCTCAGATGTTGGGCATGATTGGCCAGAGCGTAGCGCGGCCGGACAGCCGAGCAGCCCCGGCGTGGGAGTGGCTGCGAGTAGGAAACTATCGAGGAGCTACAGATGAGCAACTTCAATGTGGACCCTGGAAACGGCCAGCCGCCGGTGAAGATCACCCAGAACGCGGGTGACATCAAAGCTGGCTACCAGCAGGACGATCTCACCCGCATCTCGGCATACACCGAGAAGGGCAAGGGCGACGGCGGGCTTCATACCGGCGCCAATAGCCCGACGGTCGGCCGGCACAACAAGGAGTTCAACCCGAAGAGCTAGAAAGGCATCGGCGTCCGCCGATCGCCGCTGAGGCTCCTCGCTGATGCTTCGCGTCGGCGAGGAGCTTCTGTTTTGCTTACTCCGGATCACCGATCATGATGAAGGCGGCCCAGTAGTAGGGGTGGGCGAAGGGTGCGTCTTGCTTGAGTTCGCCGCGGGGCGCAGTGGTGGGTTGACCGATACCGCGCGAGGCAGTGTAGGACTGGAACTGCTCCTCGGTCATTTCGGTTCGCCTGCGAGCGTCCTCCCAGCTCAAAGAGCGCAACCAGGCCTGCGCCTCGCGCAGCGCGGCGAGCTTGGGTAGCGGCTTGCCGGCGGCGTAGGCCTCGCCGTCAACGCTCCTTGGTGCGTCGAACTTGCCGAGCAGGTTCTCGTAGAAGCGGGTCATCAGAAGCTGCGTGGCCGCGTCGTCGACCTTCCACAGACTGGCGACGACCGTCTTGGCGCCGGCGAACATGAAGCCCAGCGGAAGCGAGAAGCTGCTGTCGCCTTTTTGGATGCCGCGCTGCGTGTCGCACGCGCTGAGCACGACCAGCTCGCAACCCTTGAGCTTGCCGCCCCAGCGGCCGATCAGGTCGTCCAGGCGCAGGAAGCCGACATCGTCCGGTGTCGGCTTCTCTGGTTGGGTCAGCGCCAGGCTCGCATCCATCGGCCGGTCGGCGCTGCCCATCAGGCCGTGCGTGGCAAGGTGCAGGTACTTGGGCGGGTTCGCTGTCACCGCGTCCCAGAGTTTTGGAATCGACGCATCGGCACCCGTGAGGAGCGCGGACTTGCCGCCCGCGGCGCCGACGAGCGCCGCGATCGACTTGGCTTCGCGGTGCGTGCCGGGCAGCGGTGGCAGAACGCCGCCGTAGAGGCGCACTTGGTCGGTGGCGCTCACGCCGGCTTCGAACTCTCCGCCGCCACGGGTGACGGTGTCCATAAGAGCCATCGAACGGAGACCGTCGGCGGGATTGCCCTCTTGCGGCTGAACGCCCAGCTTGCCCAGGGGCACGTCGGCCTGCGCTTCCCTTCCATTGCGCCAGTACGCGATCTTCACTGGAGCATCGGCCGGGCGTTCGCCTTTCTGCACCGAGTCGGTCACAGCGGCCATTGCCTTCTGAATCGGCGTCGAGTCGTCGAGCTTCTGGTCGCCGTAGCGCAGCAGCACGTCCCCGCGACGAAATCCGGCTTTGGCGGCGTTTCCGTTCGCGACGACTTTCGCAAGCAGCACACCGTCCGTGGGATACTCGGGGTCCTTGTAGTCGCGGTCGAATACCGGCGCGCCGAGCACCACGGCCGCAGGCGGCGACGCGGTTGTCACGGCCCCGCTGATAGCTTGATCACCTCGCCGCAGCTCCATGCGGTTCAGATAGACGGTGACCGACGGCGCGTAGACGATCGGCTTGCCGGCGAGAGGGGATTGCGGGTCGAGCACGACAAGGGCTTCAAACGGGATTCCGCTGAGCGGACCATCTGGAACGATGAGCACATGCTCGGGGACCGACAAATACCGGCGAATGGAATCTGGCAACAGCACTGAAAGCAACTCATGCGCGGCGGCCCCGTCGGACGAGCCTGCAGTGCCCGGTGACGAGAGCGCGGCTCGAAGATTCGCCGCGATCTGCGTGAGCTTGTTGGTTTGCTCCTTGTTCTCCGCTACGATCGCGGTGGTGGTCTGACCGCCGCCGGCGACAGCCACAAGGACACTGTCGTCTCCCCACGAGAAGCTGACGACAGCTTCCGTCGGTGCCAACCCCTTCAAAATCTCTTCCGTAGAGCGGGGCTGCGCAATCGGAAACAAGCCACGAAGCTCGACCAGCACTTCGCTGCCCGCGCGGGTCAGTGCTTGACGTTTCTGCTTCACGGCATCCGACAGCGCCGCAATCTCCTCGTCGAGAGCGGCCAGACGTCGATTTCTCTCAGGTTCGGGCCTGTCTGTGAACTTCGCCCAAGCCATCCGCTCTTTTCGCCGACCGACCAGCAATGCTTCGGAGTCGCTCAATGCGATGCGCGCAGATTGCTCGACCTGTCTGGCCTGTCCCGCGCGTCGCGTGCGAACGTCGCCACTTAGCATGCGCGACCCAGTGGTCGCATCCGCATCGGAACGCACCAACGCGTCCAGTGCCGCACGAGCACGGCCTTGCTCCAAAACGGCTATCGCTTGACTCTCCCGATGAATGCGCGTGAGCAGCACGGCGTAAGCGTGGGCTCGACCGCGCAACTTGAGTCTTTGTGCAAACTCGGCACGTTCCCGCTCTCCGCCAACGATTTGAGGTCGAAGCCGCTCGATCATCTCAAATGCCTGGCGCGCAAATGGCTCGGCCGCGTCTGCGAATCCACGATCCAGCAGTACGGACGCCATGTTGTTCAATGCATCGGCAACCCGTGGGTGGTCTCCGATGAAGAGTTGCTGCCACATCGCCAACCCGTCGCGAAATAGGCTCTCAGCTTCATCCAGCTTCCCGCGCGCTCTTAGGACAACCGCCAAGTTGTTCATTCTAAGTGCCACGCGCGAATGCTCTTGGGCATAAAGCCGTCGACTCATTGCCAGAGCGTCTCGAGCACATGTCTCGGCGTCCTCCAAAGATCCACACTCTAGGTAAATCGACGCGAGATTGCCGAGACTGTTCGCCGTGTCGTGATGGTCGCTTGCAAAAAGCCCTTTCCACATCGAGAGCGCGTCTCGCTGGCACCGCACGGCCTCCTCACAGTTACCATCCTCTAGTAATATCATTGCTAAATTCGCCAGAGTTAGCGCCACTTCCGGATGATCGCGCACATAGAGGCGTGTACGCATTGCTAGAGCCTCGCGACAGAACGCCTCGGCCTCCGAGAAGTTGCCGCGGTCATCTAATACAGACGCGAGATTTCCAATTTTAGCTGCGACTTCTGGATGGTCACCGGGGGCCAGACGGCGGCACATGGCGAGCGCCTCGCGGTCGAGTACTTCGGCCCGCACTAGATCGCCACGATCGTGCCCAAGTTGCGCTAGTCCGCTCAGGCTGCTTGCATTGTTGAAACTATCGCTGCCGCCAAACTTCTCAGCGATTGCCAGGGAGTCACGGAACATCGTCTCCGCGTGATCAGCATCACCTCGCTGATGCAATACCCCCGCGAGGTTGCCCATCGTCAAGGCAACGTCAAGTTTATCTTCCGAGCTCGACTGCTGCTTCAACGAAAGCGCTTTGCGGAGAAGCATCTCTGCTTCCGCGAATTCCCCTCGATCTGCATACATTGTGCCAACATTGTTAAGTATAGGCGCCACGTCTGAAGCGACAGCGGAGCCCACTCGGTAGTGCATTGCGAGTGCATCCCGGCACAAGTTGTCTGCGTTCGCAAAATCGCCGAGTGCGTGAAGTACCGCTCCACAGTTGTTGAGGCTAGCGACGACGCGAGGATGATCTGTCGCATGCAGGCGCATGACAATCGCAAGTGCTGTACGATACAACCGCTCTGCGCTGCTTAAGTCCCCAATGAGATACAGCACATCACCACAATTGCTGAGCGCAACGGCGGTATAATGATAGTCGCTACCAAATAGTGTCTCGTAGATGGTGACTTGGCTTCGGTGAGTGCCGAGCGCTCTTGCAAAGTCAGCTTGCGACGTGAGCTGATCGAGGTCAACTTTGCGGCGGTCGGCTTCCCCCCAAAGGCGACGTTGGTGAAGTGGTAGCTCTCGTAGGCGGTGCGCGGTCACAAGGAGCTCTTTTGCCTGGGTGATCGCGCGGTTAGTGTGTGATTGCCCGTCGTTGCTGAGCGAGTTCAATACACGCTCGGCCTTGGCGATGACGTTTTCGAGTTGCTCGCTGCTGGCAGCCTCCTGATTGCCCGCAGTGGCTTTCCGCAAGAGTCCTTCGCCTTCGTCCAACAATGCGCCAATGGTCGCCTCGACCGAATGTTTGGATTCTGCGCGATCGAGCCGTCGCCCTGATCGCTCCGTACTATCGAGGATGTGCTTGAGCGTTGGAATCGGCTGGCGGCTCTTGACGATCTCTTCGACCGTCGGCGGGTTGAGACCCTTGATGTACGCGTCGAGGTCAAAGTCCACGCCGATCTTCAGAAACTCCTCGTCGCTCATGAAACGCTCTTCGGCGGCCTGCGAGGTTGCGGGGGCGGACTGAGTCTGCGCTTGCGTGGCCGGAACGATGCCGAGGAAGACCGACGCGACCAGCGATCCGTACACGCAAGACGTGAGCGCGTTCATCGCCTTCTCCTTGCGCCGTGCTTGGAAGTCACACTTCGGCCGCGGCGGAAGGCAGAAGTCGCCGGCGCGCTAAAGAACCGCCGCGTCCAGTCTAGCCCGGCGACGCATGAGCTTGTAGCCCGTCGATCCGCCAAAGAGGCCCGCCGGAGGGACCAGAATGTGCTGGAACCTGGACGGTGCGAGCAGGCGCCGAGGCAGCCGCGCGATATTCCGGGAGCGGCCTCGCCTTGAGGAACCCGGAAGCGTCAAGTTCCTTGCCTGGGCTCGGTATGCGTCATTCGAGTCATCGACGTTTCGCGGCCCGTCGTCGTCGTCGAGTCAGCACGTCGTCAGGGCCCTCGGCTGCTCAAACGCAGCTACAACAGCATGCTCGTCGATCTGGATTGCGTTTGAACAGCTTGATAGCAAGCTGATTGGCTGCCTGTTAAACGTGAAACGCGGCTTGTTTGGCGGGTGTGACGCTGACGATCCGCATGCCGCCCGCCGTCCAGGGCTGGCTGGCATGTGCAGCGTAACACACCTCCTGGCACCCCACGAAAACCTGCCGCTTGCTGCTTCGGCCAGCCGGCCAGATCCGAGACCCAAAAGTGTTTGTCGATGCGTCAGCGCAGAGGAATCGGCGCATGGAATGTGTGAGGGCCCGTAAGCCGAGTGGACACGAAGTAACGCGACCGGCGATGGACCGAGGAACGCCCAGCAAAGCGGAGAAAGGTCTCATGTTACCGAAGCGAATTTGTGTCGGGTCGATCATGTTCTCACTCGCAATCCTGATGGCAGGCTGTCCCCAAGTGCCAGACGACGACGGCAACAGCGGCGGCGGAAGTTCATCGTCGGGCAGCTCGACCAGCGGCGGGAGCGGTGGCTCATCCGGAAGCGGGGGCGGGGGCGGCAACAGCGCCGGCGGATCGTCGGGCGGCGCATCATCGAGCAACTCGTCGCTAGCTGCTCCCTCGTCTCCATCCCCGACAAACGGGGCCCGCGGCGTGCGCCTCGAACCGGATGCGCTGGGCGGTCGGTCGATCGTTGAGCTCGACTGGGCGCCAGTCAACGGTGCATCGCGGTATGTCGTGAACATTTCGCGCAGTCCATCAATCCCGTCGGATGCAGTCGATGAAGATTGGTCTGCACGACCGGGCAACGAGACGGGCGGAACCAGCGCGAGCGACTATACGTTCATCATCACGTCGGCATCGTATCGGTATTCGACGACGTACTACTGGCGGGTCACGGCGTACAACGCGGATCGGACGCGGAGCGTTCAGGGGCCGATCTGGTCGTTCACGACGGAATCGTCTGGTTCGGGCAACGCGTCTGGTGGTTCCGGCAGCGGCAGCTCGTCCGGTGGCGGCTCGGGCGGCGGATCGTCCAGCGGTAGTGGTAGCGGTGGCTCCGGCGGTGACTCGGGGGGTGGGACCCGGTTTTCCAATATCGGTCAAGGTTCATATTCCGGCAGCATGGAACTGGAAGTGCGGGCCTATCTTGGCGGAACTGTATTCGATACCGAGACTTTCACTGTTCCGGCAAACATCTCCTTCAATAGCTCGGGGCAGCCTCTCAAGAATGGGCAGGTCGTAACCACCTCGACGTCTTGGGTTAGCAGCGGGATGCACTTCAGAGTGACGAGCGTGAACAGCAGAAATGGTGGTGAGCTTGTGACGATCAGTTACGACGTGAGCATCCCATCTGAAAACCTCGAGGGAGCCGGGTGGGAGAGCTTTCTGCGGTCATCAACATCCGCCGGCCTGGTGATTCGCCAACAGTATGACGTTTCAGGGTCTACGCCTGACGGCGAAGTGCGACAGGTTGGCGGTGGCAGTGGTCGGGTTGATCCATAACCGACGTAAGGGCGTAACTTGCCTGCCGCGCGCCCCGGAAGCACTCTCGTCAATGCAAACGTGCGCGACGCAGAGTCTGACATGAGTTGGTCGCGATGCCGAATCGGCGCAATGTAGTGCAAGACCCGGCAATGCCATCGCAGCGGGCTGGCATTCCATTTTCACACTACATTTCGGGACGAACCTGCACTACTTAGGGCGAAAAATCGTCCGGCGCGCGTTTTTCGGCG
The DNA here is from genome assembly GCA_007859745.1 of Phycisphaerae bacterium RAS1. Taxonomy (NCBI): domain Bacteria; kingdom Pseudomonadati; phylum Planctomycetota; class Phycisphaerae; species Phycisphaerae bacterium RAS1. Next base: position 939,252 of record SMLU01000001.1, on the reverse strand, counting down.
TGCTTTCGTAACGTGTTTATTTGCAGCAGTTTACAGCTGTTTTTCGGGTCTAGAAAAGTTGTGTTTGAGCATTTTGGGAAGCTGGCATTCTACCACTGAATTACGCCCGCGAAGGCCGTTTGCTACTACGTTTTTCGGCCGCTTCTACCACAAATTCGGTACGGATAGCCCGGCAATCAACCTAACCGCCGACGAGGACGAGCCGTGCCGAAGCAGGTCCGAACCGCCGAAGGCGGATTCCGAAGCTCGCGTTCACCGACTTTCAGGGCATCGGCCGGCAGGTGAGCTTCCGGGATGACGACGGCGTACCCAGTCGACATCGGTTCAACATCAAAGAGCATAGCGGCGAACCGTGAGCTCGACTCCTCGATCACGCTTGGGTGCTTGAGCACCTTGGAGGCGAGAACGTGAAAGCCCTCCCGACGAGGGTCACGCCCGCTCCCAAAACCAAGCAGGATAACCGCGTACTCTCGGGCAGCGTCCTCGAAAATGCAAGCGGCCTTCTCGATGCCGAAGCAGCTCGCTCGCGAAAAGGCAATGAGCCGCGACGACGTGGCACCATCGCCGCCCCGGTCTTTCGTGTCAGTAACAAGCAGGTGAAGGACTTCCTCGTGTTCATCAACGGCGAGCAACGGGCAGGCGCGAAGGTCAGGATGAGGCTCGCCGACCTCAAGATGGAGGACACCGAGGCGTACGGCCGTGCCGTCGTGAAGGGGGTACTCGGCGTCGCAGGTCGCGAAACGCGAGCAGGTTGTGCGAATGCTGCGTGAGCCCGACCGCGGCGGGCGCACATTGATTTGGCTCGGCATTGGGCTCGGATTTGGTGCTCGCGACCTGGCGGCGATTCGTGTCGACCAATCACGAGGGACGCCTGCGACCTCCGCCGCAGCAGCCGGACGGAAGTGCAGCGGTTCGGCGTCACGCCGAAGCGAGTCTGGCAGTTCGTCTCGAAGGATCAGGCGCGAGCGAAGCGGCCAACGGGGCAGCTTCTCTCTTGTCACGCGGCATCACGTCGTTGCAAGACGACCAGCGGGCCGGCGATCCGCGTTGACATTTCGCCAAACAATGGCATAATTACCATAGAGCCATGAAGCTGAAGCCGCGTCACTCCCGCCTTCGCTACGACGCCCGCGCCCGAATCGCCAAGGCGCTGGCACACGCCAGCCGGCTGATGATCCTGGAAGCCCTGGAGGATCGCGAGGTCTGCGTATGCGATCTGACGCAGCTCGTGGGCGCGGATCAATCGACCGTCTCAAAGCACCTGGCGCTGCTCAAGCAGGCCGGGCTGGTCGAGGATCGCAAGGACGGCGTGATGGTGTACTACAAGCTGAAGGTGTGCTGCCTCCAGGGCTTCTGGGACTGCATCGAAACCGTGCTGTCGCAGAACCTGAAGGCCCAGCAGGCGGTGCTGCGATGACGCGCGCCCGGGCTCGCCGCATGGCGCCCCTTTTTCTCTTGCTATTCATGGCACAATGGCCATATAGGCATTAAGTGTGCGGGTGAGACCGTCCGAAGGATGAGCCGGCCATGATCTCAAAGCAGTGGAAAATCGCCGCCGCGTTCGCAAGCGTCTTCCTGACCGCCTATTACCTGCCGCTGGCCGACCCGAAAGTCTCGGCCGCGATCGTCGAGGCGTTCAAGCTCCTCCAGTGGTATGCGCGAAATCACACTCTGGCCTGTGTGGTCCCGGCCCTGTTCATCGCCGGCGGCATCATCACCTTTCTGTCGCAGGACGCCGTCCTGCGCTTCCTGGGACCCCAATCCAACAAATTCTGGGCCTACACGGTCGCGTCGGTCGCCGGCGTCGTGCTGGCCGTCTGCTCGTGCAGCGTGCTCCCGATGTTCGCAGGCATCTACCAGCTCGGCGCAGGACTCGGACCGGCGTCGGCGTTCCTCTACTCCGGTCCGGCGATCAACATCCTGGCGATTTTCCTGACCGCCCGCGTGCTCGGGTTCGACATCGGTTTGTGGCGGGCGCTGGGGGCGATCGGCTTCGCGTTTTTCGTGGGCCTCGGCATGGCATGGCTGTTCCGAAAGGAAGAGCGCGCGAAGATCGAAGCGGCGACGCGCGCGGCCGGCCCGCCGGAATCGAAACGCCGCGGCTGGCAGAGCTCCCTCCTGCTGGCGTCGATGATCGGCTTCCTGATCTTCAGCGACTGGTTCAACCCCGGCGACGCGGTTCTCAAAAGAACCGACGGCACCCAGGTGCGCGGCGTCGTGCTTCAGGAGATGCGCGACGAGGTCATGATCCAGGTGCAGGAGTCCGCCGGCACGACGCGGGCGGGCGAGCGACTCACGCTGCCGAAGGCTCAAATCGCCGCGATCGTCGAGGCGAAGAACTGGGTGATGGACATCTTCCACATCCGCTGGTGGCTCGCCGGTCTATGCGGGCTGGCGGTCGCGGCTATGACGTGGCGCTGGGTGGAGCGCGATGAGTTCAAGCTCTGGATGCACAACACCTGGGACTTCGCCAAGCTGCTGATCCCGCTGCTGTTCGGCGGCGTATTCGCGGTCGGCTTCATCGCCGCCTTGCTGCCGGATCAACACATCGCGGCCCTCGTCGGCGACAACAGCCTGCGATCAAACCTGGTCGCGTCGCTCGTTGGAGCGCTCTTCTATTTCGCGACGCTGACCGAGGTGCCGATCACGCAGGCGCTCATGGAGCACGGCATGGCGAAGGGGCCGGCCCTGGCGCTTCTGCTGGCCGGGCCGGCGCTCTCACTCCCGAGCATGCTCGTACTCGCGAAAGTGATGGGTGTGAAAAAGACCGTCGCTTTCAGCTCACTGATCGTCGTCATCGCGACGGTCGTCGGAATGATCTTCGGCGCGACGCAGCCGGCGGCCGCCGGCGCCGCCGTCGCACACGTTGGAGGCATCCCATGAAAATCGAAATCCTGGGAACCGGCTGCGCCAAGTGCAATCTGCTGGAGCAGACCACCCGGTCGGCGGCGGACAAGCTGGGCGTCCCGTACCAGTTGGAGCACATCCGCGACATCCGGGAGTTCGCCCGGCGCGGCGTGATGTTCACGCCGGCGCTGGTTGTCGATGGCGAGGTGCTGGTCGCCGGCAAGTCGCCGTCTGAGGCGGAAGTCTCACGCCTGCTGGCGACCGCCGCGAAGCGTGCAGGGGGACGTTAACAAGGAATGAAACATGAGCAGCAGCCATGTGCGCACTTCGCTGCCCGTCGCAGCGGTGCTTGTCCTCGTCGCGGCGGTCGCCGTTTATCGCCAACAGGAATCGCCGCGCCCCTCGCCGGACTCGCCGGGCACTGCGCCGGCCACCCAGGCCGTTGCGTTGCCCCGCATGGTCGATCTCGGCGCAGACAAGTGCATTCCGTGCAAACAGATGGCGCCGATTCTCGCCGAACTGAAGACCGAATACGCCGGGAAAGCGAGCATTGAGTTCATCGACGTGTGGAAGAACCCGGGTGCAGGCGAGCCGTACGGCGTGCGCATCATTCCGACGCAGATCTTTTTCGACCGCGGCGGCAAGGAGGTCTGGCGGCATGAGGGCTTCCTGCCCAAGGCGGAGATCGTCGCCAGGCTGAAAGAACTCGGAGCCGGATGATGCTCGAACAGCTCAGCGAGAACCTGGCGCAGGTCGTTCAGTGCAATCCGTGGCTGGCGCCGGCCGCCGCCTTCGTCGGCGGCCTGCTGACGGCCGCGAATCCGTGCGTGCTGGCGATGGTGCCGCTGATGGTCGGGTATGTTGCAGGGCAGGAGTCGCGCGGCGTCGGCCGCTCATTCCTGCTGTCGCTGACGTTCAGCGTCGGCCTGACGATCATGTTCGCGATTCTTTTCCTCGCGACCTGGGCGGCCAGCTCGGTGCTGAAGGCGAGCTGGTGGACGTATGTCGCGGCCGCGGTGTGCCTGCTCATGGGATTGCATTTGATGGGCGTGCTCCACGTCCGCATTCCCGCGCCGGCGGGCTTCGTAGCGTCGGCCGTCCCTGGCCGACGTTTGAGCGGCGTCGTCGGCGCGCTCCTTCTCGGACTCCTCTTCGGACTCGTATCACTTCCGTGCGCGGGACCGGTTCTACTGGCCCTGCTGGCCGTCGTCCCGCTCAGCGGCGCGGCCTTTGGTGCGGTCTTGCTGATCGCCTACAGTCTGGGACATTGCGGGCTGGTCCTCGTCGGCGGCACGTCGATCGGCCTGGTGCAGCGCCTGGCGGATTCCCGCGGCTGGAATCGCGGCGCCGACGTGCTGCGACGACTGGCGGGAGTCCTGATTCTGCTCGTGGGCGCGTTTCTCCTGTTCACGTGAGGTGCGCGGGGTATGACTGAGGCAACCGACGTCCGGCGGCTGAACGTATTCGAGCGCTACCTGACGCTGTGGGTCGCGCTCTGTATGGCGGTCGGCATTGGGCTGGGCAAGCTCCTGCCCGGCCTGACCGATGCGCTGCGCCGCTTTGAGTTCGGCGGCGGCAGCCAGATCAACATCCCCATTGCCGTGCTTATCTGGCTCATGATCTACCCGATGATGCTGAAAGTGGATTTTGCTTCCGTGCTCAACGTCGGGAAGCGGCCCAAGGGCCTCATCATCACCTGCTTCGTGAACTGGCTGGTCAAGCCGTTCAGCATGGCCCTGATCGGCTCCGTGTTCTTCAAGCACCTGTTCCTGCCGTGGATCGGGGCGGAACTCGCCGATCAGTACATCGCCGGCGTCATCATCCTCGCCGCCGCGCCGTGCACGGCGATGGTCTTTGTCTGGAGCTACCTGACGCGCGGCGACGCGGCCTACACACTGGTGCAGGTCTCGGTCAACGATCTTCTCATGCTGCTGCTCTTCGCGCCGATCGTGACGTTTCTGGTCAGCGGCGCGTCAGCCCTCGCCGTGCCGTTCATGGTGCTGATCTACGCCGTCATCTGCTTCATCGTAATCCCGTTGGCGGCGGGCGCCATCACGCGCCGCACGTTGATCCGCCGCCGCGGCGTCGAGTGGTTTGAGGGGTCGTTCCTGCCCCGATTTCATCCGCTCGCGGTGCTGGCGCTGCTCGCGACATTGGTGCTGATCTTCGCGTTCCAAGCGGACAATATCACCCAGCGCTACTTCCACGTGATCCTGATCGCAGTCCCTATTCTGATTCAGGTGTACTTCAATTCGTCGCTCGTTTACGCCCTGATGAAGCTGTTCCGCGTGCCGCACAACGTCGCCGCGCCGGGCGCCCTCATCGGAGCAAGCAACTTCTTCGAGCTGGCGGTGGCCACGGCGATCGCGCTCTACGGACCGGAGTCGGGTGCGGCCTTGGCGACGGTCGTCGGCGTCCTGGTCGAAGTGCCGGTGATGCTCAGCGTCTGTGCCTTCTGCAACCGCACTCGCGGCTGGTTCGACGCCGGCGGCGCGGGAGATTGTCCGGCGTCTGGCCGCATGACCGGCCGCTCCGATGCCCATCCCGCGTAAGAACATCTTCGGGTGGAACGGGCGTCTCGCCCGTTCGTGAGACCGCGGGGACGGGCGAGACGCGCGTCCCACTCGGCTTGTCGCGCCGTGTCAGTCGATCGCGCGGGACCGGCGTGGGCACGGTCCACGCTGCTATCGAGGAGTTGACATGTCCGCCTCGTCCTGATATTCTAGTACTAGAATATGAAGGCCCTGACCGACGCGGAACTGCTGCTGCTGGGGCTCGCCGCCGAGATGCCGCGGCACGGCTACCAGCTCGACCAGGTCATCCGGCAGCGCGGGATGCGCGAATGGACGCAGATCGGCTTTTCCTCCATCTACTTCGTGCTCGGCAAGCTCCAGAAGCTGCGGCTGGTCGCGGCGAAGAAATCGGCGGCGGTGAAGGCTGGAAAACAGGCCGAAAAGTCCCGCTCCGGCACGAAGACCCGAAAGGTCTACTCCGTCACGCCGGCCGGCCGGCGGGCGTTGGCGGCGCAGACGATCGCCGCGCTGCGGGATGTACGGCCTGCTTACGCGTCAGTCCTGCTCGGGATGATCAACTGGCCGGCGCTGCGGCGCGAGCAGGCGCTGGATGCTTTGCAGGCGCGGAGTAAGACGGTCGAAGCGGAAGTGGCGCGACTCCGCGCCATTCAGGTCGAGCGGCAGCCGTTGCCGGATTACGTCGAGGCCTTATTCGACTACTCGCTCGGCCAGTTGCGCGCCGAGGCGGAGTGGGTCTCGCGCACGTGGGACTACATGTCGACCAAACCCTGGCTTGATTGAGCGAACGAAGTTTGAACGAGCGACGACCATGAAAGATGCAGTTCTGAAGGCCAGATTGAAGGAGCTGTACCTGCCTCCGGCCGGCGGCTTCGTCCTGGTGGACGTGCCGGAGATGCGCTACGTCATGATCGACGGCCGCGGCGCCGCGGACCGCGCGGCGCTCGACCACGCCGTCAAGTGGCTGTTCGCCGCGATCTACCCGATCAAGCGCATCGCCCGCGAGCGGATGGGCAAGAACTTCGTCGAGCCGCCGCTCGAAGGCCTCTGGTGGGCGGACGACATGCAGGATTTCGTCTGCGGAAACCGGGACAAGCTGAACTGGCGGATGATGATCGTCTTCGAGCCGGACTGGCTGACCGCGGAGATGTTTGCTGACGGCGTCTCCGCGGCGAAGGCGCGCCTGGGGGAGCCGCCCGCCACGCTGCGACTCGAAAGCTATCACGAAGGCCTCAGCGCCCAGGTGATGCACGTCGGCCCACCCAGCGAGGAAGGCCCG